>NZ_JBEPNE010000003.1:0-496946 GCF_040546125.1 Pseudomonas sp. UYEF17
TAAGAAACCCTAAACTTGGCTCAGCAATCTCAAATGACTATGTGATTTCTCGCATGGTCACTTGTGATGCTGATAATCTTTGTGACTGTCAGTCCGTACTCACAAGCACCCACACGAATTGCTTGATTCGATTTGTTAAAGAGCGTTTGGTTAAGAGCCTTTCGTCTCAACCGAGGCGCGCATTCTACGCTTTCCTCATTTGCTGTCAAGCGTTTATTTTGAAGTTTTTTACAGCTGGTTTCTTTCGAAACCCTTCAACCTCAACAACTTACCGCTCGCCTCGAAGCGTTCATCGCTGCGAGGAGGCGAATAATACGCGCTTTGAAATCAGAGTCAACACCTTGATCTGAAAAAACTTTCTGCCGGCGTTTGTCTCCTCGCCGGCAACTAATGAAAGCGCCGCGAATCTGTAGAGAAACACCCCCACGGAGCGTAGCGGCCATGAGCGATGCGCAAAGCGAGAAAACCCCGGGCCTGTCGGCGGACGAGGAGCAGGAAGTCAGCCTTAGCCAGCCGCCCCGCGCGGCAGTACTGCACGAGATCATTCGTTACCAGGGCGACCAGGAACTGGAACGTACACTCGCCGCACTGTGGTGGTCGGCACTGGCCGCAGGCTTGTCCATGGGGCTGTCGCTCATGGCCATGGGCCTTTTCTATGCTCGCCTGCCAGAGGGGGACAGCGCTCAGGTAATCGCCAGCATCGGCTACAGCGCAGGCTTCCTTGCAGTGATACTGGCGCGTCAGCAGTTGTTCACCGAAAACACCCTGACCGCCGTGTTGCCGGTAATGACCGCCCCCACCCTGGCCAACTTCGGGCGCCTGCTGCGCCTTTGGGGCGTTGTACTGCTTGGCAACCTCGCCGGCACCTTGCTGGTGGCCTGGGTAATGCTGGAACTGCCGATCTTCGACAGCAAGACCGATGTGGCCTTCCTGGAGGTGGGCCGCAAGGTCATGAAGAACGATATCAGCCAGATGTTCGCCAAAGGCATCGTATCGGGGTGGATGATCGCCACAATGGTCTGGATGATCCCATCGATGGAACATGCCAAGATCTGGATCATCCTGATGATCACCTACCTGATGGCCCTGGGCGACTTCACCCATATCGTGGTCGGCTCGGTCGAGGTGTCCTATCTGGTCTGGGCCGGCGATGAAACCTGGCGCAGCTTCTGGCTGGAGTTCGCCCTGCCAACTCTGGCGGGCAACATCATCGGCGGCAGCTTCATCTTCGGCTTGATCAGCCATGCACAGGTGCGCAGCGACAGCGGCAAACCGCCCTCACGACTACTGAAAGAGGACCAGCCACCCTCCCCGCGCCGCAACAACGGCAACAAATGAACTTCAGCGTGCCGCCACCACGCGCTCGTTCGCCTGGCCGCGCTGACGCACGGGCCGCGGCTGCCACCAGTTCTGCCCGGCGTGCGGAGAGTCAAGGCTGACCCGCTCCCCCATCTGCGGCGTGCTCAGACGCACCTGCGCCTGGTTGGCCAACGCCAGGATGCGCTCGAACGGCTCCTGCCAGCCATGCATGGACAGGTCGAAGGTGCCGTTGTGAATCGGCAACAGCCAGCGCCCGCGTAGATCCAGATGGGCCTGCAGGCTCTGCTCCGGCTGCATGTGCACATCGGGCCAGGCGACGTTGTAGGCCCCGGTCTCGATCAGGGTCAGGTCGAACGGCCCGAAGCGCTCGCCAATCTGCTTGAACCCATCGAAGTAGCCGGTATCGCCACTGAAGAATACCCGCACATCCTCGTCGACGATCACCCACGACGCCCACAAGGTCCGGTTGCTGTCCAGCAGCCCACGCCCGGAAAAGTGCTGAGCCGGGGTGGCGACAAAGCGCACGCCCTCGACCTCGCTTTCCTGCCACCAGTCCAGCTGCCGCACCTTTGCCGGTGCTACGCCCCAGGTCATCAGCAGGTTGCCTACGCCCAGCGGCGCCAGGAACACACTGGTGCGCGATGCCAGTTGGCGAATCGCCTGTTCGTCAAGATGATCGAAGTGATCGTGGGACAGTACCACCGCAGCCAACGGCGGCAACTGGTCCAGCGCCAGGGGCGGCGCATGGAAGCGCAGTGGGCCGGCCCACTGCACCGGCGAGGCGCGCTCGGCGAATACCGGGTCGGTAATAAAGAAGCGCCCGCGCAGCTTGAGCAATACCGTGGAATGGCCCAGGCGCCAAAGGCTGCGGTCGGGCGCATCGAGCACCTGTTGGCGGGTCATGGGCTGGAGGCTGACCGGTGTGGCCGGCCGGGTTTCCGGCGGTTTGCGCAGGAACAGGTACTTGAGCCCGATGCGCAGTTTCTTCAATACGCCATCCTGTGGCAACGACGCCTGATTGTGAAAGCGCCCTTCCCGCTGAGGCGCCGGCTCGCCGGCAGGGTTGGCCAAAGGGACCATCAGCAACACTCCGAGCAACAGGAAAGCCTTCATGTTACCCCACAGTGATCGGATCAACCGTGAATTGGCTTGTAAGGTCATTTTTCGTCGATGAAACACTGTTCAACAATATTCATGCGAGTTATGCGATAAACGGTGCTTCAGCAGAAGAACGATGACCAATATGGATAAACGCAGCGGCAAAGGACTTTCATTCGCCAAACGCATCTACCTGCCGCGGGTCATCGGCCTGGGGATTGGCCTGTTCAGCGTCATGGCCGCCATGGCGCCGCTGTCACCGCCCACCTGGGCATGGCTGCTGGTACTGTTCAACGGCCTGGTGTGGCCGCATGTGGCCTACCTGTGGGCCGCCCGTTCGGCCATGCCCTACCAGGCAGAACAGCGCAACCTGGTGCTGGACTCCCTGATGGGTGGGTTCTGGACCGCCGCCATGCATTTCAATCCATTGCCCAGCGTGACCGTGCTGTCGATGATGACCATGAACAACGTCGCCGCCGGCGGCAAACGCATGGTCGTTCGCGGGGTGCTGGCCCAGCTGACGGGCATGCTCGTCGCCATCCTGCTGCTGGGCCCCGGCCTGCAACTGAACGCGACGCCCCTGCAGGTCTATGCATGCCTGCCGATGTTGACCCTCTACCCGCTGGCGCTGGGCTGGGTCTGCTACCAATTGGCGATCAAGCTGGCCGACCACAAGCGCCGGCTGAGCACCCTGAGCCTTACCGACAGCCTGACCGGTCTGCTCAACCACGGCGCCTGGAAAGACCTGCTGCTGCTGAAGTTCCAGGCTTGCCAGCAGCAACAGGGGCACGCGGTGATTGCCCTGATCGACATCGACCACTTCAAGACCATCAACGACACCTTCGGCCACGTGGTCGGCGACTGTGTGCTGCGCCAGCTCGGCGCCGAGCTGCGGCGCAATCTGCGCGAAGGCGACCAGGCCGGGCGTTACGGTGGTGACGAATTCTGCGTGATCCTGCCGGACACCAGCGAGGCCCAAGCCTGCCAGGCCATGGAGCGCCTGCGCGAGCAGGTCGCCAGCTACCGCAACCCGCAGTTGCCGCACCTGCGCATCAGCCTGAGCATCGGCCTTTCGGCATTCGAGGCCGACCTGGAGTCACCCGAACACTGGCTCGAACAGGCGGACAAGGCGCTGTACACCGCCAAGCATGCCGGGCGCGACCAGGTCAATTTTGCCCACAGAGACGCTGCGGCGCTCAGGCTGGCCTATCCTGATTGAACCTCCTTCCTGACTAACTGGCGGGAGGCTGCCTGAAGGAGCCGCTCGCGCATGGCCAGGACCGCCAACCTTCCACCCGCCAGCCCCACACCACGCTTCCAGGTGCGTCGCCTGATTGCCGGCTTCAGCGCAGTTTTCGGCCTGGCCTGCCTGATCATCCTCGGCGCCCTGTTCAATATCGCGGGTACTCTTGACCATCAGGAGCGCCAGCGCAGTGCCTCGCAGGCAACCAAGGCGCTGGAGCAACGGCTGCTCGCCTCGCGCCAGTTCCTGTCCAGCTACGCCGTGTGGGATGCTGCCTTCGAACACCTGGCGGGCCAGGCCGACTGGAAATGGGCCTACGAAGAAAAGAACGTGGGCGAGTCGCTCTACAGCGCCAGCGGCTATGAAGGGGTGTTCGTGGTGGAGGACGCTCGCACCACCTACGGTTTGTTCAAAGGCCAGCCGACCCAGGCGGCGGCCAATACCTATATTGATGCAGCGCTGCAGCCAATCATCGACCAGGCCCGGGCGGCAGCCATCCCACGTGAACAGATCACCCGTTTCGTCCTGTTCAACGGCTGGCCGGCAGTGCTCAGTGCCGCGGCGGTGCGCCCGGACCGGGATGTCACCGATAGCGAGGTGCGCCAGGCGCCGGTGATGCTATTCGTCGACCAGCTCACCGAGGAAAAGCTGGCACAGCTGAGCAGCGGTGCCGGCCTGACCGGCATGCACGTGGAAAACGATGATGTGGGGGAGCACGGCCACCTGCGCATCGACCTCGGCGATACCGGCTACCACCTGTCCTGGAGCAGCCCGCTGCCAGGGCAGCAGTTGCTGCGTGCGGTGTTGCCGCCGCTGGCGGGTGCCTTGCTGATACTCGGCCTAGTCATGCTGTACCTGTTCCGCCATGCCTTGCGCAGTTCGCGGGCGATCGACCTCACGCTCGCCGATCTGCAGCAGAGCAACCAGGCCCTGGAGGCCAGCGAGCAGCGTTTTCGCGCAGTGGCCGAGTCGGCCTCCGACTGGATCTGGGAAACCGATCGGCAACAACGCCTGACCTACCTTTCGCAACGCTTCGTCAATGTCACCGGCTACCCGGTGGACGACTGGCTAGGCCACCCGCTCAATCAGTTGCTGGCCTGCGATACCACGCCGCTCTCGCCGTGGCTGGATGCCCTGGCCGCGGTCGACCCGCAACAACTGGCCAACCTGCGCTGCACCTACCGCGACCAGAATGGCCAGAACCGCTACTGCCGGATATCGGCCCGCGCCATCTGGTACGACGGCAAGCCCGTCGGTTTTCGCGGCACCGCCAGCGACATCACCGACGAAGTCGACGCTCATGCGCGCATCCAGCACCTGTCGCTGCACGACCCGCTGACCGGGCTGGCCAACCGCAACAAGCTCGCCCGGCACCTCGAGCAGGCCTTGTTGCGCGGCAGTGATTCGCCGCCACTGACCTTGCTGCTGCTGGACCTGGACAACTTCAAGCCGATCAACGACTCCCTCGGCCATGCCGCCGGTGACGCCGTGCTGCAGGAGGTAGCAACACGCCTGCGCGACAGCACCCGCGATGGCGACCTGGTCGCGCGCCTGGGCGGCGACGAGTTCCTCCTGGTGCTCGGCGGCATGGACAACCGCAGCGAGATCGACCGCTTCTGTGCGCGCCTGATCAGCCTGCTGCAGCAACCGATCATCTTCGATAACCAGCCCCTGCATGTTGGCGCCAGTATCGGTGTCGCCCAGACCCGTACCCAGGGCTTCGATGCCGGCGAGCTGATCCGCTGCGCCGATATCGCCCTTTACCAGGCCAAGGCCGACGGCAAGTGCACCTGGCGCTATTTCGCAGCCGAAATGAACCAGCAGATCCAGTACCGCCGCCAACTGGAGAACGACATGCGTCGGGCCCTGCGCAACCAGGAATTCGAGCTGCACTACCAGCCGCGCTATCGCCTCAGCGACCTGCGCATCGTCGCGGTCGAGGCTTTGCTGCGCTGGCAGCACCCGCAGGAGGGGTTGCTGGGGCCGGACACCTTCATTCCGTTGGCCGAACAGAGTGACATCATTGTTGCGCTGGGCCGCTGGGTGCTGCGCGAAGCCTGCCGCACCGCCCATGACTGGCCCGCCGATGTACTGGTTTCCGTGAACCTGTCACCGGCGCAGTTCCTGCGCAGCGATGTGGTGGCCGATGTACGCGAGATCCTGCTGGAAACCGCCTTCCCTGCCCAGCGCCTGGAGCTGGAAATTACCGAGAACGTGATGCTCAATGACATCGAAGGCGCGCTGGGCACCATGCTGTCGCTCAAGGAGCTGGGCGTGCGCCTGAACATGGACGACTTCGGCACCGGCTACTCGTCGTTGGGCTACCTGCGCACCTACCCGTTCGACAGCATCAAGATTGACAAACGCTTCATCGGCGGGCTGAACAACACCGCTGGCAGCGACCGCGCCGTGGTCCAGGCCATCATCAACCTGGGCGAAGCGATGGGGCTGACGGTGACGGCCGAAGGGGTGGAGAGCGAGCAGCAGCTCAGGGCACTACAGAAGGACCGCTGTCATGAAGTGCAGGGCTATTACCTGAGCAAGCCGCTGGACAGTGCGGGGCTCGAGGCGTTGTTGCAGCAGGCATCCCAGCGTTCGGCGCCCTACCTGTAGCGCGCGGACGTAACTGTCTTGTGCAGGTTTGATACTTGCACATCCCCTGTGGGAGCGGGTTCACCCGCGAAAAATGCAACTCGGTATATGGCACCGGCTTCGCCGGTGTTCGCGGGTGAACCCGCGCCCACAGTGATGGTGCAGGTTTTCGGTATTCGAGCGAGGCAGTTACTCCGCTGTTACAGAGCGGAATCCCGCTGCAAGCTGCGCTCTGCCACGATTTCCGGCAGGTCGCGCCGGCGCAGGTAGGTGCGCAGCGGTTCACCGATGTTCAAACGGTCATCCACATGCTGCTCCAGCAACAGCGCCAGCCGTTCGCGGCACAGGGCCATGCGCTGCCCTTGCTCGGGCCGCCAGACAAACTCGCTGCAGGGCGTGATGCTGGCGTCGGCCACGTCCATGCCGAACGAATCTTCGGAAAAACGCACGATGTGCACACCGCGCTTGCCATGAAAACCGACGAAGCCCTTGAGCTGGTCGGCAGCGTTGCAGATGTCCTGGGAAGTGATGGCCATGACGTAACCTCGCAATGAAATCGGAAGATACGCACGCCAGGCGGGGGTGGTTGCCTCTGCCGGGCAACTCGTGACTGGCAGCCTAACGCAAGCCGTCGCACAGGCGCCACGCTTTTCATCGATCAGCGGTCACCGTCAACCTGCGAATGCAGCACCTCGCCCAGCCACTGCATGAAGGCCTGCACCCGGCGTGGCACGTGCCGTTGCCGGGCATACAGCAGTGACACGGGCATGGCCGGGGCCTGCCAGCCTTCCAGTACCGAAACCAGCTCACCGCGCTGCAGGTGCTCGGCCACGCCCACCGCCGGCACCTGGATCAACCCCAGCCCGGCCAGGCAGGCCGCCGAGTAGGCCTCGGCATTGTTGACCGTGACCACTCCGGCCATGGCCTGGAAGTGCAGTTCACCGCCCTGCAGGTATTCGAAACCGGCACTGCGCCCCCCAAGGGTGCGCACGTAGTGCACCAGGTGGTGCTCGGCCAGGTCCTGCAGCGTGCGCGGCACGCCATGACGGGCCAGGTAGGCAGGGCTGGCACAGTTGCGCATGCTCAGTTGCCCGACCGGGCGCGCCACCACGTCCAGGTCATGCAGGGCACCAATGCGCATCACACAATCGAAGCCTTCACGCAGCAGGTCGACCTGGCGGTCGGTGCAACTGAGCTCCACCTCCAGGCGCGGGAAGCGCTGCAGAAACTGCGGCAGCGCCGGGATGATGACCCGACGGGCCATCATGGTCGGCAGGTCGACCCGCAGGCGCCCGGCCAGCTCGGCGTCGTCGGCGCAGAACAGGCTCTCGATCTCGTCCATGCCCGACAGCAGGTCCTTGCTGCGCTCGTACAGCAAGGCGCCATCCTGGGTTGCCTGCACCCGGCGGGTGGTGCGGTTGAACAGCTGCGTACCCAGCAAACGCTCCAGCGCCCTGACCTGCTCCGACACGGTCGAACGGGGCAGCCCCAGGCTCTCGGCAGCCAGGGTGAAACTGCTGACCTCGCTCACCCGCACAAAGGTGCGCAGCAACTCCAGCTTGTTCACTTGAACCTCGTCTATCCGGTTTTACCGAACAGTATTTCCATATTTGCTGGATTTAACAGCACAACACCGACCAATAACCTGTGCTCATCAGCCCACCATGAGGTTTTCACCATGACCCGCAAGATTGCCCTGATCACTGGCGCCAGCCGCGGCTTGGGCCGCAACACTGCCGAACACCTGGCCACACGCGGCATCGATGTCATCGGCACCTACCACAGCAAGGCCGAGGAAGCCCAGGCCGTGGCCGTGCGGCTGGAGCAGGCCGGGGTCAAGGCCGCCATGTTGCAACTGGACGTCAGCGACAGCGCCAGCTTTGCCGGCTTCGCCGAACGCCTGGGGGCAACCTTGCAGCAACACTTCGGTCGCGAGCGTTTCGATTTTCTGGTGAACAATGCCGGGATCGGCTTGAACGTGCCATACACCGAAACCAGCGAGGCGCAGTTCGACCAGTTGCTGAACATCCAGCTGAAAGGACCGTTCTTCCTCACCCAGCGCCTGCTGCCGCTGCTGGTCGACAATGGTCGCATCGTCAACATTTCCACTGGCCTGGCGCGCTTTGCGCTGCCGGGGTATGCCGCCTATGCCGCGATGAAGGGGGCGATGGAGGTGCTGACCCGCTACCAGGCCAAGGAACTGGGCGCGCGTGGTATTCGCGTGAACATTCTGGCGCCGGGGGCGATCGAGACGGACTTTGGCGGCGGCGTGGTGCGGGACAACCGCCAGGTGAATGAATACATTGCCGGCAACACGGCGCTGGGGCGCGTGGGCCTGCCGGATGATATCGGAGCAGCGATTGCGCTGTTGCTGGAAGATGGCAATGGCTGGATCAACGGGCAACGGCTGGAGGTTTCAGGCGGGATGTTCCTCTGAAATCGAGAATCTGGGGCCGCTTTGCGGCCCATCGCGACGCAAGGCCGCTCCTACAAGAATACGCAATCGCACGGGGAATACGCGATCGCCTGTAGGAGCGGCCTTGTGTCGCGATGGGCTGCTCAGCAGCCCCCTTGGCCCTCACGGCCGATTCTGCTCCTCATGCACCTGCACACTGGCCGTCATCCCCGCACTCAGGGTCACGCCCTCCGGCACCTGGTCGAGGCGGATCCTCACCGGTATCCGCTGCGCCAGGCGCACCCAGTTGAAGGTCGGTTCAACCTCCGGCAGCAACTGGCTGTCGGGGTTGCTGTTGCGGTCGGTGATACCACGGCTGATGCTTTCCACATGCCCTTGCATCGGCTCGCCTGCGCCCATCAGCCAGACCTTCACCGCATCCCCCACACGAATGCGCGGCAGCTTGGTTTCCTCGAAGTAGGCCTGGATATAGAAGGTTGAATCGTCCACCAGGGCCATCACCGATTCCCCGGTGTTCACATAGTTACCCTCGGCCAGGCGCAGGTTGGTGATATGCCCGCTGCGCGGTGCCCGCACTTCACTGCGCGCCAGGTTGATTCTGGCAACCTGCAACTGTGCCTCGGCCTCATGCAGCTCACCACGGGCGATGGCCGCATTGATCTGGGCGTTTTCCCGCAATTCGGCACTGATCGCCTCCGGCCCCAGGGCGGTACGCCGGGCCGCTTCACGCTCGCGCAGGCGCAGTTGCTGGCTGCGGGTCTCGGTTACCGCGCTGGCCTGGTCGAAGGCCGCCTGGAAGCGTTCGCGGTCGATGCTCATCAGCAGGTCGCCGGCCTTGACCTGCTGGTTGTCACGGGCCTTCAGCTCGCGCACCCAGCCGGACACATCAGGGGCGATCACCACCACATCGGCGCGCACACGGGCATCGCGGGTCCAGGGGGTAAGCATGTAGTACTGCCACAGCTGATAGCCGGCGAACACGGCAAGGGCCACCACACACAAGGTGACCAGGGTACGTACGGCCGCACGCATCGAAACACTCCTTTATAAAGCTCCCAGCAGTCGCACCACCAGGAACAACACACAAACGAACAACGCCGCGTCGAACAGCGCTTCATGCCAGATCCAGCGCCCCAACGGCGTGGCCTGCACCAGCAGACGCAACAACCCGGTAAGCACCAGCGCCAGCAACACATAAACAAGGAAGGGGCTGAACAGCACGCCGCCCACTTCCCACTCACGCAACCCCATGGGCTTCCTCCTGCCAGCGGCACCACTTGCCCCAGCTCTTCTGCAGTTGCAGCACCGCCCCTTCGGCCAACCGCAGCGGATCGCTTGAGGGTAGACGGCGCAAGGCGCCAATGAACTGTTCGCTGGCAGCATCCAGGCGCTGACCTCGCCCGGGCGCCGGCCCCTTGGCCAGCATGGCTTCTACCTGCTGCAGGTATTCGCGCTCGGCCCGCCCCAACGGGGCTTGGGCAACCGCCAGGCACATGCGCAGGTGCACCAGTTCGTCGCCGATATCCAGGCCGTGCAGGCCGTCGTCCCAGCGCTTGCGTTCGCTCTCGGGCAGTTCGCCGGCATGCCGCGCCAGTTGCATCAGGCGGTCGGCCATGCGCCCGCCAAACCAGCTGTCGGCCCCGCGCAGGTCGCGCCGGGTCAGGCGCACCAGGTCGTTCTGAGTCGCCGCACGCAGGCGCCGGCCCAACCAGGCCGGGTGGCGAAACACCAACAAACGGAAGGCCATCACCGCTGCCGACACACCCACGAGCATGGCCAAGGCACTGTTGAGCATGGTGGCCACGCCGAACTGCATGGCGTTGAGCGGCGACACCAGCACGATGAAATGCAGGCAATAGGAGGTGGCCGTGGCCCCGGTCCGCGGGTGAGCCATGCCCAGCGCACCAAGAAACAGCGGCACGCCCATGCCCAGGCAGAGCATGGCGAAGCTGCTCCATTGCGGCAGCAGAATCTGCCCGACCAGAAACGCCGCAGGTATCGCCAGGAAAATCCCACGCAGGAAGCTCAGGCCGATCTGCGCGCCGTTCTCGCGGCTGGCGAACAGGCTGCAGACCACGCAGGTCAGCACCAGGCCACCTGGTGCCGAAGGCCATGCGGTGGCCAGCCAGAAGCCACTCATTACCAGAAAGGCCAGCGCACTGCGTGAGCCGAACAGCAAAGCCAGCGACCAGTCGCGGTGCGCGGCCAGGCCTTGGGACACATCTTTGGGCGCCCTGCCCGCCTCCACATCGTCCAGCGCCTGGCTGGCAGCCATGGCGTAATCCAGCAGCAGCGCGATGCGCGCCAGGCAGAAGTGCTCCGCCGGGCTGATCTGTTCATCGTGGGCAGCATCCCAGATGCGCTGGCGCAGCAACAACAGGTTCGGCTGGTCGGGCTTGCCCAGCAGTGCACGCACTTCCTCCAGCCAGTGTGCCAGGCGTTCGGCCTCGCGCTCATCAAGTTGCCGCCACTGCCGGCGCACCGAACGGGAAATGCGCAACAGCACCATCAGTTTCTGGCTCAGGCCACGAATGGCACGAGCGCGCTGGCGCCCGCGGTTGCCTTCGAACCAGGCGTGTTCGCGTTGGCTGTCGATGGCAACGATACGCCCCAGGCTTTCCAGCAGGCCTTTGCGCGCCTCGTCTTCGCCACCCAGCATGGCACTGGCGGCCTGCAGGCCGTTCTGCCAGGCCTGGCGGGCCTGCCCGCCCAGTTGCTGCTCTACCCGCATGGGCCAGAGCAAGGCACTGCTGGCGGTGGCACAGAAGATGCCCAGGCAGATCTCGGTGCAGCGCGCCACGGCCTGGTCGAACACCTGCAACGGGTGGTCGATGGCCGGCAGGGCAATGATCGCCGCGGTGTAGCCTGCCAGCACGAAGGCATAGGCCCAGGCACTGCGCAGTTGGGTGGAGGCGGCGGTGCACAGGGCCAGCCACAGGGCCAAGATGAGCAGGAACAGCCATGGGGTCTGGGCAAACAGGCCGATGAACAGCACCGACGCAAACGTGCCGACCAAGGTACCGGCCAACCGCGCCAGGCCCTTCTGCACCACCATGCCCGACAACGGCTGGGCGACGATGAAAGCGGTCATCAGTGCCCAGGACGGTTGCTCCAGGCCCCAGCGCATCGCCAGCCACAGCGCCAGGCCGCCACCGAGCAGGGTCTTGATGGCGAACTTGAGGGCGAGGCTGCTGGGGGCGAACAGGGCCTGGAGGGTGATGGGCACGAGACGGACCTTGCGGGGATGGTCTTGTAGAAAGATAGACAATGGGGGGAAGGATAAAGCGGAAACGATTAATTAGCTAGCTAATCATCTTTATGAGGTGCAGATGGTCCTGTCCCGGCCCTTTCGCAGCACAAGGCTGCTCCTACAGATACTGTGTAGGTGCAGCCTTGTGCTGCGAAAGGGCCGGGACAGGCAACACCAAAATTGCAGGCAAAAAAATGGGCGACCGAAGTCGCCCTAAATGCCTTGCGTGCTCGTGTACCCGGAAGGTCAGCGCGGCTTGCGCTTGTTCGAGTCCTTCCAGATGAAAATGCCCAGACCGGCAAAGAAGACGACCATCAACCCGACCGTTATCACTCCGGCGATAACCACGTTGTCGAAGAACATGCTGGCCTCCCCATTCGTTTGCCGTTGTCCGATGGGTGCAAGTTAACCAATGTGGGGGCGGGGAAAATTGATCGGTGTCAATGGTGCCCGGGGCCGGGCACGCGAGGCGGGTGCAGGGTTGACCTGCGTCAAGTTTCAGCGCTTCTTCGGCTTGCCCTTGGGCTTCTTTTTCTTGGCGGTGTTCAACGGCAGGGCCTGCTCGAACGCATTGCGCATCTCGTTCAGGCGCTTTTCCTTGAGGTCGTGGACGCGCTTGGCGCGTTCGGCATCGAAATCGATGAGGTTGTCTTGGCTCATGGGTGGGCTCGACGATCAACTGAGACTTGCATGATGAAGCCAGGCGCTGGCGCTGACCAGCCCCATGTCAGACTTCGATGTCCACCAGCAGCCCCTGGCGTACATGCTCGCCCATCAACGGCGCCACCGGCACGGTGTTGTCGGCGTTGACCTCGTCACCGGGCATCGCACTGTAGCGTTCGTCGTCGCCCTTCTGCCGGCGTTGCTGCTGGCGGCGCTGCTCGTCGCGCAGCAGCAGCGCCTGCTCCTGCGGGTCACGCTGGTGCTTGAGGTCGATGGCACTTTCACCGGATGCAGGCTGCGTCGGCACCACCGGCTTGATGTCGGGTGTCGGCTTGACCGGGTCCTGTTGCGAGGTCACCGGCGCGGCACTGAGCGGAATGATCGGTGGCAGCATGGACGTTCTCCTATGCCCCCTGTATCGGCAGGCGCGGGCTTACCTTGATGGCAGGCACAACACTTATTCGGCTTCGTCGTCAGGGTCGTCGTCGCTTGGCGGGCTGGCCTCGCTCCAGGGCCGCTTGTACACCTGCTGCCAGACCGCGTCCATGTGCTCGCGCAGCACCTGCGGCGCGGCCTTGAGCGAAGCGCTGTCCTCACGCTCACCGCCGATCGGCTCTTCACCCGCCGGGGTGATCAGCGACTGGCCGGTGATGCTGTAGCTGGCCTGCCCTTCGCGCATCTCGATGGCGATGTCGTGCGGGTCGATGCCACCGCCGCAGAAGGCGTGGCTGGCAACCGTCACCTCAGCGACACCGTCCTTGTTCAGGTCGCCGACATCGCTTACGTCGTTATAGAAGTCCACGTCCAGGTCCAGGCCCGGGCAGGTGGTTTCCTGTTCGATCTGCCAGCGCGCCTTGAACGCGTCGTTTTCGGCGGTGCGCCCGTACAGCGTGGCCTTGAGTACCACCTTGTCCACTTCCTGCTCGCTTTCCGGGTCGCTGGCCTGGCCATCGCTGCGGCTCAATACCAGCAGGCCTTCACCGTCGCGGTCACGAAAGTGCACGCTCTTGATCGGTGTCTGCACACCCAGTACCTCGAGCTGCTCGATCGGGATGGCGGGCAAGGTCTCGAAGTTTTTCTGCTCGCAGGCGGCCAGCAGCAACAGGCTGCCCACGGCCATCGAAGTGCTGATCCAGCGGTGCTTGGCAGACATGTTGATCCGGGGCCCTCGTCGGCAGCACGGTGGGGGGCGATGAAGCGGCTAGACTGTTGCTACCTATCGCACTTCGGCACCTTTCGATGCGCTCGGCACTTTGGTCTGACCGGCCGATCCGTTAACATAACCGGCTTTTTCATCGCGGGAGTTCAGGCAGTATGGCGCAGCAGTATCAACCGGGGCAACGCTGGATCAGCGACAGCGAAGCCGAGCTCGGCCTGGGTACCATCCTGGCGCAGGATGGCCGCCTGTTGACCGTGCTCTACCCGGCCACTGGCGACACCCGCCAGTATTCCCTGCGCAATGCGCCGCTGACCCGCGTGCGCTTCTCGCCAGGTGACCAGATCACCCACTTCGAAGGCTGGAAGCTGACCGTGCGCGAGGTCGAGGACATCGACGGGCTGATGGTCTACCACGGCCTGGACGGGCAGAACCAGCCGCGCACCCTGCCGGAAACCCAGTTGTCGAACTTCATCCAGTTCCGCCTGGCCAGCGACCGCCTGTTCGCCGGGCAAATCGACCCACTGTCGTGGTTCAGCCTGCGCTACAACACCCTGCAGCACACCAGCAAGCAGATGCAGTCGGCGCTGTGGGGCCTGGGCGGCTGCCGCGCCCAACCCATCGCCCACCAGTTGCACATCGCCCGCGAAGTCGCCGACCGCAGCGCGCCGCGCGTCTTGCTGGCCGACGAAGTGGGCCTGGGCAAAACCATCGAAGCCGGCCTGGTGATCCACCGCCAGCTGCTGTCGGGCCGCGCCAGCCGCGTTCTGATCCTGGTACCGGAAAACCTCCAGCACCAGTGGCTGGTGGAAATGCGCCGCCGCTTCAACCTGCAGGTGGCCCTGTTCGACGCCGAGCGTTTCATCGAAAGCGACGCCAGCAACCCGTTCGAGGACGCCCAGCTGGCGCTGGTGGCCCTGGAGTGGCTGGTCGACGACGAAAAGGCCCAGGACGCGCTGTTCGCCGCCGGCTGGGACCTGATGGTGGTGGACGAAGCCCACCACCTGGTCTGGCACGAAGACCAGGTCAGCGCCGAATATGGCCTGGTCGAACAGCTGGCCCAGGTGATCCCGGGCGTGCTGCTGCTCACGGCCACCCCCGAGCAACTCGGCCAGGACAGCCACTTCGCCCGCCTGCGCCTGCTCGACCCCAACCGTTTCCACGACCTGGCCGCCTTCCGCGCCGAGAGCGAGCACTATCGCCCGGTGGCTGAAGCCGTACAGGAACTGCTCGACGAAGGCCGCCTGTCGCCCAAGGCCCACGCCACCATCCAGGGCTTCCTGGGTGCCGAAGGCGAAGCCCTGCTGGCCGCGGTCAGCGACGGCGATACCCAGGCCAGCGCGCGCCTGATCCGTGAGCTGCTCGACCGCCACGGCACCGGCCGCGTGCTGTTCCGTAACACCCGCGCGGCGATCCAGGGCTTCCCTGAGCGCCAGCTGCACCCTTACCCACTGGCCACGCCTGAGCAGTACCGCGACCTACCAGCCGGCGAACATGCCGAGCTGTACCCGGAAGTCGCCTTCCAGGCCCAGGGCGAGGTGGCCGATGACGAGCGCTGGTGGCGTTTCGACCCGCGCGTCGACTGGCTGATCGACACCCTGAAGATGCTCAAGCGCACCAAGGTGCTGGTGATCTGCGCCCATGCCGAAACCGCGATGGACCTGGAAGACGCCCTGCGCGTGCGCTCCGGCATCCCGGCCTCGGTGTTCCATGAAGGCATGAGCATCCTCGAACGCGACCGCGCCGCCGCCTACTTCGCCGACGAAGAGTTCGGCGCGCAGGTGCTGATCTGCTCCGAGATCGGCAGCGAAGGCCGCAACTTCCAGTTTGCCCACCATCTGGTGATGTTCGACCTGCCGGCGCACCCCGACCTGCTCGAACAGCGCATCGGCCGCCTCGACCGTATCGGCCAGAAGCACACCATCCAGTTGCATATCCCGTACCTGCAGGACAGCCCGCAAGAGCGCCTGTTCCAGTGGTACCACGAAGGCCTCAACGCCTTCCTCAACACCTGCCCTACCGGCAACGCCCTGCAGCACCAGTTCGGCCCGCGCCTGCTGCCGCTGCTCGAAGGTGGCGAAAGCAAGGCCTGGGAAGCCCTGGTGGCCGATGCCCGCAGCGAGCGCGAACGCCTGGAAGCCGAACTGCATACCGGCCGTGACCGCCTGCTGGAACTCAACTCCGGCGGTGCCGGCGAAGGCCAGGCGCTGGTCGAGGACATTCTCGAACAGGACGATCAGTTCGCCCTGCCGATCTACATGGAAACCCTGTTCGACGCCTTCGGCATCGACAGCGAAGACCATTCCGAGAACGCCCTGATCCTCAAGCCGAGCGAGAAGATGCTCGACGCCAGCTTCCCGCTGGGCGACGACGAAGGCGTGACCATCACCTACGACCGTGGCCAGGCGCTGTCGCGCGAGGACATGCAGTTCCTCACCTGGGAGCACCCGATGGTGCAAGGCGGCATGGACCTGGTGCTGTCCGGCTCGATGGGCAACACCGCCGTGGCGCTGATCAAGAACAAGGCGCTCAAACCCGGCACCGTGCTGCTTGAACTGCTGTTCGTCAGCGAGGTGGTGGCACCGCGCAGCCTGCAACTGGGCCGTTACCTGCCACCGGCGGCATTGCGCTGCCTGCTCGACGCCAACGGCAACGACCTGGCGTCCCGCGTGGCCTTCGAAACCCTCAACGACCAACTGGAAAGCGTGCCGCGCGCCAGCGCCAACAAGTTCGTCCAGGCCCAGCGCGACGTGCTTGCCCAGCGCATCAGCAGTGGCGAGGCCAAGGTCATGCCGGCCCACGTCGAGCGCGTGGCCGAGGCCCAGCGTCGCCTGACAGCTGAAGCCGACGAAGAACTCGCTCGTCTGGTCGCGCTGCAAGCGGTCAACCCGAGCGTGCGCGACAGCGAGATCGAAGCGCTGCGCAAGCAGCGCGAAGAGGGCCTGGCGATGCTGGAAAAGGCCGCCCTGCGCCTGGAAGCCATTCGCGTGCTGGTGGCTGGCTAGTCTTTCCCCGCACCCGTGTAGGAGCGGCCTTGTGTCGCGATGGGCTGCGCAGCAGCCCCAGCATTTTTGCGGTAGTGCAGAAATCTGGGGCTGCTACGCAGCCCATCGCGACACAAGGCCGCTCCTACAAAAAAGCGAGCCAATATTCTTGGCGGCGATTGGTTCCATAACCAAATCGTAGAAATCAATGTGCCATTAGTCAGGAAGGGTTAAACACCTCTTCCTATACTGCCTCTGGACAGTCTGCACAGGGTTGTAGCGCAGACGAGTGAAAACTCGATCATGAGGCATTCCATGGAATGGCTGGGGCTGCAACTGTTCGCCGACCTGCCGGCAACCGGGCGCATCGTCATTGATTGCAGGCATGAACCGTTCCTGGTTCTGCTCGCCTACTTCGTCGCCTGTGCGGCCTGCTTCGCCACCCTGGACATGGCCGAGCGCCAATCCCACAGCGAAGACCCCACCGCCCACCGACAATGGAACATGCTCGGTGCCTGCTGCCTTGCTGGTGGCATCTGGGCAATGCACTTCATCAGCATGCTGGCCTTCCAGGCGCCAGTTGAAGTGCATTACGACGCGTCCCTGACCATCCTTTCGCTGCTCATCGCCCTGGCCGTCGCCTGGCTGGCCATGCACAGCCTCGACCGCAGCCAGATGCAAACACACCATTACCTGCAAAGTGCGGTACTGATCGGCCTGGGTATCATCGTGATGCACTTCGTAGGCATGGCCGCCCTGGAAACCGGCGCCCGCCAGTACTACCAGTCCGGCCTGCTGCTGGCCTCGGCCACCATTGCCCTGCTCACCAGCCTGACCGCGCTGTACCTGGCCCGCTACTTCCGCCATGGCAGCGGTACCCTGCACCAGGCCATGAAGTACGGCGCCAGCCTGCTGATGGCCGGCGGTATCGTCGCCACCCACTTCACCGCGATGTCGGCCATGACCCTGGTCATCCCGGCCGACACCGCCCTGCGCCTGCCCTCTGGCGACAACAGCCTGCAATTGGCGCTGGGCATCGGCTTCATCACCCTGCTGATCAGTGCTGCCAGCGTCAGTACTGCGCTGGCCGACAAGAAGCTGCAAAGCAAGGAGCACGACCTGCGCCGGGTCAGCGTGCTGCTCAGCCAGCTCGACCAGGCCCGCGCGTCGTTGCAGCAGGCCGCGCACTACGATGCCCTGACCAGCCTGGTAAACCGCCGCGGTTTCAACCAGGTGTTCGCCGAACGCCTGGCCGAACACCAGGCCACGGAAAGCCACCTGGCAGTGATGTTCCTCGACATCGACCATTTCAAGCGCATCAACGACAGCCTCGGTCACGACGCCGGCGACGAACTGCTCAAGGTGATCGCCAGCCACATCAAGGCCGCCACCCGCAACCACGACCTGGTCGCACGCTTTGGCGGCGACGAGTTCTGCGTGGTCACCAGCCTCAACAACCGCGACGAAGCCCGCCATCTGGCCCAGCGCATCATGCAGAGGATGAAAGAGCCCATCAACCTGGGCGGACGGCGCATGGTCATGACCACCAGTATCGGCATCAGCATCTTCCCCGACGACGGCACCACCGCCGAAGAGCTGCTCAAGCATGCAGACCTCGCCCTTTACCAGTCCAAGGGCAACGGGCGCAACAGCCTGAACTTCTTCAACGACAGCCTGAAGACCCAGGCCTCGATTGCCCTGCAACTGGAAGAGGAACTGCGGGTGGCCCTGCTCGAGGAGCATGGGCTGTGCGTGCACTACCAGCCGATCTTCGACCTGCGCAGCAGGCAAGTGGCCAAACTGGAGGCCCTGGTGCGCTGGCGACACCCGCAACACGGCCTGCTTGGGCCCGATCGTTTTGTCGCCATCGCCGAAGCCAACGGGCTGATCATCGACCTCGACCTGTGGGTGCTGCGCCACGCTTGCGCCGACCTGGCCTACCTGCAGCGACACGGCCATGGCAACCTAAAGGTCACGGTCAATTGCTCGGCCGTCACCCTCAGCCACGACGAACTGCCCAACGAAGTGGAAAAGGCGCTGTTCCACGCCGGGCTCGCACCCCGGCAGCTGGAACTGGAAGTGACCGAGAACGCCCTGATGGGTGATATCCAGCGCACGGTCAACCTGCTCAAGCGCGTGCGCGCCCTGGGCGTGGCGCTGTCGATCGATGACTTCGGCACCGGCTACTCGTCACTGGCCTACCTCAAGCGCCTGCCGCTGGACGTGCTGAAGATCGACCGCAGCTTCCTGCAGGATGTGCCGGGCAGCCAGAAGGACCGCGAGATCGTCCAGGCGATCATCGTCATGGCGCATACCCTGCATCTGCAGGTGGTCAGCGAGGGCGTGGAAACCGCCGAACAGCTGGCGTTTCTCGAAGCCCACGGCTGCGATTACCTGCAGGGCTACTTGCTGGGCCGCCCGGAGCCGCTTGCCGAACTGCGCTCGCTGCTGGAGCGGCTGCAGCACCAGGGCGGTGTGTTCAGCCCTTGCTGCGATACAGCTCAACCAGGGTCGCCGGATCTTTTTGCAGGTAACCCTGGCTTGCGTGCAGGCGCATCAATTGTGCGGCAAGGCCACTGAGCGGCGTCGCCGAGCCTTGCTCGCGGGAAAACTTGACCGCGCCATCGAGGTCCTTGAGCAGCGTGCGCACGTGCCACTTGATCGGCTCGAAGCGGCTTTCGGCCATTTGCGGAGCGAGGATCTGCAACGGTTTGGAATCGGCAAAGCCGCCCGCCAGCGCTTCGGCGATCAGCGTCGCATCGACCCCGGACTGTTCAGCCAAGGCCACCACTTCGGCAATCACCAAGGCATTGCAGGCCACGATCATCTGGTTGCAGGCCTTGGTCACCTGGCCTGCGCCCACCGCCCCCATGTGTGTCACCCGCTGGCCGAGTACCTGCAGTACCGGGCGCGCCCGCTCCAGGTCGGCCGCCTCGCCACCGACCATGATCGCCAGAGTGCCGGCTTCGGCCCCCGGCGTGCCGCCGGAAACTGGCGCGTCCAACCAGGCCATGCCGCACAGCGCTGCCAGTTCGGCGGCCATTTCACGGGTGGCGGTTGGCTCCAGGCTGGAGAAATCGATCAGCAACTGGCCGCTGCGCCCGCCCTGAGCGATGCCTTGCTCGCCGAACACCACTTCGCGGACCACGGCCGTGTCGGCCAGGCACAGCAGCAGCATGTCGCTGTCGCGGCACAGTTCGGCAGGGCTGCTGGCCAGGCGCGCGCCGGCGGCGACCAGTGCCGCGCACTTGTCCGGGCTGCGGTTCCACACGGTCAGCGGGTAGCCCGCTGCCAACAGGCGGCGGCACATGGGCAGGCCCATCAGGCCGATGCCGGCGAATCCAAGCGAAGGTAGTTTTGAGTTCATCAATGACTCCGGACAAATTCGATATCGATCCGGGCCGCTTTGCGGCCTTCGCGGGCGCGCCCGCTCCCACAGGACCAGCGCTGGTCTGAAGAGCAGCATCTGACTGTGGGAGCGGGCATGCCCGCGAAGGGCTGCAAGGCAGCCCCCATTACGCATCCCGTAAACTGTTACCGCCACGCCGAATTGTTACTTCCCTCTACCCGCTTTGAGCGCCTTCGAGCACCAAAACGGGGCTGCTGCGCATTTTCGCGCACCAAAAGCGATCACGCCTCTGCCGGGGGCTTCACCTGGATCACGATGAACGGCGAAACCACCACCGCCCAGATCTCTGGATCGCGGCTTTGCAGGTCCAGGGCCTGCTCGGCGGTCACCGGCCCAACAGTGCCATCACTACGCCACTTGGCGAAGATCTCGCTGCGATTCTCGGCCATCGCCTCGGCAACGGTGATCAGGTCGAGGCTCGGGTCGACCCAAATCAGGTCACCCTTGGCCCAGAAACGCTCCAGCGCTTTCCACTCGATGATTGCCGTCTCGCCAAGCAATTTGGCATAGAGGGTGCTTGTTTGATCAGTCATGGGTGGTTTCCGCAAAAATCGGCCAATAAAAAAGGTCGGCATTTTTGCAGAAAAACCCGGTTTCAAATATGTAATTTGGTCGATTGATCCCGAACTTGTGGGGCGGGGTCGCAGATGCAGGCAGTTTGATGGCGCCTTTCTGTATCTTTGTGTCGACCATGCGACAACCCAGGAAGCAGGCACTTTTCGACCGCTTTTCAAGCGCTCGAACAGCGCTCTACACTGTACCGGTACAGTTCCGGGACATGTTCCGGGGGAAGGTGGGCTTGCGCGTTGGCATGGCCACGCCGCAAATCCCGCCCGGTCTGTAGCCCTGGCCGCCAGGACTATAAGAATTACAACAGAATGAGTGGAGCACTATGATCAAGATTTCCAAGCTGTTCGCCGCAATGGTTCTGGCAGGGGTAGCCAGCCATTCGTTTGCCGCCGATACCATCAAGATCGGGATTGCAGGTCCCAAGACCGGCCCTGTGACCCAGTACGGCGACATGCAGTTCATCGGCGCAAAGCAAGCCATCAAGGATATCAACGCCGCGGGCGGCGTGGATGGCAAGATGCTCGAAGCCAAGGAATACGACGACGCCTGCGACCCTAAACAGGCCGTTGCAGTCGCCAACAAAGTGGTCAACGACGGCGTCAAGTTCGTGATTGGCCACCTGTGCTCCAGCTCCACCCAGCCTGCGTCCGACATCTACGAAGACGAAGGCGTGATCATGATCACCCCGGCCGCCACCTCCCCGGAAATCACCGCCCGCGGCTACAAGCTGATCTTCCGTACCATCGGCCTGGACAGCGCCCAGGGCCCGGCTGCCGGCAACTACATCGCCGACCACGTCAAGCCGAAGGTGGTAGCCGTCCTGCACGACAAGCAGCAGTACGGTGAAGGCATCGCTACCGCGGTCAAGCAGACCCTGGAAGGCAAAGGCACCAAGGTTGCCGTGTTCGAAGGCCTGAACGCCGGTGACAAGGACTTCTCCTCGATCATCCAGAAGCTCAAGCAGAACAACGTCGACTTCGTCTACTACGGCGGCTACCACCCAGAGCTGGGCCTGATCCTGCGCCAGGCTCAGGAAAAGGGCCTGAAAGCCAAGTTCATGGGCCCGGAAGGCGTGGGCAACGACTCCATCTCGCAGATCGCCCAGAACGCCTCCGAAGGCTTGCTGGTGACCTTGCCGAAGTCGTTCGACGCGGACCCTGCCAACAAGAAGATCGTCGACGCCATCAAGGCTGACGGCAAGGACCCAAGCGGCCCGTTCGTGTTCCCGGCCTACTCGGCTGTCGAGCTGATCGCCCAGGGCATCAAGGCCGCCAAGTCCGAAGACGCCGAGAAGGTGGCCGAGGCCATCCACGCCGGCTCCTTCAAGACCCCGACCGGCACCCTGTCGTACGACGAGAAGGGCGACCTGAAAGACTTCAAGTTCGTGGTCTACGAATGGCACTTCGGCAAGCCGAAGACCGAAGTCTCCCCTCAGTAACTGCGTGACTAATAGCTGACCGTAGAAGCCCACTGTGCGAGCAGTGGGCTTTGTTTTACGAGGTTCATGGGCCTGATCCCCGCGATCCGGGGGCGGGTTCACCTGAAAATCTTAAAACCGTCACCCGCGGTTTCCTGGCCTACCCCCGCCAGCGAAATGCAAATCAGGTTTTTAGGAGCGCTGTAATGCCTGAGATCTACCATTTCTTCCAACAACTGGTTAATGGATTGACCATCGGCAGCACCTATGCCTTGATCGCCATCGGCTACACGATGGTGTACGGCATCATTGGCATGATCAACTTCGCCCACGGCGAGGTGTACATGATCGGTTCCTACGTGGCCTTCATCGCCCTGGCGGGCCTGGCCATGATGGGTATCCATTCGCTGCCGATCCTGATGACCGTCGCCTTCGTCGCGACGATCTTCGTCACCAGTGCCTATGGCTACAGCATCGAACGGGTTGCCTACCGCCCCCTGCGCAACAGCAACCGACTGATCCCGCTGATTTCCGCCATCGGCATGTCGATCTTCCTGCAGAACACCGTCTTGCTGTCGCAAGACTCCAAGGACAAGTCCATCCCCAACCTGATCCCCGGAAGCTTCTCGTTCGGGCCGGGCGGCGCGGAGGAAGTACTGATCAGCTACATGCAGATCCTGGTGTTCGTGGTCACCCTGGTGGCCATGACCTGCCTCACCCTGTTCATCTCCCGTTCCCGCCTGGGCCGCGCCTGCCGCGCCTGCGCCGAGGACATCAAGATGGCCAACCTGCTGGGCATCAACACCAACAACATCATCGCCCTCACCTTCGTCATCGGTGCCGCCCTGGCGGCGGTGGCGGCCGTGCTGCTGAGCATGCAGTACGGGGTGATCAACCCCAACGCCGGTTTCCTGGTGGGCCTGAAGGCCTTCACCGCGGCGGTGCTGGGTGGCATCGGCAGCATTCCGGGCGCCATGCTCGGCGGGCTGGTGCTGGGCGTGGCCGAAGCGTTCGGTGCCGATATCTTCGGCGACCAGTATAAGGACGTGGTGGCATTCGGCTTGTTGGTTCTTGTCCTGCTATTCCGGCCGACCGGCATCCTGGGCCGCCCGGAGGTTGAAAAAGTATGAACAGAAATCTCAAACAGGCGTTCTTCAGCGCCTTGCTGGTATGGGCCGTGGCCTTCCCGGTACTGGGCCTGAAACTGAGCATCGACGGCATCAGCCTGTCCGTGCACAGCCAGGGCTCGTTCAACCTCAGCATCATTGCCCTGTGCTCGGTGCTGATGTTCCTGCGCGTGCTGTTCGACAAGCAGTGGAACTCGGTAATGGGCCGCCGTTCGGATCGCAAGCTGATCCCGCCGGCGGTCAGCAACTACCTGACCCTGCCGAAAACCCAGCGCTACGTGATCATGGGCCTGATCGTCGCGGCACTGGTGTGGCCGTTCTTCGGCTCGCGCGGTGCGGTCGACATTGCCACGCTGATCCTGATCTACGTGTTGCTGGGCCTGGGCCTGAACATCGTGGTCGGTTTGGCAGGCCTGCTCGACCTCGGTTACGTCGGCTTCTACGCCGTCGGCGCCTACAGCTACGCCATGCTCTCGCACTACCTGGGCTGGAGCTTCTGGGTATGCCTGCCGATCGCCGGCCTGATGGCCGCTACCTTCGGCTTCCTGCTCGGCTTCCCGGTGCTGCGCCTGCGCGGTGACTACCTGGCGATCGTGACCCTCGGCTTCGGCGAGATCATCCGCCTGTTCCTGCGTAACCTCACCGACTGGACCGGCGGCCCCAACGGCATCAGCAACATCCCCAAGCCAGAGCTCTTCGGCCTGACTTTCGAACGCCGTGCCGCCGAGGGCATGCAGACCTTCCATGAGTTCTTCGGGCTGGAATACAACTCGATCAACAAGGTCATCTTCCTCTACCTGGTGGCCCTGCTGCTGGCCCTGCTGGCGCTGTTCGTGATCAACCGCCTGCTGCGCATGCCGATCGGCCGCGCCTGGGAAGCCCTGCGCGAAGACGAGATCGCCTGCCGTGCACTGGGCCTGAACCCGACCGTGATCAAGCTGTCGGCATTCACCCTGGGCGCCTGCTTCGCCGGTTTCGCCGGCAGCTTCTTCGCTGCGCGCCAGGGCCTGGTGACGCCGGAGTCGTTCACCTTCATCGAGTCGGCGATCATCCTCGCCATCGTCGTGCTCGGCGGCATGGGCTCACAACTGGGCGTGATCCTCGCGGCCATCGTGATGATCCTGCTGCCCGAGCTGATGCGTGAGTTCAGCGAATACCGGATGCTGATGTTCGGTGCGCTGATGGTGTTGATGATGATCTGGCGTCCGCAAGGCCTGCTGCCTATGCAACGTCCACACATGGAGCTGCGTCGATGAGCCGCGAAATTCTGCAAGTCAGCGGCCTGAGCATGCGCTTCGGCGGCTTGTTGGCGGTCAACGGCGTGGGCCTGACCGTCAAGGAAAAACAGGTGGTGGCACTGATCGGCCCGAACGGCGCCGGCAAGACCACGGTGTTCAACTGCCTGACCGGCTTCTACAAGCCCAGCGGCGGCACCATCCTGCTCGATGGCCAGCCGATCCAGGGCCTGGCCGGGCACCAGATCGCCCGCAAGGGCGTGGTGCGGACCTTCCAGAACGTGCGCCTGTTCAAGGAAATGACCGCGCTGGAAAACCTGCTGATCGCCCAGCACCGCCACCTGAACACCAACTTCTTCGCCGGCCTGTTCAAGACCCCGAACTTCCGCCGCAGCGAGAAGGAGGCCATGGAGCGCGCGCAGTACTGGCTGGAGAAGGTCAACCTGACCGAGTTCGCAAACCGTACCGCCGGCACCCTCGCCTACGGCCAGCAGCGCCGCCTGGAAATCGCCCGCTGCATGATGACCCAGCCGCGCATCATCATGCTCGACGAACCGGCAGCGGGCCTGAACCCGAAGGAGACCGAAGACCTCAAGGCGCTGATCGCCTACCTGCGTGAGTCGCACAACGTCACCGTGCTGCTGATCGAGCACGACATGAAGCTGGTGATGAGCATTTCCGACCATATCGTGGTGATCAACCAGGGCACCCCCCTGGCCCACGGCACGCCGGAAGAGATCCGCGACAACCCTGACGTGATCAAAGCCTACCTGGGGGAAGCGTAAATGCTGAAGTTCGAGAACGTTTCCACCTTCTACGGCAAGATCCAGGCGCTGCACAGCGTGAACGTGGAGATCAACCAGGGCGAGATCGTTACCCTGATCGGCGCCAACGGTGCCGGCAAGTCGACCTTGCTGATGACCCTGTGCGGCTCGCCGCAGGCGCACAGCGGCAGCATCAAGTACCTGGGTGAAGAACTGGTCGGCCAGCCGTCCTCGCACATCATGCGCAAGAGCATCGCGGTGGTGCCGGAAGGCCGCCGTGTGTTCTCCCGCCTGACCGTCGAGGAAAACCTGGCGATGGGCGGTTTCTTCACCGACAAGGGCGATTACCAGGAGCAGCTGGACAAGGTGCTGCAGCTGTTCCCGCGCCTGAAGGAGCGTTATATCCAGCGTGGCGGCACCATGTCCGGTGGCGAGCAGCAGATGCTCGCCATTGGCCGGGCGCTGATGAGCAAACCCAAGCTGCTGCTGCTCGACGAGCCCTCGCTGGGCCTGGCGCCGATCATCATCCAGCAGATCTTCGACATCATCGAACAGCTGCGCCGTGATGGCGTGACGGTGTTCCTGGTGGAGCAGAACGCCAACCAGGCGCTGAAGATCGCTGACCGGGCGTATGTGCTGGAGAACGGCCGGGTGGTGATGCAGGGTACTGGGGAAGCACTGTTGACCGACCCGAAGGTGCGCGACGCGTACCTGGGGGGTTGACCGGGAAAAGGGCCATCTACTGGCCCTTTTTTCTACCTGCCAGAAATGTATTGCCTGTGCTGGCCCTATCGCCGGCAAGCCAGCTCCCACAGGCCCCCACAACTTTCAGGAACTGTGGGGTACCTGTGGGAGCTGGCTTGCCGGCGATAGGGCCAGCACAGGCAACCATTAACTTGTGATCCAGCGCCAGCCTGAGTAACGTGGCCTGCTTTCACGGCAAAGACCCCCGGAGCCCGCCCCATGCGCCTCACCCCCACCCTGCTGCTCACCGCCCTGCTGCCCCTGTTCGCCGGCTGCCAGCTCATGGCTGACGCCCCCAGCGACCCGAACATCGGCACCACGCGCATGCAGGGCGAGTTGCGTGCTGCCGGAGGCCAGCTGCTTTTCAAGCCGTGCAGCGAAAACCGCACTTTCGTGATCAACGACGTCGCCGCCACCGGCATCCTGCAGGAAGCCGCCAACCTCGCCAAGGACGCCAACGACAAGCTGTTCGCCGACGTCCGTGGCCGCCTCACCGGCAGCAGGCAGGCCAACAACGACGGCCAACTGGAGGTTCGTCGCCTGTACCGCCTGGAACCTTCCACCCGCGCTTGTGAAGACCCCAACTTCAAGCAGCTGACCCTGCGCGCCAACGGCCACGAGCCGGAATGGGACATCAAGGCCAGCGGCAAAGGCATGGTGCTCAACCGCGTCGGCCAGGAACCCCTGCCCCTGCCCTTCCTGGAAGAAGAAGTGCCCGGCGGCGGCCTGACCCTGACCAGCGAAGCCAACGGCCAGCACGTGGAGCTGTGGGTCGCGCCACAACGCTGCGTAGACACCGCCACCGGTGCCATCCACCACCTGCGCGCCGAACTGCGCATCGACGGCAAGACCCTGCAGGGCTGCGGTTACTACGGCGGTGCGCGCGACAACTGATCGCCGGGCGCTTTTATCCTGCCAGTCGGGGCGGCGAACAGCTTATACTTGGCGGTTTGTGTAAAGCCGCCGGCCGCCCATGGCCGGGATACTGGACCCTGCCATGCTACGAATCACCGAACTGAAGCTGCCCCTAGATCATCCCGACGAAGCCCTGCGTGAAGCCATCGTCCAGCGCCTGGGCATCCGCGACGAGCAACTGCTCAGCTTCAACCTGTTCAAGCGCAGCTACGATGCGCGCAAGAAGAACAGCGAACTGCTGTTCATCTACACCATCGACCTGGAAGCCAGCAACGAAGCCGAACTGCTCAGCAAGTTCGCCGACGATCGCAACATCGGCCCGGCGCCAGACGTGACCTACAAGTTCGTCGGCCAGGCCCCTGCCGATCTGCAGGAGCGCCCGATCGTGGTCGGCTTCGGCCCGTGCGGCATCTTCGCCGGCCTGTTGCTGGCACAGATGGGCTTCAAGCCGATCATCCTCGAGCGCGGCAAGGAAGTGCGCCAGCGCACCAAGGACACCTGGGGCCTGTGGCGCAAGAGCGTGCTCAACCCCGAGTCCAACGTGCAGTTCGGCGAAGGCGGCGCCGGTACCTTCTCCGACGGCAAGCTGTACAGCCAGATCAAGGACCCGCAGCACCACGGCCGCAAAGTGCTGGAAGAGTTCGTCAAGGCCGGTGCGCCGGACGAGATCCTGTACATCAACAAGCCGCACATCGGTACCTTCCGCCTCACCGGCATGGTCGAGCAGATGCGTCAGGACATGATCGCCCTCGGCGCCGAAGTGCGCTTCCAGCAGAAGGTCACCGACCTGCTGATCGAGGATGGGCAGCTGACCGGCGTGGTGCTGGAGAGCGGCGAACAGCTGCACTCGCGCCATGTGGTGCTGGCCCTGGGCCACAGTGCCCGCGACACCTTCCGCATGCTGCATGCCAAGGGCGTGTACATGGAAGCCAAGCCGTTCTCGGTGGGCTTCCGCATCGAACACCCGCAAACGCTGATCGACAAGGCGCGCCTGGGCAAGTACGCCGGTCACCCGAAACTTGGTGCCGCCGACTACAAGCTGGTGTACCACGCCAAGAACGGCCGTTCGGTGTACAGCTTCTGCATGTGCCCGGGCGGCACCGTGGTCGCCGCCACCAGCGAGCCAGGCCGGGTGGTTACCAACGGCATGAGCCAGTACTCGCGTAACGAGCGCAACGCCAACTCCGGCATCGTCGTCGGCATCGACCCCGAACGCGATTACCCGGGCGGCCCGCTGGCCGGCATCGAGCTGCAGGAGCGCCTGGAAGCCCACGCCTATGTGATGGGCGGCAGCAACTACCAGGCCCCGGCGCAGCTGGTGGGTGACTTCGTCGCCGGCCGGCCGTCGACTGCGCTGGGCAGTGTCGAGCCGTCCTACAAACCGGGCGTGACCCTGGGCGACCTGGCGCCGAGCCTGCCGGACTTCGCCATCGAGGCCATTCGCGAGGCACTGCCGGCGTTCGACCGGCAGATCAAGGGCTACAACCTGCATGATGCGGTGCTGACCGGGATCGAGACCCGCACCTCGTCACCGCTGCGCATTACCCGCGGTGAGGACTTCCAGAGCCTGAACCTGAAGGGGCTGTTCCCGGCGGGTGAAGGGGCTGGGTATGCGGGCGGGATCCTGTCGGCAGGTGTCGATGGCATTCGTATCGCCGAGGCGGTGGCGCGGGATATGCTCGGCCTCTGAGCCTTTATTACATGCCAGGGCCTCTTCGCGGGTAAACCCGCTCCCACAGGTACTGCACAGGTATTGAAGACTGTGAAGTACCTGTGGGAGCGGGTTTACCCGCGAAAGGGCCACTGCAGACATCAGAAAAATCCACAACAAACATCAGACTTCCCCTCCCCACTCTTTCCCCATCTGCATCTAGGCTTCCCTCAGCCCAGCCAGTAACACCATATAACAAAAACGAATATAGTTTTTGTTTGAAAGCATATCGTCACAGGCTAGGGTGTACGCCCGTTCCATCGTCAACTGCTCATGGAGAGCCTATAGCCCGTGCGTAGCCTGTTCACCCGCTTCTTCCAGCTCGAAGCCGCCAGCGGCCTGTTGCTGATCGCTGCGGCCATCCTGGCCCTGGTCATCAACAACTCGCCGCTGTCCTACCTGTACAGCGGCCTGCTCGACGTCCCCGTCGCCGTCCAGGTCGGCGCGCTGCACATCGCCAAACCGCTGCTGCTGTGGATCAACGACGGCCTGATGGCCCTGTTCTTCCTGCTCATCGGCCTGGAGGTCAAGCGCGAGGTGGTCGACGGCCACCTGTCCAAGCCCTCCCAGGTGATCCTGCCAGCCACTGCCGCCGTGGGCGGCATGGTGATACCGGCACTGATCTACTGGTTCATCAACCGTGACAACCCGGCGGCCGTGGCCGGCTGGGCGATCCCCACCGCCACCGACATCGCCTTCGCCCTCGGCGTACTGGCCTTGCTGGGCAAGCGCGTGCCGGTGTCGCTGAAACTGTTTCTGATGACCTTGGCGATCATCGACGACCTGGGTGCGATCATCGTCATTGCCCTGTTCTACTCGGGCACCCTGTCGAGCGTGTCGCTGCTGCTGGCCGCCGCCTGCCTGGTAGTGCTGGTGGCCATGAACCGGCTTGGCGTGGTCAAGCTTGGGCCGTACATGGTCGTTGGCCTGATCCTGTGGGTCTGCGTGCTCAAGAGCGGTGTGCATGCCACCTTGGCCGGGGTTGCCCTGGCCCTGTGCATCCCGCTGCGCACGCGCCATGCCGAACGCTCGCCACTGCTCGCCCTGGAGCACGCCCTGCATCCTTGGGTCGCCTACGCCATCCTGCCGCTGTTCGCTTTCGCCAATGCCGGTGTATCCCTGGCAGGCATGACCGTAGAAAGCTTCACCCACCCGGTGCCACTGGGCATCGCCGTAGGGCTGCTGCTGGGCAAGACCGTGGGTGTCTTCGGCCTGACCTGGGTCGCGGTCAAGCTGCGCCTGGCCGCGCTGCCTGCAGGCGCCAGTTGGGGGCAATTGCTGGGTGTGGCGATACTTTGCGGTATCGGCTTCACCATGAGCCTGTTCGTTGGCTCGCTCGCCTTTGTGCCTGGCAGCAGTGATTACGCCGGAATGGACCGCATGGGTATTCTCACCGGCTCGTTCTTCGCCGCCGTGATCGGCTATGCGATAACCGCCATGGCCAGCCGCAAGCCCAACGTCGGCTGACCTGGCCGCAGCATGAAAAAACCCCGACTGGCGAGCGCCATGTCGGGGTTTTGTCTTGTTGGGCAACGGTCAGTGCGTGACGCGGCTGGTGCCATCGACAGTCATGATGCGCACGCGGTCGCCAACGCGGAAGATCTCGTTCTGCTGCACGGCCTGCACATAGGCACGCATGCTGCCATCATCCTCACGCACGGTGATTTCGACACCTTGGGTACGAGTCAGCCCTTCTTCGGCGGCGGAACCGGCCAGGCCACCGGCAACGGCACCGATCACGGCAGCGACGATACTGCCACGGCCACCACCCACGGCGCTGCCGGCCACGCCACCGACGATGGCGCCAGCACCACCGCCGATCGGGGTCTTGGTGCCTTCGATCTTGACCGGGCGCAGGGACTCGATGGTGCCCATGCGCACGGTTTGCACGCGGCGGGCCTCATCACGGGAGTAGCTGTCACCGGTCAGGCTCGAGGCACAGCCACCCAGCAACAACGACATGGTGGTAAAGGTCGCCACCAGCAAAGCGGATTTACGCATGGGTAAAGTCTCCATAAGTCAGGTGCTCATTAGACGCTGCACGTTGACGGCTGTCACGGTACAAACGTAATAAAATTGTTTTCATTCAGCCAAGGGACAGCCTGCGTGGCTGTGTCGAGGCCTTTCAAGTGAGACCAAGGATAGCCATGGATTACTTCATCGTCGTGGTCACCACCGTTGCGGGGTTGTACTTCCACTGGTGGCTGTATGTGCGCATGCGCCGCTGGATGGACCGTGACCTGGCGTTGTCGCTGGCTGGGGCGGACCCTGGAAAACGCACGTATATGCTGCAAAGGCTGGAGCAGGCGCGGGTGGAGAAGGTGGGGCGCAAGCAGTTGGCGGGGTGGTTGGAGCGGGAGGCTGCGGGGTATCCGGGGTAGCCTTGGAGATTGCTGGGGCCGCTTTGCGGCCCTTTCGCGACACAAGGCCGCTCCCACAGATTGGGTCTGCGCTGTACCTGTGGGAGCGGCCTTGCGTCGCGATGGGCTGCGCAGCAGCCCCCGGAATCTCAGGGCGCCAACCGCTCCCGCAGCCACTGCCCATCCACCAGCCGGTAGTTCAGTCGGTCATGCAGGCGGCTGGCCCGCCCCTGCCAGAACTCGATGCGTTCAGGCAGCAAACGATACCCACCCCAATGTTCCGGGCAATGCGGCTGGGTGTCGGAGAAGCGCGCCTCGGTGGCCTTGACCAGCCCCTCCAGCTCCTCACGGCCGGCAATTACCTGGCTCTGCGGCGAAGCCCAGGCTCCCAGGCGGCTGCCCAGCGGGCGCACCTGGTAGTAGGCGTCCGACTCCTGGGGCGTGACCTTTTCCACCCGCCCTTCAATGCGCACCTGGCGCTCCAGTGCCGGCCAGAAGAAGGTCATGGCGGCGAAAGGGTTGACCAGCAGTTGCTGGCCCTTGGCACTATCGTAGTTGGTGAAGAAGGTGAAACCACGCTCATCGAGCCCCTTCAGCAGCAAGATACGGCAGTGAGGGCGGCCTTCACCATCGACAGTGGCCAAGGTCATGGCGTTGGCTTCCACCGGTACCTGCTCGGTTTTCACCGCATCGGCGAACCACTGATGGAACAGGGCGAACGGCTCCCCCGGGGCCTGGGCTTCGGCCAGGCCATCACGGGTGTAGTCGCGGCGCATATCGGCCAGGGATTGGGTCATTGCTGCGTTCCTTGACGATCAGTTGGTCTTCGCAGGGCTGTTGGCAGCTACTTTCTTGTCAGTGGTAGCTTTCTTGGCGACGGGCTTGGCCGGCGCGGCTTTTTTCTTGGCCGTGGTCTTGGCTGGCGCCTTGGCCTTGGCTTTGGTTACAGGCTTCTTCGCCGCAGCCTTGGTGGCCGGCTTGCTGTCGGCAGGCTTGGCGGCAGGCGCCTTGACGTCCTGCACCGCCACCATCGGGGCCCGCGCCGGGGCGGCTTGCTGATACTTGGCCAGCAGGGCGACCATGGTGTTCTGCGGGGTCAGCAGCATTTCCACACGGCGGTTCAGGGCACGGCCCTCGGCGCTGTCGTTGGCGGCGCGCGGCATTTCCGAGCCCATGCCCTTGAGGTTCAGGCGATCACGCTGCAGGCCGCTGAGGCGGAAAATGGCCGACACCGAAGCGGCGCGCTCCAGGCTGAGCTTCTGGTTGGCGGCAGCGACACCGCTGCTGTCGGCATGGCCGAGCACCAGCACGGCGGTCTTGGCATCGCCCTCGACAGTCTTGGCCACACGAGTGATCGGGCCCAGGGTCATCGGCAGCAGCATGTTCGGACGATCAGGGTTGTACGAGCTGTCCACCGGGATGGTTACGGCCAGCACGTTGTCACGGCGCTCCAGTTCCAGCTTGCTGCCCTTGATCGCCTCACGCAGCTTGGGCTCGTACTCGTCCAGCCAGGCCTGGGTGGCCTTCTGGTCGATCTTCGGTACCACCGGCCCCTTTGCCTGCTTCTCTTCACCGCCGAACGGCCACCACCAACGGCTGGCGTTGTCGGACTTGGCGTCGGCCTTGGCCACGTTTTCCGTGACGGCTTGCTTCACTTCCTGCTCGGCAACCTTGTCCGAACCGAAGGGCCACCAGCTCGAGGCGCTGTCCTTCGAGCCGTCCTGGGGGTGACTGGCGCAGCCGGTAACGGCGGTCAGGCACAGGGCGAGTGCTAAGGTTTTGTGTGAAGACATCAGCGATACACCATGAAATAGAAAGAAATTTTGCCTACGCCTTTCAGGCGTTGGCATTGAGGATAGTCAAAGGGGTGGGGCAACACCCGCATTACCCGATCAAAGGCAACTGGCAAGGACGCGTACCAGTTTCTGGGCTCGCGGGTCCATGAGCACATAAGGGCCGAGGGTATTGACCACGAAACCGAAGGCCACATCGTGTTCCGGGTCAGCGAAACCGACCGAGCCGCCGGCGCCTGGGTGGCCGAAGGCGCGGGCCCCGAGGCCGAAGGTGGCATTGGCCACGTCGGGCTGGTCGAGCATGCAGCCCAGGCCAAAACGGGTCTGGGTGAGCAGGGTGCGATCCTGCCCGAGGCTGTGCTCACGGGTCAGTTCGTCGAGCAGTTCGGATTCGAGCAGGCTACCGTCCAGCAACCCGGCATAGAAGCCCGCCAGGCTGCGCGCATTGCCATGGCCATTGGCCGCTGGCTGCTGCATGCGCCGCCACTCCGGCTTGTTGGTACTGGTCAGGATCGCCGGTGGGTTGGTGAAGGCACGGGTCGACAGGGCCTCGGGCTCGCGCATGGTCACCTGCAGCAGGCGCTGCGCCGCAGCGTCCCCGGCGTTGCCCTTGCCACGGGCGATGTGCGCCACGCGATAAAACTCATCGTCCGCCAGGCCGACATGAAAATCCAGCCCCAACGGCCGAGCGGTACGGGCCACGATCGAGTCGCCGGGGCCACGGCCGTCGGCACGGCGGATCAGCTCGCCGATCAGCCAGCCGTAGGTAATGGCGGCATAGCCTTGCTCGGTGCCGGGTGTCCACCAGGGCGTTTCGGCAGCCAGCGCATCGACCATGGCCTGCCAGTCATACAGCGCTTCGGCCGGCAGCAGCTCACGGATGGCCGGCAAGCCGGCACGGTGGCTGAGCAGCTGGCGCAGGGTGATCGCCTGTTTGCCTGCCTGGGCGAACTCGGGCCAGTAGTTGGCCACCGGCGCATCGAGGGCCAGCTTGCCCTCGCCGACCAGTTGCAGGGCGGTGACAGCGGTGAAGGTCTTGGTGCAGGAGAACAGGTTGGCGATGGTATCGCTGTGCCAGGCCTGCTGGCCGTCCTTGTCGGCACTGCCGGCCCACAGGTCGACCACGGTTTCGCCACCAACCTGGATGCACAGCGCGGCGCCACGCTCCTGGGGATCATCGAACAGCGCGGCAAAGGCTTCGCGCACTGCTTCGAACTTCAGCTCATAGTGACCCTGGATCTGCACCCGCTGTTCTCCGTACGACCAATTCCGAAAATGGTGTGCATTGTTTCAGTAGTTTGGCGTTTTGCAAACTGGCTTGGGCTGGGTGGTCACTGTGGGAGCGGCCTTGTGTCGCGATGGGCTGCGCAGCAGCCCCGGCAATTTGTGCATTGCGGCGGAGATCCTGGGGCTGCTGCGCAGCCCATCGCGACACAAGGCCGCTCCTACACCAGACCGCGTCAGCCGGTTGCTAGGGCGCCGGTTTTTCCAGTTGGGCGCGCAGCTGGCTCATTGCCTGCAAGTTGCTCTTGCGCACGGCATCGACAAACCCCGGGTATGGCATATCGGTGATCGCCACCAACCCGAGGTGGCCGTTCTCGCCATCGAGCAGGCGGCCGCTGGCCGGCTGGTCGAGGTACTGGAACCAGTGCGCGCCAACGATCATCGGCTGCGCCAGGGCCGCCTTGAGGAAGTTGCCGTAGGCTGGGCCACGATCTTCTTCCCGCGCCACTTCCAGCGGCCCCGGCCAGAACGGCCCGCGATCGCGCGAGCCGAACTGGAACTCGGACACCAACACCGGCTTGTCCAGCTCGGCCAGGCGGGCGAAGTCGTAGCCATCCTGCGGCTTGATGGTATAGAAGTTGAAGCTGAGCACATCGCAGAACTCCGCGCAGGCCTTGACCGCCTCCGGCGTGCTGACGGCATAGCGGCCCCCCAGCAGCAGGTGATTGGGCGCATGCCACTTCAACGAGTCGGCAATGGTCCTGAAGTAGGTTTCGGCGAACACCTGCTGGAAGTGCTGGTAGTCCCGCTCGATTTCCGGATGCTCCGGGTCGGGCAACGGTGCCTCGAAGCCCGGGTCCTCCATCAGTTCCCAGGCGGTCAGCTCGATGCCCCAGGCCTTGGACAGCCCTTCCTGGTTGCGGTACTTGTCACGCAACTGCTTGAGGAAGGCGCGCTTGGCCGGTACATCGGTGGTCAGGCGCAAGGTACCGTAGGCCAGGCCGTAACGCGCCTTCGGGTCGCTACCGGGGGCGGCCCAGGCCAGTTCGTTGTCGGCGAAATAGCCGATCAGCCAGGGGTCGTCACGGTGATCGCGGGCGGCAATGGCCACGGCGCGCTCGGTAGCCATGGCAAAACGCGGGTCGAACGGGTCGGGCATGCGGCCCCACCAGTCCATGCCGGTGCTGATGCTGGCGTAATCCCCCACGATCGATAGCGGCAAGGTGTACGGCATGCGCCTGGCCTGGCCCAGGGCCGGCTCGCTCCAGTTGCCGACCGTGTTGAAACCCCAGGCCTGCAGGCGGTCGAGCGCATGCGCCTGCCAGCGGGCTGTATCCAGCGCCAATGGTGGGCAGTTGGCCGGCTGCCCTTCTACCGCGGGCGGGCAGGGTTTGCCATAGGTGCGCTGCAGGTTGGCGGCATAGAAATCGAACCAGCGCCCCTGTTTGAAGTTGCGCCCTTGCGACGAGGGGTTGCCGTCGTCGTTGTTGCCGTCGCCATAGAATGCGGCCAGTGCATCACCCTCGCCCGGCAACGCCTTGAACATCCCTTCACGCCCGGCGACGTAGGTACGCCCGCCATCCGCGGCCACAGCATTCACCCCCAGGGAATAGAACGGATGCCCCTCGGGCGTTACCAGGTACCAGCGGCCGTCACGCTTTTCGGTGCGGAAGAAGCCTTTGGCCTCGAACGCCGGCCCGGCCAGCAGGCCACCGTATGCATCCAGCTGCTGCTTGCCACGCTCTGCCAGCCAGCCTTTGAGCTGTTGCTGCTCGCGTGCATCGGCCGCCTTGAGCTGCTCGTCATTGGCAACCTTTTCAGGCCAATGGCCGCGGGTGGACTGGCCATAGGCATCGATCAGCTCATGGTAGGCCGCCTTGTAGGCCTGGTCGTCATCCTGGATCCCGACCCGCTCGATCAGCAGGTTCTGCGCCACCTTGGGGTTGGGGATACTCAGGCTGACCGACGTCACCTGCTTGAGGTCGACCGCGCCGGCGCTGCTGGTCAGCAGCAGGCGCTGGCCGCCATGGTTCCAGGGCATGGGCGGGCCGGCGCGCATGCCCTGGCTCAGCGGCGAGCTGGCCGTCAGCGGTACCATCACGGTTTGCGCAGGACCGGCCGGAAGGTCGATGCGGCTGGTCAACGTGCGGCCATCACTGCCCTGCACCATGACGTCCACGGTCAGCGCCCAATCCATCGCGCTTTGCAGGCGCAAGGTCAGGAACTGACCGCCGGACCAGTCCCACACACCGCTTTGCGGGCTGAGGCGCAGGGTCGGCCGCTGGGCCGGGTTGAACACCACGCGCCGCAACACTTCGCCTTCGGCCGTCTGCTCCGCGTTGTACTGCGGCATGCCGGCATCCTCGGTCGCCACGTTGACCACCGAGGCCGGGCGCACGAAGCTGAACAGCGTCTGCTGCCCAGCCAGCAAGGGCGAGCTGAACAACAGGGCGAAAATGGCGGGCAGGGTACGGCGGACCATAAGGCTGGGGCTCTCCTTCAGGGCCCTCATGGCCCACGACTGAGTAATGGACAACGCGCCGGAGCAAGTGTGCTCCGGCGGTCAGGAAATCTCCCGCCGGAACGGCGGCAGCGCATTGAGAATAGCCTTGCCGTAGCGCTGGGTGACCAGGCGCCGGTCAAGCAAGGTGATGACACCGCGATCCTGTTCGGTTCGCAGCAGGCGGCCGCAGGCCTGGATCAGCCGCAGCGAGGCGTCGGGCACGGCAATTTCCATGAACGGGTTGCCGCCGCGAGCTTCGATCCACTCGGCCAACGCCGCTTCGACCGGGTCGTCGGGCACGGCAAAGGGAATCTTGGCGATCACCACGTGCTCGCAGTAGGCACCCGGCAGGTCGACACCCTCGGCAAAGCTGGCCAGGCCGAACAGCACGCTGTGCTGGCCATCGTCGACCCGCGCCTTGTGCTTGTTCAGGGTTTCCTGCTTGGACAGGTTGCCCTGGATCAGCACCAGCTTGCGCCAGTCACGGTCCAGGCCATCGAACACGTCCTGCATCTGCTTGCGCGAGGAGAACAGCACCAGCGCGCCGCGGGCATCTTCGACGATGTTTGGCAGTTCGCGGATGATCGCTGCGGTATGCGCCGCCGCATCCCTCGGGTCGGCCTTGAGGTCGGGGACCCGCAGCAGGCCGGCATCGCCATGCACGAACGGGCTGGGCACCACGCAGGTGACCGCGTCACGCGGCAACCCCGAGCGCATGCGGAAGCGGTCGAACTTGCCCAGCGCGGTCAGCGTCGCCGAGGTCACCAGCGCGCCATGGGCCACGCTCCACAGGCTGCGGCGAAGCATTTCGGCGGCCAGGATGGGGCTGGCGTTGACTTCGATATCGAACAGCGCACCGCTCTCGGCCAGCGTCAGCCAACGGGCCATGGGCGGGCTGTCTTCCGGGTCTTCGGCGGTAAAGGCCGTCCACAGCTCCCAGTTGCCCTGGGCACGGGTGACCAGGCTACCGAACAGCGGGTACCACTCCTCGGCCTGGTGGCTGGCGATGCCGATGTTGACCTCACCGTCCATGCCTTCCTTGAGCAGGTCGGCCAGGCGGGTGAACAGGTCGTTGAGGCGGGCAAAGCCCTTTTTCAGCTCGATGCCCACTTCGCGAATCTGCTCCGGCACCACGCCGCCTTCGAAGCGGTAGCGCGGGCGCTCACGGCCTTCGTTGTCCTCGCTGGGGCGGAAGTCGGCAACCTGCTCGCACAGGGTGAACATGAACTGCTGCTGGGTGCGCACTTCCCGCGCAAGCTCCGGCACCTGTTCGATGTACTTGCCCAGGTCACCGGGCAGCGGGTGCTGGGCCAGCAGCTTGGTCAGGTTCTTGGCGGTCTGCTCCAGCCAGTCGGCAGTGGAACGCAGGCGCGAATAGTGGGCGAAATGGCCGATGGCCTTGTCCGGCAGGTGGTGGCCTTCGTCGAACACGTACATGGTGTCGCGCGGGTCGGGCAATACCGCGCCGCCGCCCAGGGCCAGGTCGGCCAGCACCATGTCGTGGTTGGTGACGATCACATCGACCTTGCCCATGCCTTCGCGGGCCTTGTAGAACACGCACTGCTGGAAGTTCGGGCAATGACGGCCGGTGCACTGGCTGTGGTCGGTGGTCAGGCGTGCCCAGTCCTGGTCTTCGAGGGCTTCGGGCCAGCTGTCGCGGTCACCGTCCCAGCGGTTGCCGGCAAGCTTCTCGATCATGCTGTTGAACAGCTTCTGGCTGCGCTCGTCGACTTCGATGTGGAAGCCTTCTTCCTCGAACAGCTGGGCGGTGGCCGATTGGGCGTGGCCCTCCTGCAGCAGGATGTCGAGCTTGGACAGGCACAGGTAGCGGCCACGGCCCTTGGCCAGGGCGAAGCTGAAGTTCAGCCCGCTGCTGCGCATGAGGTCGGGCAGGTCCTTGAAGACGATCTGCTCCTGCAGCGCCACGGTGGCGGTGGCGATCACCAGGCGCTTGCCGGCGGCCTTGGCGGCCGGAATGGCAGCCAGGCTGTAGGCCACCGTCTTGCCGGTACCGGTGCCCGCCTCCACTGCCACCACGGCAGGCTCGCCGGCACGGCGGCCTTCTTCGTCGCAGGCGATGTCGCCGAGCACCTTGGCCACTTCGGCGATCATCAGGCGCTGGCCATAGCGCGGCTTGAGGCTCTTGGCTTCGAGAAAACGCGTATAGGCGCCCTGGATGGTGGCTTTGAGTTCGTTGCTGATCATGGTCTGCAGGCGCCCGGAGGGCTGGATATATTTTCAGTGTTTCGCATGGGGCGGCTATCATACCCCGCTATTGCCCTTTATGCCGCATGGAGATCCGGATGCTTGCCTTTGCCCTGCCCTACACACTGCATGTCCTGGCCGCCCTGGTGTGGGTCGGCGGCATGTTCTTCGCCTGGCTGGTGCTGCGCCCGGCAACGGTTGCAGCCCTTGAGGGGCCTGCCCGGCTGCGCTTGTGGGTGGAAGTTTTCCGACGCTTCTTCGGTTGGGTCTGGCTGGCCGTGGCGATTTTGGCGATAAGTGGTATCGGCATGTTGCACATGCGCTTCAGCGGCTTCGAGACTGCACCGAAGTATGTGCAGGTGATGATCGGTGGAGGCATCGCCATGTTTGCCCTGTTCATGCGCATCCAGGCGTTGCTGCTGCCGGAGTTGAGGGCGGCGGTGCAGGCCGAGGACTGGCCGGCAGGTGCGGCAGTGCTGGGGCGGATTCGGCGGATGGTGGGGATCAACCTGCTGCTGGGCCTGGCGGTGGTAGCCGTGGCCAGTTCGCGGCTGATGCTCTGACAGGATCTGCTCGGCCCCTGTAGGAGCGGCCTTGTGTCGCGATGGGCTGCGCAGCAGCCCCAGGATTTCAGCGCCTTCGCACAAATTGCCGGGGCTGCTGCGCAGCCCATCGCGACACAAGGCCGCTCCTACAGGGGGCGCGGCAAGGCTTCAGAGGCGCTGCAGAATCAGCTCACCTGCAGCGCCGGCCAACCCAGGCTGGCCCGGCTGCCCCGGCCGGCCGTTGGCGCCGGCGTCTGTGCGGTACACCAGGCAACCCTTGCTAGCCCCGCCCTTGCCGGCCTTGCCTGCAGCCCCGGCCTTGCCCGGTGCGCCGCCGTCCAGGCGCACCACGATCCGTTCTTGCGGGAAGCCCTGCGGCACGCTCAGACGGATGCGCCCACCCGGCGCACCATCGTGCCCGTTGCCGCCGTCATCGCCATTGGCACCGCGGCTGGCCTGGCCCCAGGTGCAGCCACCGGCCTGGCCGTTGGCGCCATCGAGCCCCACGTACCCCGGCGCACCGGCACCGCCACGGGCATCGATGGCCAGGCGCTCGGCATCCACTTCAGCCAGTTTCAGGTCCAGGCTGCGGCCCGACCGGGCTCCCCGCTGGTAAGTACCCGCCGCTCCCGGCGCACTGAATTCGCTACCCTCACCCAGCCGCGCACTGCGCGCCTCGATCAGCAACGGGCTATCGGAAGGTGCAATGGCGATACGTGCATCGCGCCCCAACTCCAGTTGGTCGACCTTCAACTCAGCGAGCGTGGCAGGCAGCAGCAGGGTTGCGGCATCGGCGACACGCAACTGTGCCAGGTGCACGCTTGCCGACTTGTCGGGCAGGCGCAGCATGGAATTGGCAGCGACCTCCAGGCTTTCGGCCTGGGCCAGGGGAACGGACAACATGGCCAGCAACATCAGATTACGCATTTCGCGGCGCCTCCTGCACACGGGGGATGGACATGACATGGAAGATACCCGTCAACAGGATCTGCAGACGATCGAACCAGCGGTGGCTGCGGCCGCGCAGGCTGCCATTGAAGAACAGCACTTCGAGCAGGTGCAGGCCCAGCAAGGTGATGCCGGCGGCGTTGATCAGCAGATTGAAGGGCAAGGGTTGTGGCATCAACTGATTGAACAACACCACACCCCAGAAAGCGACTGTCAGGACCTTGCCCAAGCCCAGGATGAACTTCATATCCCGCCCCCCATGGATTGTTGTTATGTCGAGACGGCCCGTTCGAGCGGGCCGTGCGACCAACATTAACTGCAATGTCAGGACAGGCGCCAGCACCACTCAGTTGAGGTGCAGTTCCACCCGTCGGTTGCGAGCGCGGCCCTCCTCGCTTTCGTTGTCGGTGAGCGGTTCACTCTCGCCGCGCCCCTGGCTGGTGACCTTGCCCGCCTCCAGCCCCTGGCTGATCAGGTAAACGGCCACGCTGCTGGCGCGGCGTTCGGAAAGTGCCTGGTTGTAGCTGTCGGAGCCTACGTTGTCGGTATGCCCGATCACGCTTACTTTCGCCACCGTCGGTGAATCGAGCTTCGCCACCAGGCCTTGCAGGCGCTGCTGGGCCGCCGGGGTCAGCTCGGCGGAATCGAAGGCGAACATCACCGCGCCGTTGTCATCCAGGATGATCACCTCTGGCGACGGTTCAGGTTCAGTGGCAGGCGGCGATGCGGGGTACACCTTCAACGGGCAACCCATGTGGTCGACCGCAGTGTTGGCGGGGGTATCGGGGCAACGATCGCGGCGGTCGAAAATACCGTCGCCATCTTCGTCGCCATCCTGGGCGTAACAGATCAGGCCCCCGGCAATGGCGCCAAGGGCACCGCCGCCAGCCGCCCAGCTCGAACTTTCGATGGCGCCCAGGCCACCACCGACCAGGCCGCCGAGCAGGCTGCAGATGGGCCAGGTCCTTTGGTTGAGCGGCGCGCTGCCATCGCTGTGGGTGGCGCAGCCCGCGAGCAGGCTGGCAGCCACCAACAGCGGCAGCGCCGCCTTCGACGTCACACTCATGCTGAATGCTCCTGTGTCATTGGCCACGGACGGTTGACCGCCGTTGAAGGCGCGCCCGTGCCACTGCTCAAGGCACGGGCGCACGCCGCTCTACCGCTGGATCTTGATCTCGGTACGGCGGTTCATGGCGCGCCCATCAGCCGTGGCGTTGTCTGCCACCGGCTGGGTTTCACCGGCACCGACCACCGAAACGAAGCTGCTGCGTGGCACACCGCTCTCGACCAGGTAATCGGTCACCGAGTGGGCACGGCGCTCGGACAGTTTCTGGTTGTAGCTGTCGGAGCCGACGCTGTCGGTATGGCCGCTGACGCTCAGGCGGGCGGACGGCGCTTCCTGTTTCAGGCGCGTGGCAATGGTGTTGAGGCGCTCCTTGTCGCTGGCGGTCAGGCGCGCAGAGTCGAACTCGAAGTGCACATCGCGGATGACGATGACTTCTTCCTTCTGCACCACTACTTCCTCGACCACCGCGGCCGGCTCTGGCGGGCAGCCGTTGGCATCGACCTGCACACCGCGCGGGGTGCCTGGGCACTTGTCACGGCTGTCCGGCACGCCGTCGCCATCCTCGTCGCCATCGCCATGGGCCCAGCAATAGCCCGCCGCCAGGCCACCGCCCAGCAACGCGCCCCAACCAGCCCAGCTGGAGCTCTCGATGGCGCCCAGGGCAGCGCCGCTTACACCCCCGACGGCGGCACATTTCGGCCAGTCGGTCTTTTGCAAATCTGCACAACCAGTCAACACACTGGTGAGCAGAACCAGGGGTATCGCTGTGCGTACTATGCTCATTTCATTGCTTCTCCTAGGGGGAATCGGCATAAGGCCGATTTCAGGGAGTAAAGACCGAGCATCTGATCCCTGCCACCAATAAGCCACGACACAGTCACATGCCTCTTTGCCCGCACGCTGCGGCCCGCTAGTCTTGGACGACTTCAACGAGGATTGCCAATGACCGACGGTTTTTCCCAGCGCACCCCGCAGCAGGCCCTGGCGGCCCTGCTCGAGCGCTTCACCCCGCAACGCCTGCTGCTGGTGGGCACGCGCTTCCCGGCGCTGGACGCCTTCGCCCAGGCGCACCCACAGGTAACCATCGCCACGGCCGCCCCAGGCCCGCTGCCGGCCGAACTGGCAGCCCAGCGCTTTGACCTGGCGGTACTGGTGGACTGCCTGGAGCACCTGCCCAAACGCACCGGCCTGGAATTGCTCGGCGGCATTCGCAACCTCAATGCCAGCCGGGTCGCGGTGCTGGCCGACCTGGCCGCCTGTGGCTGGCAAGACACCGATTTCTTTGCCCTGGCCCTGTCGGCCAGCGAGAAATTCCGCCGTGACCAGCAGGTATTGAGCCTGTTCACCTATGATCTACATGACTACAAGCAGGTACCGGACTGGCTGAATGCCAAGTTCTGGGCCAACCCTGAAAACTTCGGCAAGTACTGGTGGTGATGATGAGTGTCTCGGTCTGCCCTTGTGGCAGTGGCAACCTGCTCGACGCCTGCTGCGGGCATTACCATGCCGGCACCCCGGCACCGGATGCCCAGGCGCTGATGCGCTCACGCTACAGCGCTTACGTGCTGGGCCTGGTCGACTATCTGGTGGCCACCACCCTGCCCGCCCAGCAAGCCGGCCTGGACCGTGCCGCCATGGCCGCCTGGAGCGCCCAGAGCACCTGGCTGGGCCTGGAGGTGGAGAGCGCAGAGGTGCTGGGCGGCCAGCCGGAGCACGGTTTTGTCACCTTCACTGCACGCTGGCACGACCAGGAGGGTGACCATCAGCACCGCGAGCGCTCGGCATTCGTCCAGCATGCCGGGCGCTGGTACTTCATCGACCCCACGGTCGGGCTCAAGGCCGGGCGCAACGACCCCTGCCCCTGCGCCAGCGGCCAGAAGTTCAAGAAATGCTGCAACAATTACCTACCAAAAGGTTGAGGTGGGTATATCCGCATTATGAGCAAGGTTTTTAGCTACATCCGATTTAGCAGTGCGAAGCAGTCAGCAGGCGACAGCTATGCCAGACAGGTGAAAGCCGCGAAGGCATTCTGTGACGAGCACGGCCTAGAACTGGCCGACTCTCGGGAATACCTGTTCTTCGACAAAGGACGATCAGCCTTCAAGGGTCGACATCTAGACGACACAGGTGAGCTAGCCCGATTCTTGGGCTATGTAGAAGACGGCACGATCCCAGCAGGCAGCTATTTAGTAGTGGAGTCGCTGGACCGCCTTTCACGTGAGCGAGTGAGAGACGCCCTTCCAAGGTTTCTTGACCTGCTAGCCAAGGGTATCAACGTCTACACCAGCGTAGACAAACGCCTGTACACCAAGGATTACAACGAACTAGATCTGATCATCTCGATCATCTCAATGTCACGTGCCCATGAGGAATCGGCAACCAAGGGTGGCCGGGTATCCTCTGCTTGGCGTGCGAAACAGAAGGAAGCTCGCACCACTGGCAAGCCACTGGGCAAGAATCGCCCGTTGTGGCTCGATGTGACACCAGATGGCTATGTGCTCAACCCTGGCAAAGCTGCCATTGTTCACCGCATCTTCGACCTATCCACCAAGGGCCACGGCTCCCGCATCATTGCAGCCACATTGAATCAGGAAGGCATACCCGCATTCAGTGCAGGACGTAAAAACTTCTCTGGTCTGTGGGGCTTCTCGACCGTGCGGCACATCCTCGATAGCCGCACAGTGCTGGGCGAGTACCAACCTCACATTTTCATTGATGGCAAACGAACTCCAGACGGCGAACCGATCAAGGACTACTTCCCCTCCGTAGTGACGGAGAATGAATTTTACCTAGCCCAAGCTGCCCGAACGTCTCGCAAGACACACAGCGTCACGAAGGCCACCACCAATTTCAATGTGCTAGCGGGCATCCTTAATTGTTACAAGTGCGGCTCAGCAATGCACCTCCAAGGCCAGCGTGGCCGTAAGTATTACAAGTGTTCCAAGACGACTAGAGGACTGTGTGACGCAGGGATCATCAGCGCCCCACGCACGGAGGAAGTTTTTAAAGAGATACTGACGAAGGTCGATAGCTTGTCCTTGGTACAGGATAGCTCTGGCAGCTTGCAGAAGTCCTTGCAGATCGTAGAAGGCCGCATAGCTTCGCTGAAGGCACGTCAGGACGATGCAGAGGCTTCACACGCTGAATTCCCATCCCGCATCACTGCGAAGCTGCTGCACGAGCTAGAAGCCGATATTGGCGCCCTTGAGTCAGAACGAACCGCTATCGCTGAACGGCTGGCATCTGACAAAGTGGTGAGCAAACATGACTTCTTCGAAAAGCTCGACCTTGTGTCATTTGAAGGCCGTGTGGCTGCCAACAACCTCATCAAGAGACTTGGCCTGTTCATTTTCGCTAGCAAGAATGGCAGGACAGATGAGACGTACTGGGTCAGCAAGAACAACGCCATTCCACTCCCATTCAGTGCAGAGACGCCAAACCTGCTTTTCTACCTGATGAACCGAGGTAATGAGATTCGATTTGAAGCAATGTATGACGAGTATGTTGACCTGCAAGTGGCCCAAGGCGAGCTAAACGAAGTGGAAGCTATCTTCGCCAAAACTGAATCTTGGGATGAGCTACCGCCAGAGCTTCTGGCAATGTGGAAGGCTCGTCATGGCATAACCGAATAAGATGCCTTTATCTACAGGAGCAGGACGCCAATCAAGGCGATGGTCGAGGCGTTGAGGCACATCGAATAACCCCGAATAACCTAGCAAAAACCTAGGTTAAACCTTGCTTCCCAAACGACGTTATCCAGACACCTCTCACGCTAGACTCAACGTTTTCGGGGCGAATGGATGCTCTGGACTAAGCGAAGCGCGTTCCTCACCATGAAAACCAGTTTTTAGAACGCGGCATCCGGAAATGTCAACCCATGAGGGGTTGCATTTCGTCCGGATTCGTGTAGTATTAGCTACCTGCCTGAGCGGGCAGAACAGATTACCGAAAACCTCTACGCGACCATGGTGTGAACAAATCACCGAAAATCGCCTAGAGGTTTTTAGTGCCCACGTTTTGGCTGACCACCACCTGACGGTCAATGCAGATCATGAGAATACCCCATGACCAACGCAAACGAAGCAACACCCACTTTGAGGTCGATGACATCGCATAACTGAATTCACACTCCGTAACGAGATGAACGATGAGCCGATGCCGACCAATGAGTCGGTATTTTTATGCCCATTTTTCAACTGAACGGAGGTAACAACATGCATCAACACAGCATCATCGACATCACCCGGACCATATTCGTAGCACCCTGCGTGGCTGGAATCCGCCTTGACTACAGCCTCGGGGAAGAACTGCCGCTGTTCGGACCACCGCTGGACCAGCCATTGACCTACGGCTTTGGCTACAACTCTGGGCGCCGCCGTAAGGCCATGGATATGCCCTACTTCAAAACGGGCAAGGGCACGCCTTACAAGGCTTGGCATAACATGATGCGACGTGCGTACGGCCCCAATCAGGCTGCTGCTTATGAAGATTGCAGCGTCTGTAGAAAGTGGTGGGACTATCAGGAGTTCGCCGCGTGGTACTCCGTGCAGCCACACGCATTCGAGGCAGATGGCGAGTTGGATAAAGACATTTTGGACCCTCTGAACACGATCTATTCGCCAGAGAACTGCACAGTAGTACCCAAGAGTGTCAATCTCATTTTCAAGGACTCTAGAGAACTGCGAGCAAAACTTCCGCGCGGCGTATACGTCCACTCCAGCGGATTGGGCTTCATTGCTCGGATTTCGAGGTATGCCAGTGTCACAGTCCTTGGCCACTTCAACACCCCTACTGAAGCCTTTGAAGCGTACAAGCAGGCAAGACAATCGTATGGACAAGAGTTGGCCGCGCTCTATGACGGGCTGATTGACGAGAGAGTCATTAGCAGGCTGAAGAACCTGTCGGCCCACATCCGCGACTGACCAACTTATGCAACCACCACCGCAGGCAAACGACCATGCCTGCGGAGGACCAATCAACAAACCAATCGGCAATACCCGAGGTAACGCCTATCGAAAATGAACTGAACAAGGAGGACATCCATGCCGTACCCGCTCGCCCTGAATACGCCCACCACCACTGAACCCACCCCTGCCACCAATCTGCTCTCCCAAGCGGAGCTGGAAGCATTGAATGCGCGAATCTCGGCCAACGCTGATAAGTGGCTGGCAGAAAATGCACCGAAAACCAAGAGCAAGACCGAACGCAAGCTCAAGAGCAATCGTGGCGCTAAGCCCAAAGTGGTTGAGAATCCATTCTACGGCTTCATTGGCTGCACAACGTATTGGGGGCGCTACCCAGCGTTTGCGATGGACATCATCGAAGGCATCGCTCGACTTGACTGGCACAATCGTCCACTGGGGGTCGGCGGCAAGTCCATGCCTCTGTCTGTCCGCCATCTTGTCGTGATTTTGGAAAGCCTCCCAGCCGTGACCAACGAAGCTGTTGAAGATTTGCTGCAACTGAGAGAGCGACATGCCCGGCGTTACGTCAAGGCGATTGAGTTGATCATTCCATGGATGATGAAGAGTCGTCCTCAGTCCCTCATCAACGAGATGGAAGGAATCGAGCCTGAACCGAAACCTTGTGAGTGGGAAGATTGGGATGAGGCACGCACACCGAGCGCTGAAGAACTGGCAAAGCTGCACTACGACCTTCGTACCTTGACCGAATACAGGACGGCAGAAGAGTACGAGGCGGAATACCCAACTCATCCGATCACTGCCACTGTCGTAACGCTCCCGGCTCGCCATCAGCACCAGCGACAGAACCCCAAGAGGCAGGACGTGATGAGGATGCTCGCACAAGGCATGGCGGTTAAGGCCATTGAACGGGACACCGGCGTATCGGCAAAGACCATCAGAAAGTGGCGTGACGAGATACAGACTGTGCAGGATGAGTTGCAGGTCGCGTAAGCGGCCTTCTCACAGGGGGGGGAGTAATACGGCCGCATGTATCATAGAAGCACTTAAATGCGGAGCATTGGTCTGTACAACACTCCATTCGAGGCATGACACAGTACCTACAACAGACGCATCGCCACGATACTGGATCAGTGCACAATCCAATCCAATGGCATCTGCACACATCGCTTTTGACCTTGATGCTCTTGGAATGCGGAGCATGGTGGGTAGTCCATGTAAGCGACGCTTACAGATTGATCCCACTGAAAGGAAGGGTGGATGAATGATATACAATATCATCCACCAAATCTGAAGGCTAAGCGCCTTTGGTGCAAACAGCCAAGCGAAGCTAAAGCAGATACCACCGTTAGCTCTCGCTAACCACCGTTCTTGCACCAATAATCAAGATCAAAGGCCAAAGCTAGATTTGTGATGATTTGTTATTAGTGCTCTGTTCGACCGTCAGGTCAGTGGTGGCCCACATCTACAACATGAACTATTGAAAGCTCACCGTTTTCGGTGCAAACGCCCCATGAACAAGCTGGGTCTACACTGATACTCTCAGCACCGACTAGGACAGACCTCATGGACGAACGCAACTCAATCACTGCTGACACATTGGAACTGCTGGCGCTCAACCAGCATGCCCTGAGAGCTGGCCTTGAAGAATTGTCACTCTGGATCAAGCAACGAGGATCAACCAACGTTCATGACAACGTACTGACCATCCTCGCTACGCTAGACACCAATGCTCAAGCGATCAGCACAGGCATCGAATCGCTCCGCTCCTGATCTGTATCCGCTACCGACGATACGAGGCTTCAGCGATAACTCACCTATCGACCGATTCGATCGGCAACAATCCGCAAGCAACGTGTCCGCAATTCATCCCGATCAAAACCGAAATGAGCTTGGCGATGGGCATTCGCAGATAAAGCTATAACGTTGTCAACCGTATCGGAACCGCCCTCTGAAAGAGGAACGATGTGATGAGTTTCCAAATAGACACCTCCACTCACCACCGGGAATCCCGGAACCCCTGTTAGTTCGCAGACACCTCCTGAACGCTCCAACACTCGCCGACGAACGCTTGGGTCACGATAACGTTGTATGCCGTTATGGCTATATGTTCTCGGCCTCTCATTAGTATCAAACTGATCTACAACGGGAGGATCGCTCGCAACACCGACATCCAACTGGATAGGAGCTTCTTCAAACCCTGTCGACTTAGCAACAATACTCACTGGATTACGGTTACCGCGTACCAGCACGAACGCCCCTGTATCATCCTCGAAAGACTCGACAAACCACGCCTGTTCATCCAATTGGCGTCCAGTCGCTCGGTCGTGCTTCGCTCTTTCATCTTCCTTCTCACGCTCACGAACAGGTCCTGTCACGATTACTACCCGCACAGGAGTCGAATTCATGTAAGCCAGTTGGACTGTAGTGCTGAAATGTTGTGCACGATTGATCCGTGGGTCTTTGATCGTCCGATTTCGATTCTTAGGGTCTTTTTCAAGCTGCTGGCTCAAAGAATCGGCATATGCTCTCAGATTTTCTGAAAAGCAAACCCGTCCTTGGCTGTCGATATGTAGCCCTTCCCACCAAACACACAACAGCAGGATGCTTCTGTCGTCGCTACGGAAAGACCATTCATAACAATAGCCACCATTTGATTGTGGCAGGGCTACTGGTTGCCCGTCCGCTTTCCTGTAGCTCCATGCCGTAACATCAATCCCTGCACTCTGAACGCAATCAATGATCATCCACTTGCCGGTTGGTCGAAGCGCTTCCAGCTCAATGCCCATTCTGTATCTCCTGTAAATTCGGCGCCTGATCAAGCGCGATGATAGCAGGACAGCATCAAACCACATGTAGGCGCCATTCCCCCGGATAGCCGTTTTGACTATAGGTCAGCGAGTACAGGCAAACGGCACCACACGGGCGTACCGAATAACTCTATAGACAACCCTAACGAGCACACCTATAATCGGTACACCCAAAACGGCACAAGGCATCAGCCACCATGTTCATCCGTGCATACCTTCGAGCTTCGACCGACTCCCAAGACGCCAGCCGTGCCAAAAGCGCTCTCGTTCAGTTCGCTGCTGACAATGGTCACAAGATCGCCGCTTTCTACACAGAGAACGAATCAGGGACCAAACTCCATCGCCCAGAACTGTTTCGTTTGCTGGACGACAGTCATGATGGTGATGTGCTGCTGATCGAGCAGGTAGACAGGCTGTCCCGCCTCTCTCCTGATGACTGGGCAAGCCTGAAAGCCATTATCGCAGCGAAGAAGGTCACAGTGGTGTCGCTCGACTTGGCTACCAGCCATGCAGCATTGACGCCGACCCAAGGTCAAGATGACTTCACCAAGGGCATGATCAACGCCGTCAACGGGATGCTGCTCGATATGCTTGCAGTGGTTGCACGAAAGGACTATGACGACCGTCGACGCCGTCAGGCAGAGGGTATCAAGAAAGCCAAGGACAGAGATGCGTACAAAGGCCGACAGGTGGATCAGGCACTTCATAACCGCATCAAGGAATGCCTCGATGCAGGCAAGAGCATCCGCAAGACTGCCGAGATTGTCGGCTGTGCAGTATCTACGGTGCAACGAGTAAAGTCAGCTTAACACCTCTAGCACCGGCCACGCCTCTGTGACTCGGATCAGGGGCTGACACCCTGCCACTACAACTTATTTCCAAAACAAGAACGATTGCTATCTGCTGCCTCGCACTTGGCTTAGCACCTCGGGCGATACAGTCGATTATCTTTTCCGCTCAAGCAAATCCAACCAGAGCACTAAGAGTTCAGCTCTCTACCCCTGCCATGGAAATGATTATCGTCATCAACCTTATTCCTCCGCATGTCAAATCCGAATTATTCTAAATCTGTACTCACCAGTACAGAACTTTCCCTCCAACGTAAACTGAAACGACTCCTGCAAAATGTATTGATGAAACATCTTGCATCTAACCATTAGCGTGGCTATTACTAAGATCTCAGCAGGGAGGGGGATGGCAAAATGCAACCAAGATTCGTTATCGTTCCAGCTGTACCGATAGAAAATGAATCGTTCCAAGTGGGTAACAGGTTCTATGCCGCGACGACCTCAGGCGGCTTCGACATCTACGACAACCAAGAGAAAGTGCGAATAAAGCGCGGTTTTTCAAGCAGATCGGCAGGCGAATCAGAGTGCAAGAAAATGAATTCGGAATGTCGCAATCCTGCTGAGTTGTTCCCTGTATTGCGTGCAGACTGATGCCCAACGGGAGAGACCGCACCATGAACTCATCTATGGATAAGAATGATTTGTGTTATATCCTCGCCGCTCTTTCAGCAGCCACAATGTTCATTTGCATTGCGTATGGCCTATCTGAGGCTCACTTGATATGGGCAATCATACGTCACTCTTAGAATGGCTACTGATAATCACAGGGTCGCTTTTGGGGACAGGCATGGCAGTTGCAATAATGGACTGGCTTCTCTGATGTTTCGCCCTAGCAGACTCCTTCAAACACTATGCGGAGGCGCCATCATGGCTCGTGTATTCTCCAACGCCAAACAAGCGAAACGATACAGCGATAGAGAGCGTACTACCATGATCGCCAAGTTTCGTGCATCTGGCATGACCATTAGTAATTTTTGCAAGCAGGATGACACACCTTCTTATCAAGTTTTGAAAGCTTGGATAAGCGAGCTCACACTCAACCCACAAAGCAAGGCCAACACCTCTACAAGCAACATCAACATGATGGAACTCAATGACGAGACATTAAATCATTCTAGAGAGCACTGCATTGAGCTTATGCACGAAAGACTGGAAAATCTTCAACTCCAACTTTTAACCATCAAGCATGAAGTTATGAAACTTGAACAAGCCAACCTATAACATCTCATTCTTTAGGAGCAGGCGTTTCAATTCGAAAACGCCTACCCTCCGCATTCCTTGAGGTTATGCACCTTTGAGCTTGCAAGCCTGGATAAATTTATCCGTTTCACGAGTGGAGCCACTTACAGGTGCGGTGCCCGACCATTTGGCGTTAAACTCATCTGATTGGAGCCCGAGCAAAATCTGCGACTTGGCATTACGCAGCTCTGTCAAAACTTTCAAAATCTCGTCTTTCTCGAACGTAATGTATTGAACATACTCGGTATTACGCTGACCGCTACTAGCGACGAAACGATGAACCTCACCGCCATCGACTTTAACAAGCAGATTCCAAGCTGAGCTCGGGCGACCGTCCTGCCACTTCTCCTTCTGAAGAAGTGCAAGTGAAAGTCCATCCGAATTGCAGTCTACCGCTACCGATTGAAAAGGACTGATATATCCCAGCATCATGGCCGTCTTACCGCCACTGAAAATGTCGTCTTGCGTGGTCGTTATCCAGTCAGCGTTAGCGAATGAAGACATAACAAAACCACACATTCCTACAACTGCTGCCATCCTTGCTTTCATATCACGACCTCAATAGGAGTTTTGTCAATTTTATCCACGCCAAGGGCATTTTGCCACCACGACTCACTGGAACACGGCCGTCCTTCTCTTGGGCTGGACTACACTCCGCGAGAGAGCCCACTTCAGGGCATGGAGCATTAAGGGTGCAAAATGACTCAACGCTTTGGTAGTGTATTGTTGCATAAGATCAAGAAATGCTGCGCCAGTTACGTGGGTAGCTGAACATGATCGCCCGCACCCGCCCGCTGCTGCTCGCCACCCTGATGGCATGCCTGGCACTGCTGGCGGGCTGCGCCAGCTGGGGCAGTGACGACTGGCGCGAACCCGAGGTGCACCTGGTCGAGGTGGAGACGGTCAAGGCCAGGTTGCTGGAGCAGGAGTTCGTGCTGCATCTGCGAATCGACAACCCCAATGACAGCCGCCTGTTCATCCGCAACCTGTCGTATGCCATACGCCTCAACGACCTGTTGCTGGTGCAGGATGAAACCAGCGTGTGGCGCAGTGTCGGCGGGCATGCCCAGCGTACTTTCAAGATCACCGCGCGGACCAACCTGTGGCAGCACCTGAAACCACTGGCGAAGCTGCTGAAAAGCGAACAACCGCTGCACTACAGCCTGCAGGGCGAGCTGGCGACCGGGTTGCTCATCCATCGGGACCTGCACTTGTCGCGCAGTGGTGAGATAATCCCCGGCGATTACAAACCGGAGTAACCCTGCAATGTCCCAGCAACCCCACGTTCATGGCCCTGACTGCAACCACGATCATGATCACCACCACGATCATGGCCATGTACACGGCCCGCACTGCAACCACGGCCACCAGGAGCCGGTACGCAACGCCCTGAAGGACGTTGGCCGTAACGACCCGTGCCCGTGCGGTAGCCAGAAAAAGTTCAAGAAGTGCCACGGCGCCTGACCTGAACAGCTCTTGCGCGTCCCTGCCACGGGCCGCGCAGTGGGTAGCCGGGGCCTAGCTGGCCCTGGCAGGCCCTGAAACCTTGCGCTGCAGCACCCCTGCGGTGGCCATGAGCAGCACGATGCACAGGGCCATGCAGATGGCATTGGTGCCATCCCAACCGACCGTGCCCAGCAACAGCGAGGGGCTGAATGCGCCAATGGTCGCGAACACCGCGATGGCCAGATCGTTCTTCCCCTGCATCTGCATCGCTGCCGGGCTGTTTTGCAGCGTCTGCGCCAACAGAGCCCCACCGCCCACGTAGGTCAGGTTCCAACCCAGGCCCAGGGCTATCAGTGACAAGGTCATCATCGCGTAGCTGTGCGACCACATGTTCATGGCCGTGCAACCGATCAGCAGGCCCAGGCCGAGACAGATGGTGGCCCGGATGCCGAGCTTGTGGATGATGGCGCCGGTGAAGAACGACGGCGCGAACATGGCAATCACATGCCATTGAATCGCCAGGCGAACGTCGGAAAAGTCCTCATGCATGTGTTTCATGTGCATGGACGCCTGGATCATCAGCAAATTCATGATCCCGTAGCCCAGCGCGGCCACTGCCATGGCCACGGCAACCACCGGGCTCAGCGGCTCGGCGGTCGTGCCAACCGGTTTCGCTGCACGGTCGTTACTGGCGGTGCCGGTATCGCCGGGCAGGCAGGCCGCTGTCAGCAACGACATCACCGCCAAGCCGACAAAAGCGGCGTAGCACAGTGAAAACAGCGGATACCCACCAACGTCCCTCAGCCACTCGGTGAGCGCCGGCCCGACCACGGCGGCGATCACCCCACCGGCCACCACCAGGGAAAGCGCTTTGGGCTTCAGGTTCTGGGCCAGATTGTCGGTGGCCGCGAAGCGGTTGAAGTTGGCAAACGCAATGTAGATGCCCAATGCCGAATGGCTGATCACCAGCATCGGGAACTGCTGGTACTGCACCGCCAGGTAACCACTGATGCCAGACACCGCCAAAGGGATCGAGCCCAGCATGAAGGCGCGCTTGCGGCCAATACGGCTCATCAGCCTGGAGACCGGATAGGTGGCCAGCATCAGGCAGAGGAACTGGAAACCATAGGGCACGGTGGACCACGTGGCGGCAGGCGCCAGCGCCGCCCCGACAATGGCCGCCATGGTCACGGACATGACCGCAGTCGTCAGGTTGATCGATTGCGCGGTGAAATACAGGTACGTGCGCCGCGGAAGTGTGCTCGACATAGCGTGTGCTCACGGTTGGTGGACGGGTCGATTTCGGTATTGGGAAAGATGCCGACAGGTGCATGGTCGCATCTGCCGCGCCCTGAAATTCGAACAGTCGACGCGCTTTCCGGTTAACTGTTAGGCTGTTTTTTCTAACAGCTGCTGGACCCGCCATGCGCCCGCACAGCCTTCATGACCAGTTGAAACAGCGCCTCGAAGCCGGCGAATGGCTGCCCGGCCAGCGCATGCCGTCCATCCGCAAGCTGACGGCGGCGGTTGGCTGCAGCTACCACGATGTCGTCTCCAGCTATGCCCGGCTGGTCAGCGAAGGTGTGTTGACTGCCATTCCTGGCCGCGGCTACTTCGTCGCCAGCCACACACGGCAAACCGGCGCAGTGGATGCGCCCGCAGGCATGGCCGGCGACCCACTGTTCAAGCTGCTGCAGGGGGGCCAGCACTACATCAAACTGGGCAGCGGCTGGCTGCCACCCGCCTGGCGTGACACCGAGCTGCTGGCCAAGGCGATTCGGCGCACGGCGCGGCTGGAGCAGAGCTCGCTGGCGGAATATGGCGACATCCAGGGCTACCTGCCCATGCGCAAACAGCTGTGCGTGCACCTGAAACGCCTGACCCGTGTCGATGCCCGGCCAAGCCAGTTGCTGACTACACTGGGCGCCACACAAGCGCTGGACCTGGTGGCGCGGTTGTTGATCAAGCCAGGCGATCACGTGTTCGTCGACGAGCCCGGCAACGGCAACCTGATCAAGCTGATCCAGTTGGCCGGCGGCCACGTGGTCGGGGTGCGCCGAACCCAGGACGGACCAAGCGTGGAAGACATGCAGGAGCACCTGGCCAGGCACAAGGTCAAGGCGTTCTTCTGCAACAGCACCTTCCACAACCCGACCGGCGGCAACATCAGCCCGCACAATGCCTTCAGCGTCCTGCGCCTGGCGGTGGAACACGACTTCTTCGTGGTCGAGGACGATGTCTACGGCGACTTCAGCCCGGGTGTGCGCCAGACCTTTGCCGAACTGGACAACCTTGAGCGGGTCATCTACATCGGCAGCTTCTCGAAATGCCTGTCCGCTTCATTGCGCGTGGGCTACATCGCCTGCTCGGCAGAGCTGATAGAGCCGCTGACGCGCCTGAAGCTGCTGACCTGCGTGGCGGTGCCGGCGTTTTGCGAACGCTTCGTCAACACCATCTTGTCCGACGGCACCTATGCCCGGCACATGCAAGACCTGCAGCAGCGCCTGATCCGGCAGCAGGCGCAGACCCAGCAGTTGTTGCGGGCGCGTGGCTGGCAGTTCGACATAACGCCCCAAGGCGGCATGTTCCTGTGGGTCTACCACCCCGAACTGGCCGACCTGCAGCCTTTCATGCGTCGCCTGGAACAGCACAAGGTGCTATTGATGCCAGGCTCGTCCTTCGCCGTCAGCCGTAACTATCAACGCCTTGCTCGCATCAATTGCACGCACTTTTCCGACGCCGTGGCCGAACATTTCAAGGTTTGAGTGCCTGTCCTGATTTTTGAGGTGGTGCGCAAATCGAGCGCCGCCCGCGCGGCGCTTCGCAGCACAAGGCTGCTCCTACATCTGTTTCGGGCCAGTCACGCCTGTGCCAGTGCACGCGACCGCCTTGTTCGTACAACGCGATATCGAGCCATGCGCCAAAGTGTTCGCGCACAAACCTCACAGGAATAATTGGCCCGAAACAGATGTAGGAGCAGCCTTGTGCTGCGAAGCGCCGCGCGGGCGGCGCTCGATCTCACAGGCCCACACAACCCACGCCAGGCACAAAAAATAAACCGCCCAGGGACCTTGCACGGCGCCTGCGCGCTCACTACCTTAGCGCCTTTCGAAACCCGCCACGCCTTGCAGGAGCCCTTGTCATGGCCGCCTCCGCCTTTCCCCCATTCCGCCCGCGGTTCGCAACCGCTGCCACGCTGCTCGGCATGCTCGGGCTGGCCGGCTGCCAGACGGGCGGCTACCAGGGCAGCGTGCCACCGACCAGCGGCGTGCAGCCGCTCAAGGGCCTGGCGCAGAACGTCTCGGTACGGCGCAACGCAATGGGCGCACCACTGATCGAAAGCAGCAGCTTCCATGACGCCCTGTTCAGCCTGGGCTATGTGCATGCCGGCGACCGCATCGAGCAGATGGTCGCCATGCGCCTGCTGGCCCAGGGCCGCCTGGCCGAACTGGCCGGCAGCGACGCGCTGGACATCGACCGCCTGATGCGCGCGGCCAACCTCAAACAGAGCGCCGCCCAGCAGTACGCCGACGCCTCGCCAAGGCTCAAGCGCTTCTTCGAAGTGTATGCACGCGGGGTCAACGCTTACCTGTTCCGCTACCGCGACAAGCTGCCCGCCGGCCTGGCCAGCAGTGGCTACCGCCCCGAATACTGGAAGCCCGAGGACTCGGCGCTGATCTTCAGCCTGTATGCGTTCAGCCAGTCGGTGAACCTGCAGGAAGAACTGAGCGCCCTGACCCTGGCGCAGAAAGCCGGCAGCGACAAGCTGGCCTGGCTGCTGCCCGGTGCCCCGGACGAGCCGTTGGCCGAAGCCGAAGTGGACAAGCTCAAGGGCCTGAACCTGGCCAGCCAGTTGTCGGGGCTGCCGGCCCTGGCAGCTGCCAGCCAGAAGCTGGCCGACCTCGACCTTCTGGGCAGCCCGGGCTCGGCCAACCTGGCCCTGGCGCCGCAGCGCAGCCGCAGCGGCAAGAGCCTGCTGGCCAGCGACAGCCGAGCCGCCTGGGCCCTGAGCCCGGTACAGATCCACACCGGCAAGTACCAGGTCGCCGGCCTGTCGTTGCCCGGCCTGCCAATCGTGCTGGCCGGCTACAACGGCAAGCTGGCCTGGAGCAGCAGCGCGGTCATGGCCGACAACCAGGACCTGTACCTGGAGCAACTGCGCCACCAGGGCAGCCAGCTGAGCTACCTGGCCGAAGGCAAATGGCTGCCGGCCCGCGCCCGTAGCGAAACCTTCTTCGTCCGCGGCCAGCGCCCGCTGCGCGAGGTGATGTACGACACCCGCCACGGCACCCTGCTGGCCCAGCCAGGCAATGCCAGCCTGGGCCTGGCGCTGAACCTGCCACAGTTCAAGGGCGACCGCAGCCTGGATGCGCTGTTCGACCTGACCCGTGCCAAGAGCGTGGAGCGTGCCTTCGACAGCACCCGTGAAGTGACCGCCGCCGCCCTCAACTTCGTCTTCGCCGAACCCGAGCACATCGGCTGGCAAGTCAGTGGCCGCTACCCCAACCGCCGCGAAGGCCAGGGCCTGCTGCCCTCGCCGGGCTGGGACGGGCGCTACGACTGGGACGGCTATGCCGACCCGATGCTGCACCCTTACGACCAGGACCCGCCCGCCGGCTGGATCGGCCACGCCAACCAGCGCAGCCTGCCGCGTGGCTATGGCATGCAGCTGTCCAGCACCTGGTACTACCCCGAGCGCGCCGAGCGCCTGGCCCAGCTGGCCGGCAATGGCCGCCACGACAGCCGCAGCCTGATGGCCCTGCAGAACGACCAGACCACCCTGCTGGCCGACAAGCTCAAGCAGATGTTCGACGCCCCGGGCATGGCCCAGCCGCTCAAGCAGGCGATCGACGCCCTGCCCGCCGCACAGCGCGACAAGGCCAGCGACGCGCTGGCCCGGATCAAGGCCTTCGATGGCCGCCTGAGCCCGGTATCGGCCGATGCCGCACTGTACGAACTGTTCCTCCAGGAAGTGGCCCGGCAAACCTTCCTCGACGACCTGGGCCCGGAATCCGGCCCGGCCTGGCAGGCTTTCGTCAGCAATGCGAGATCGTCGTTCTCGGCGCAGGCCGACCACCTGCTGGGCCGCGACGACAGCCCGTTCTGGGATGACCGCAGCACGCCGCAGACAGAAGACAAGCCGGCCATTCTCGCCCGCAGCCTGGCGGGCGCGGTGGATGCCGGCACCGCGCAACTGGGCGCCGACCGCCGCGCCTGGCAGTGGGGCAAGCTGCACCAATACCGCTGGCCTGCACCGGCCTACCATGGTCTGGGCGACGCCCTCGGCCGCTCGCCGCTGGCTGCCGGTGGCGACTTCACCACCCTGGCCCTGACGCCATACACCTGGGGCAGCGACTTCGACACCCGCCTGCCGGCCTCGGCGCGGATGATCGTCGACTTCGGCCAGGCCGAGCCATTGCAGGTGCTGACCAGCAGCGGGCAATCCGGCAACCCGGCCAGCACGCATTACAGCGACGGGCTGGATGCCTGGTTCAAAGGGCGCTTCATGAGCCTGCCACTGCAGCAGCAGAACTTCGGGCGGGCGTATGGCAACCAGCGTTTGACGTTGGTGCCTGGGAAATAAACAATGGTGCCTTTGTTGGGGCCACTTTGTGCCCCAACCATCTCCAGTCGAACTTCCCGCACCTACCATGGTTCCTAACTGGTAACTCCAAGCCAGCGCCCATGCCATGGACCTCGTCATCGCCCGCCCCGAAGGCCTGTACTGTCCGCCCGGTGATTTCTACATCGACCCCTGGCGGCCAGTGGAGCGTGCCGTCATCACCCACGGCCACGGCGACCATGCCCGCGTCGGCAACCGCCATTACCTCACCGCCGCCCCAGGCGCCGGCATCCTGCGCAGCCGCCTGGGCCAGGACATCGACCTGCAAACCCTGCCGTACGGCGAACGCCTGCTGCACCATGGCGTAACTCTGAGCCTGCACCCGGCCGGGCATGTACTGGGCTCGGCGCAAGTGCGCCTGGAGTACCAGGGCGAGGTCTGGGTCGCCTCCGGCGACTACAAAGTGGAACCCGACGGCACCTGCACGCCGTTCGAACCGGTGCGCTGCCACACGTTCATCACCGAATCGACCTTCGGCCTGCCCATCTACCGTTGGCCCAGCCAGGGCGAGATCTTCACCGGCATCAATACCTGGTGGCGCGCCAATAGCGAACACGGCAAAGCCAGCGTGCTGTTCTGCTATGCCTTCGGCAAGGCCCAGCGAATCCTCCATGGGCTGGACGCCAACATTGGTCCTGTCCTCGTGCATGGCGCTGTCGAACCACTCAACCGGGTGTACCGGGACGCTGGCGTCTACCTTCCGCAAACCCGCTATGTCGGCGATATCCCACGCAACGACCCGCTGCTGCGCCAGGCACTGGTCCTGGCACCGCCTTCGGCGGGTGGCAGCAGCTGGATGCGCCGTTTCGGCGACTACAGCGATGCCTTTGCCAGTGGCTGGATGCTGTTGCGCGGCACCCGCCGCCGGCGCGGGGTAGACCGAGGTTTCGTGCTCTCGGACCATGCCGATTGGCCGGGGTTGCTCTGGGCCATCGGCCAGACTGGCGCAGAACGCGTGATGGTCACCCATGGCTCGGTCAATGTGCTGGTGCGCTACCTTATCGAACAAGGCCTCGATGCCCGCGCCTTCGTGACCGAGTACGGCGAGGAAGATGACGTGGTAGCTGCGGAGCCAGACGCATGAAGGCATTCGCCGAGCTGTACCTGAGGCTGGATGCGACCACCTCCAGCACTGCAAAGCTCACGGCGCTACGCGACTACTTCAGCACCGCCCCGGCTGTGGATGCCGCCTGGGCGGTGTACTTCCTGGCAGGTGGCCGCCCTCGCCAACTGGTGCCTACACGCGTGCTGCGGGAGCTGGCTGGCAGGTTGGCGGGGCTGCCTGACTGGCTGTTCGAGGAATGCTACCAGGCCGTTGGCGACCTGGCCGAAACCATCTCCCTGCTGGTACCGGAAAGCCACCACCCTGGCGACGACGGCCTCGCCCGCTGGGTCGAAGCCCATCTGTTGCCATTGCGTGGCCTGCCGGTCGAGGAGATCCAGCAACGCCTGCCGCCTCTTTGGGCGCAGTTGGACCGCCCCAGCCTGATGCTCTGCCTGAAACTCATCACTGGCAGCTTTCGCGTGGGGGTATCGAAGCTGTTGGTCACTCGCGCCCTCGCGCAACTGGCCGGGCTGGATGCCAAACGCGTGGCCCAGCGCCTGGTTGGCTACACCGACATCAGCCACCGCCCGACGGCAGCCAGCTATCAACGGCTGATAGCCCCGGAATCAGACGATGAACATAGCCAGCGTGGCGGCCAGCCCTACCCGTTTTTTCTGGCCCACCCCCTGCAGGTACCAACCGAACAGCTCGATGCACTGCTCGGGCCGCCAAGCGAATGGCAGATCGAATGGAAATGGGATGGCATTCGCGCCCAGGTGGTCAAGCGCGAAGGCCAACTGTGGGTCTGGTCACGCGGTGAGGAACTGGTCACCGAACGCTTCCCCGAATTGCACAGCCTGGCGCAGACGCTACCCGACGGTGTCGTGCTCGATGGCGAGATCCTGGTGTGGAAACCCGGCGGCTCAGCGGCTGAACTGGCTGTACAACCCTTTGCCATGTTGCAGCAGCGCCTGGGTCGCAAGACCTTGGGCAAGAAGCTGCTGAGCGACGCGCCGGTCGTGCTGCAAGCCTACGACCTGCTGGAATGGCAAGGCGAGGACTGGCGCAGCCGGCCGCAGCATGCACGCCGCCAACAGCTGGAACACGTGCTTGAGCAGCACCCATTGGCCCCGGTGTTGCTCTCACCTCTACTCGAAGGCCGGGACTGGGCCGACCTTGCCTGCCAGCGCGAACATTCCCGCAGCCTGGGGGTGGAAGGGCTGATGCTGAAACAGCGCGAGGCGTTGTATGGCGTGGGGCGCACCAAGGACATGGGCACCTGGTGGAAGTGGAAGATCGACCCGTTCAGCGTCGATGCCGTGCTGATCTACGCCCAGCGCGGCCACGGCCGGCGGGCCAGCTTGTACAGCGACTACACCTTCGCCGTGTGGGACGCGCCAGCCGGTACGCCGGGGCGGGCACTGGTCCCCTTTGCCAAGGCCTATTCAGGGCTCAGTGACGAAGAGATGCGCAAGGTCGACGCCATCATCCGCAAGACCACGGTTGAAACCTTCGGGCCGGTACGCAGCGTGACGCCGACGCTGGTGTTCGAGCTTGGCTTCGAGGGCATCGCGCTGTCCAGGAGGCACAAGAGCGGCATTGCCGTGCGCTTTCCGCGGATGCTGCGCTGGCGGCTGGACAAGCCAGTGGAAGAAGCGGATGACCTGGCTACATTGCAGGCGCTGCTGGCCTGAAACAATTTCTGGACCGTGCTGGCTTCTTCGCGGGTAAACCCGCTCCCACAGGTCATGCACAAAAGCTGAGTTTTGTGCGATCCCTGTGGGAGCGGGTTTACCCGCGAAGAGGCCAGCGCGGTGGCCAGGAGGGCACCGATGCAGGCGCAAGCCCGAAAACTGTGCTTCCATCTCTGTGCCGACTGTGTCGCAGACCGTTTTCGCCACGCACCCAGGACCACCATGCACCATTCAACTCACGACCTGCTCTCGCCCGTTCCGGGCATTACCCGCCAGTTGCACAGCTTCCACTTCGGACCTCGCAGTGGCGGCAAAGTCTATATTCAGGCCTCGCTGCATGCCGACGAGCTGCCCGGCATGCTGGTGGCCTGGCACCTCAAGCGCCGCCTGGGTGAACTGGAACAGCAAGGCCGCCTGCAGCGCGAGATCATCCTGGTGCCGGTGGCCAACCCGGTCGGCCTGGAACAAGTGCTGCTGGACGCGCCGCTGGGGCGTTTCGAACTGCAAAGCGGCGAGAACTTCAACCGTAACTTCGTCGATCTTTCCGACAGCATCGGCGACCAGATCGAAGAACACCTGACCGACGACCCGGCACACAACCTCGCGCTGATCCGCGAATATCTGCGGCGGGGGCTGGACGCACACCCGGCGCGCACACCGCTGCAGGCCCAACGCCTGATATTGCAGCGCCTTGCCTGCGATGCCGACATGGTGCTGGATCTGCACTGCGACTTCGAGGCGGTCGAGCACCTGTACACCACGCCAGACGCCTGGCCGCAGATCGAACCGCTGGCCCGCTACCTGGGTGCCCAAGCCAGCCTGCTTGCCACCGACTCTGGCGGGCAGTCGTTCGATGAATGCTTCAGCCTGGTCTGGTGGCAGCTGCAACAACGCTTCGGCAAACGTTTCCCGATTCCGCTGGGCTGCTGCTCGGTCACCGTCGAGTTGCGCGGCCAGGCCGATGTCAGCCATGACCTGGCCAGCAAGGACTGTCAGGCGATCCTCGACTTCCTTACCCATGCGGGGGTCATCGAAGGCGCAAGCCCGGCCCTGCCCGCCTTGCGCTGCCCGGCCACGCCGCTGGCCGCAGTAGAACCGGTGATAACGCCACTGGGCGGGTTGCTGGTGTACCACGCCCGGCCAGGCCAGCACCTGGATGCGGGCCAGTTGATCGCTGAAGTCATCGACCCGCTCAGCGACCGGGTGACGGCCATCCGCAACAGCCAGCCCGGCCTGCTGTATGCACGTAACGTACGGCGCATGGCTACCGCAGGCATGGTCATCGCCCACGTCGCAGGCGAGCAGGTGTGCCGCAGCGGCTATCTGCTGGCAAACTGATTCGGTAAAACCATTGCGCCTGGCTGGTTGTCTGTAGAAACACAGCCACCGAAGGACCCTATGCCCCATGCCCGCCGCCACCGACCTCGCCAAGGCCTGGTTCGCCAAGCGTGGCTGGAAGCCTTTCGCTTTCCAGCGCCGTGTATGGGCGGCCGTGGACCGGGGCGAATCCGGCTTGCTGCATGCCAGTACCGGTGCCGGCAAGACCTACGCGGTATGGCTCGCCGCGCTGCGGGCCTTCAAAGCCGAAGCCCAGGGGCGTCATGCTGCACCCCTGCAGGTGGTGTGGGTTACCCCCATGCGTGCCTTGGCCGCCGACACCGCCCGCGCGCTGCAGATGCCGCTGGACGAGCTGGGCCTGCCCTGGAGCGTGGGCGTTCGCAGCGGCGACACCGGCAGCGCCGAACGTGCCCGGCAAGCACGGCGCCTGCCCAGCGTACTGGTCACTACCCCTGAAAGCCTTACGCTGCTGTTGACCCGGGCACAAGCCCGCGAAGACTTCGCCACGCTGCGCCTGGTAGTGGTGGACGAATGGCACGAACTGCTGGGCAACAAGCGCGGGGTACAACTGCAACTGGCGCTGGCCCACCTGCGCCACTGGCACCCGAGCCTGCCGACATGGGGCCTGTCCGCCACCCTCGGCAATCTTCAACATGCGCTGGACGTATTGCTGCCACAAGGCGGCTTGCTGGTACAAGGCAGACAAGACAAGCCGCTGCAGGTCGATACCCTGCTGCCAACGGCCATCGAGCGCTTCCCCTGGGCAGGGCACATGGGCTTGAAGATGCTCGACCAGGTCAGCCGGGAGATCGATGCCAGCACCAGTTGCCTGGTATTCACCAACACGCGGGCGCAGGCCGAACTCTGGTACCAGGCCCTTCTCGAAGCACGCCCCGACTGGGCCGGGCTGATTGCCTTGCACCATGCCTCACTGGCCCGCGATACCCGTGACTGGGTCGAGCGCAGCCTCAAGCAAGGCAGCCTGAAGGCAGTGGTCTGCACCTCCAGCCTGGACCTGGGGGTGGACTTCCTGCCCGTGGAGCGAGTACTGCAGATCGGTTCCGCCAAGGGCATTGCCCGCCTCGTGCAACGGGCCGGGCGCTCCGGCCACGCGCCGGGGCGGCGCTCCCGAGTTACTCTGGTGCCCACCCACAGCCTGGAACTGGTGGAAGCAGCCGCCGCCAGGCAGGCATTGGCAGCCGGGCACATCGAGGCCCGTCATTCGCCGCGCTTGTGCATGGACGTGCTGGTGCAACACCTGGTCAGCATGGCCCTGGGCAGTGGCTTTCACCCGGAGCAGTTACTGGCCGAAGTGCGCAGCACCTGGGCCTTTCGCGAGTTGCGCGACAGCCAGTGGCAATGGGCGCTGGACTTCGTCTGCCATGGCGGCAGTTCACTCAGCGCCTACCCGGACTACCAGCGCGTCGAGCGCCAGGCCGACGGTGCTTACCGGGTTGCCAGCGAACGCCTGGCACGTCGCCACCGCATGAGTATCGGTACTATCGTCAGCGACGCCAGCCTGCAGCTCAAATACTGGAGCAAGGGCGGCGGAGGCAAGGCGCTGGGCAGCGTCGAAGAGGCGTTCATTGCCCGTTTGCGCCCTGGCGATACCTTGGTGTTCGCCGGGCGAGTGCTGGAACTGGTGCGCGTGGAAAACATGACCGCCTACGTACGCCGCAGCACCGCGCGCAAGGCAGCGGTCGCTCGCTGGAATGGTGGCCGCATGCCGCTTTCCAGCGAACTGGCCGACGCACTGGTCGAGCAGCTTGGCGCAGCATCCCAGGGGCGCTTCCAAGGCCCGGAGATGCGTGCAGTGCGCCCTCTGCTGACCTTGCAGGCGCTATGGTCGGCGCTGCCCACCCCCGGCACGCTGCTGGCCGAGACCTTCAAGTCGCGCCAAGGTTGGCACCTGTTCCTGTACCCGTTCGCCGGACGCATGGCCAACCTTGGCCTGGCCAACCTGATTGCCTGGCGAGTGAGCCGCGTGCAGCCGCTTTCGGTTTCGATTGCCGTCAATGACTACGGGTTCGAACTGCTCAGCCCGGGCAACGTGGACTGGGCAACGCATCTGCCACAGGCGCTGGTTACCGACCACCTGCTGGAGGATGTGCTGGCCAGCCTCAATGCTGGAGAAATGGCATTGCGCCGTTTTCGCGAGATCGCGCAGATTGCCGGGCTGGTGTTTGGCGGGTATCCGGCGGCGCAGAAAAGCCTGAGGCAGATCCAGGCCTCCAGCGGTTTGTTCTATGAGGTATTTCGCAAGCATGACGCCGGCAACTTGCTGCTGACTCAGGCACGGGACGAAGTGCTGAATGAGGAACTGGAGATCGAGCGGCTGCACCGTCAATTGCTGAAAATGGGGCAGTTACGGCTGGAGCTGCGACAGCTTGAGCGGCCGGGGCCGTTGGCATTTGCCTTGCTGGTGGAAGGCATGCGCGAAACGTTGAGCACCGAGAAACTGGCGGCCCGGATTGCCAGGATGGTCGCGGAACTGAACAGTGCGGCGGACGCTACGGAATGACCAACTTCCTATCCATCGAACTCCATGGCCAGGTGCTCTGGCTGCTTTCGGACAAGGCCATCTACTGGCCAGCCCGTCGTGCCCTGCTGGTGGCCGACGTGCACATCGGCAAGGCAGCAAGCTATCGCGCCCTGCACCAACCGGTGCCACGCGGCACCACCGAAGCGACACTCGAGCGCCTGGATGCATTGCTGGCCGCGCATGATTGCGAGCAACTGATCGTTCTTGGCGATTTCCTGCATGCCCGAACAGCGCGGGCGCCGGCAACGCTCACCAGGCTGCAGACATGGAGGGAACGGCACAAGGCCCTGAAAATCGTACTGATACGCGGCAATCATGATCGCAACGCCGGTGATCCACCCGTGACGCTCGAAATAGAAGTCATGAACGAACCCTGGCTGCTTGAACCCTTCGCGCTCCAGCACGAACCCGAACCGCACCCCAGCCACCCGGTACTGGCAGGCCATGTACATCCGGTATTTGTACTGCGTGGCAAGGCTCGGCAACGCCTGCGACTGCCCTGCTTCCTGATTGATGGCCAGGTCAGCCTGTTGCCGGCGTTCGGTGAATTCACCGGGGGGTGGGAAATCGCGCCCACGAGCGCCAGCCGGGTGTACCTGGCAGGGGCAGACCGTGTCTGGGCGCTCTAGCGGAGTTAACTCAGGCTACAGGCGCCGGAGGAGGCTCATCAGGCAAGGTTGGCTCGCCCGGTTCCATGGGTGGTGTTTCACCGGGCTCCGGCGGTTGCGGGGTATCCGGGTCAGGCTGGTGGGGTACGCCGCCCGCCTGCATGGGCAGCGGGTGTGCCAGCAGAGACCATGGCAGCAACCCGACGTGGTTGGGCTGCAGACCTGCCAGCTTGGCACTGATTGCGGGGTGGAGTTTCATTGGCTGCTCCTGACAAGGCCGCTGCGCATCATGCGCACCGGCGTTATCCAGTTGGAGTGCCAAAGGCGCGGGGAATTCCCCGCGCTCGTCGGCTCAGGTACGCGGCAGGGTGACGCCGCGCTGGCCCTGGTACTTGCCGCCACGGTCCTTGTACGACACTTCGCATTCTTCGTCGGACTGCAGGAACAGCATCTGGGCCACACCTTCGTTGGCGTAGATCTTCGCCGGCAGCGTGGTGGTGTTGGAGAACTCCAGTGTCACATGGCCTTCCCACTCGGGCTCGAGCGGGGTGACGTTGACGATGATGCCGCAACGGGCGTAGGTGCTCTTGCCCAGGCAGATGGTCAGCACATCACGCGGAATGCGGAAATACTCGACGGTGCGCGCCAGGGCGAAGGAGTTCGGCGGGATGATGCATACGTCGCTCTTGATGTCGACGAAACTGCCGGCATCGAAGTTCTTCGGGTCGACGGTGGCCGAGTTGATGTTGGTAAACACCTTGAATTCGTCGGCGCAGCGCACGTCGTAGCCGTAGCTGGAGACGCCGAAGGAGATCACCCGGCTGTCCTGTTCGCCGCGCACCTGGCGCTCGACGAACGGTTCGATCATGCCGTGTTCCTGCGCCATGCGGCGAATCCACTTGTCCGATTTGATGCTCATGGCGGGGTGTCCTGAAGAGTTGCGAGGTGAAAATTCGAGACGCGCATCTTACCGGTCCCGGCGCCCAGGTTAAAGTTCCATGCCTCATCCCGCGCCGGGCGGGGGCTGCAGCCGCCGTCGATCCGAATTTGCGTAAAGCGCCTTCTGACCATTGGCAGGTTGCGGAAAGTGGGGTAAGGTGGCGCCACTGTGCTGCACGTGACACCGAGAATCTCTAGTTTGATGCACGATCCTGATCGGCCCATCGCTGAATTTTCTGCTCTCTTTGCGCTCAGTCCCGGCCAGGGTTTTTCCTGACCGTTATCAAATTGTCCAAGGAGACAGAAAAATGTCCAACCGTCAATCCGGTGTTGTTAAGTGGTTCAACGATGAGAAAGGCTACGGCTTCATCACCCCTCAGTCGGGCGACGACCTGTTCGTGCACTTCAAAGCCATCCAAGCTGACGGCTTCAAAACCCTGAAAGAAGGCCAGGCTGTTACTTTCGTCGCTACCCGCGGCCAGAAAGGCATGCAGGCTGAAGAAGTTCAGATCGCCTAAGTCGATCGAAGCTTCCTAGCTTTCAAAAAACCCGCCTTCCGGCGGGTTTTTTTATGCCTGGCCGAAAGACCGAGTCGACCTCTTCGCGGGTAAACCCGCTCCCACAGGGACAGCGCGGTACTTGAAGGCTGCGCTGTACCTGTGGGAGCGGGTTTACCCGCGAAGCAGGCGACTCGGTCTGCCAGTCAATCTTCGCTGATGGTAATGCTAGGCATCGCCGGCGCAGCAGCTTCCTGCAGCACGATCCGCGCGCCCACCTGGCGGGCCAGTTCCTGATAGACCATGGCAATCTGGCTTTCCGGCTCGGCGATCGCCGTCGGCTTGCCACTATCGGCCTGCTCGCGGATCAGCATCGACAGCGGCAACGACGCCAGCAGGTCGACGCCATACTGGCTCGCCAGCTTCTCGCCACCGCCTTCGCCGAACAGGTGCTCGGCATGGCCGCAGTTCGAGCAGATGTGCACAGCCATGTTCTCCACCACGCCCAGCACCGGGATGTTGACCTTGCGGAACATCTCCACGCCCTTCTTGGCATCCAGCAAGGCCAGGTCCTGCGGGGTGGTGACGATCACCGAACCGGCCACCGGTACCTTCTGCGCCAGGGTCAGCTGGATGTCACCGGTGCCCGGCGGCATGTCGATCACCAGGTAATCCAGGTCGTCCCAGGCGGTCTGGGTCACCAGCTGCAGCAGCGCGCCGGAAACCATCGGGCCACGCCATACCATCGGCGTGTTGTCGTCAGTCAGGAACGCCATGGACATAACTTCCACGCCATGGGCCTTGATCGGCACGAACCACTTCTGCTCGCGAATCTGCGGACGGGTGCCTTCGGCGATGCCGAACATCACGCCCTGGCTGGGGCCATAGATATCGGCATCGAGAATACCCACCCGCGCACCCTCGCGGGCCAGCGCCAGGGCCAGGTTGGCCGCGGTGGTCGACTTGCCCACACCGCCCTTGCCCGAGGCCACGGCGATGATGTTCTTGACGTTGGCCATTGCCGGCACCTGGGCCTGGGCCTTGTGCGCGGCCACCACGCAGTCGATCGACACCTGGGCACCACTGACGCCCTCGAGGTTGCCGATGGCGGTCTGCAACACCTGGGCCCAGCCGTTCTTGAACAGCCCTGCGGCATAACCCAGCTGCAACTGCACGCTGACCTGCCCGCCCTGGATATCGATGGCGCGCACGCAGCCGGCGCTGACCGGGTCCTGGTTCAGGTAGGGGTCGGTGTACTGGCGAAGCACGCCCTCGACGGCGGCACGGGTGACGGCACTCATGGAGACTCCCAATGGCAAACTGAATGTAAAACAGACGCCTATCCTAACCCGTCAATCGTCAGCAGATGCGCATGCGAGGTGAAATATCTTCGCCAGCCCTTTATAGTGGCCGATCAACCTCATTTTTACCCCGTCGCCAGATAAGTAGCCGAGCCACCATGTCCGAGCCACGTCAGATTCTCGTCACCAGCGCCTTGCCCTATGCCAACGGATCGATCCACCTTGGCCATATGCTCGAGTACATCCAGACAGACATGTGGGTCCGCTTCCAGAAGCTGCGCGGCAACCAGTGCATCTACGTCTGCGCCGACGACGCCCACGGTTCGGCCATCATGCTGCGCGCCGAGAAGGAAGGCATCACCCCGGAACAGCTGATCGCCAACGTCCAGGCCGAACACAGCAGCGATTTCGCCGACTTCCTGGTGGATTTCGACAACTTCCACTCCACCCACAGCGAAGAAAACCGCGAGCTGTCGGGCCTGATCTATGCGCGCCTGCGTGACGCCGGGCATATCGCCACCCGTTCGGTGACCCAGTACTTCGACCCGGAAAAGGGCATGTTCCTCGCCGACCGCTTCATCAAGGGCACCTGCCCCAAGTGCGCGGCCGAAGACCAGTACGGCGACAACTGCGAAAAATGCGGCGCCACCTACGCGCCCACCGAGCTGAAGAACCCCAAGTCGGCCATCTCCGGCGCCACCCCGGTACTGCGTGACTCCCAGCACTTCTTCTTCAAGCTGCCGGACTTCCAGGCCATGCTGCAGCAGTGGACCCGTAGCGGCACGCTGCAGGACGCGGTAGCCAACAAGCTGGCCGAATGGCTGGACTCGGGCCTGCAGGAATGGGACATCTCCCGCGACGCGCCGTACTTCGGCTTCGAGATCCCGGGCGAGCCAGGCAAGTACTTCTACGTGTGGCTGGACGCACCGATCGGCTACATGGCCAGCTTCAAGAACCTCTGCGCACGCCGCCCGGAGCTGGACTTCGACGCGTTCTGGAACGAGGGCTCCAAGGCCGAGCTGTACCACTTCATCGGCAAGGACATCGTCAACTTCCACGCCCTGTTCTGGCCAGCCATGCTCGAAGGCGCCGGCTTCCGCAAGCCGAGCGCGGTCAACGTGCACGGCTACCTGACCGTGAACGGCGCCAAGATGTCCAAGTCGCGCGGTACCTTCATCAAGGCCCGCACCTACCTCGACCACCTGCAGCCGGAATACCTGCGTTACTACTACGCGGCCAAGCTGGGCCGTGGCGTCGATGACCTGGACCTGAACCTGGAAGACTTCGTGCAGAAGGTCAACTCCGACCTGGTCGGCAAGGTGGTCAACATCGCCAGCCGCTGCGCCGGTTTCATCCACAAAGGCAACGAAGGCGTGATGGTGGCTGGCGATGCCGCACCGGAGCTGACCGAAGCCTTCCTGGCGGCCGCCCCGTCGATCGCCGACGCCTATGAAGGCCGCGACTTCGGCCGTGCCATGCGCGAAATCATGGCGCTGGCTGACCGTGCCAACGCCTGGATCGCCGACAAGGCCCCATGGTCGCTGGCCAAACAGGAAGGCAAGCAGGATGAAGTGCAGGCCATCTGCGCCCAGGGCATCAACCTGTTCCGCCAACTGGTGATCTTCCTCAAGCCAGTGCTGCCGGTGCTGGCCGCTGACGCCGAGGCCTTCCTCAACGTGGCACCGCTGACCTGGAACGACCACCTGTCGCGCCTGGAAAACCACCAGCTGAACCCGTTCAAGGCGCTGATGAGCCGTATCGAACCGGCCAAGGTCGAAGCCATGGTCGCCGCCAGCAAGGAAGACCTGCTGGCCGCCGAAGCCAAGGCCCCGGCCGGCAACGGCGAGCTGGCCAAGGACCCGCTGTCGGCGGAAATCGAGTTCGACACCTTCGCAGCCGTCGACCTGCGCGTGGCACTGATCGTCAAGGCCGAGGCCGTGCCGGGTGCCGACAAGCTGCTGCAACTGACCCTGGACATCGGTGACGAGCGCCGCAACGTGTTCTCCGGCATCAAGTCGGCCTACCCCGACCCGTCCCAGCTGGAAGGCCGCCTGACCATGATGGTGGCCAACCTCAAGCCACGGAAGATGCGCTTTGGCGTGTCCGAAGGCATGGTCATGGCGGCCGGGCCTGGCGGTGAAGAGATCTACCTGCTGAGCCCGGACAGCGGTGCCAAGCCGGGCCAGCGCATCAAGTAACAAAACCTGCTGGACCTTGTGGGAGCGGGCGTGCCCGCGAAACGGACTACGCGGTGCATGGCACCGGCGTTGCCGGTGTTCGCGGGCACGCCCGCTCCCACAATGACTCCGGCACCTTGATGCCAAACCCGGACAATCGCCCCGATTCCCGGCTATCGTCATCTCATGAGCGACTACATCCTGGTCCTGACCAGCGCTGCGCTGGTCAATCACCTGTGCCTGCAACAACAGCCACTCCCAAGGCTGCACCTCCATGTGCACGGCCTCGCCTGCGCACTGTGCATTGCCTTGGGCGTGATCGGCGCACAACTACTGGTGCGCGGGGTGCTTGCCCCGCTGCAGGCCCAGGACCTTGCCCTGTTCCTGTTGTTGCCCTGGCTGGCCGGGCTCGCCTGGGGCATGCCATGGCTGCTGACAAGGTGGCGCCCGAGCTGGCCGGTGACGCAACTGCCCGCGCTGCTGTTGAGCAATGCGGTAGTACTGGGGTTGACCCTGCAACAGGCAAGCGACGACAGCACATGGCTCGCTACCTTGCTGCAAGGCCTGCTGGCCGGCGGCGGCTTCTGGCTGGCGCTGGTGCTGTTCGCCGACCTGCGCCAGCGCAGCGCTCATGCCGACGTCCCCGGGGCAATGCGCGGCCTGCCCATCGAACTGCTTGGGGCCGGGGTAATGGCCATGGCGTTTTCCGGCTTCAACGGGCTGTTCGCCCAATGACCGCCAAGCCCGACCCGCGGCTACGCACCAGCATGGGCCTGGTGTTGCTGGCCTGCGTACCTGGCCTGCTGGCGCTGTTCTGGCTGCATGGCTGGAGTTTGCTACTGAACCTGTTGCTGTGCGCCAGCGCCGCGCTGCTGTGCGAGGCGCTGTTGCTTACCTTGCGAGCACAACCGCTGCGCACGGCGCTGAACGACGGCAGCGCGCTGGTGACCGCCGTGCTGCTGGCCGCCGCCCTGCCAACCCTGGCGCCCTGGTGGTTGCCTGTGGTCGCAGCCAGTGTTGCCATCGGCATCGGCAAGCAGGCCTTTGGCGGGGTCGGGCGCAACCTGTTCAACCCGGCCATGGTCGGCTACGCCTTCGTGCTGCTGAGCTTCCCGTTGCAGATGAACCATTGGCCGGGGCCGGCACCAGGCCTGCTCGACAGCCTGCAGCTGGTGTTCGCCGGTGGCGAGCAGATCGATGCCTGGGCCCGGCCGACACTGCTCGACGGCCTGCGCCACAACCGCAGCCTGACCATCGATGAACTGTTCGCCAGCCACCCGGGCTTCGGCAGCATCGGTGGGCAGGGCAGCGAATGGGTCAACCTGGCGTTCCTGCTGGGCGGCCTGTTTTTGCTGCAACGCAAGGTGATCAGCTGGCATGCGCCGGTTGGCCTGCTGGCAGGGTTGTTCCTGTTCAGCCTGTTGGGCTGGAATGGCTCGGGTTCGGACTCCAACGGCTCCCCGCTGCTGCACCTGTTCTCCGGCTCGACCATGATGGCGGCGTTCTTCATTGCCACCGAACCGGTATCCGGCCCCCGGCAGGAGTGGGCGAAGCTGGGGTTTGGCCTGGGGGCGGGCCTGCTGATCTACCTGATCCGCACCTGGGGCAGCTACCCGGACGGTACGGCATTCGCCATCCTGCTGATGAACCTCATGGCGCCGAGCCTCGAACGCCTGGCTTTGCAGCGCCAGCAGGTTGCACGATGAAGCGCCTGGTACGTGATGTGGGCCTGTTGCTACTGACCGGGGTACTGGCACTGTCGGCCACCCTGGCCTGGCGACACTGGACCAGCGCGGCCATCGCCGACGCCGAGAAACAACTGAATAGCCGTCAGCGGCTGGCAGTGCTGCCAGAAGGCAGTTACGACAACCAGCCCCTGGACAGCCCGCTGCCCAGGCCCGCCGCACAGCGGCCAAACAGCCGTATCCTGGCAGCTTACCGGGCGACGCTGGCAGGCAAGCCGGCCGCCATCATCCTGGTCACCCAGGCCCAGGGCTATGCCGGGCCGATCGTGCTGAGCGTGGCCATCACCGCGGACGGCCGGCTGATCGGCAGCCAGGTAGTCGAGCAACAGGAAAGCCCCGGGCTGGGTGCACGCCTGGGTGATCCGCAGCTGAACTGGCTTGGGCAATTTGCCAACCGCCAGTTGGGCGATCGCTGGGCGCTGAAGCGCGACCAGGGCGACTTTGACCAGTTGGCTGGCGCAACCGTGACCTCACGGGCGGTGATCGGCGCGCTGCAGGAAGCGCTGAGCTACTTCGATGAGCAGCGCAGCGTATTGCTGGAGGGCGCCATGCATGAATAGGTTCTGCCTGCTCGGCGCAAGCCTGGTGCCCCTGTTGGGCGCCACCCGAACAATGAGCGAAGGCGCCACCATCGGCGTGTGCGCGGTGCTGATGAGCAGCCTTCACCAGCTGTTGCTGGCCCCCCTGCGCCAGCGGCTTGCCACCTGGACCTATGTGCTGGCCAGCCTGCTGCTGTTGGCGGCCCTGGCCAGTTGCCTGCAACTGGCGCTGCGTGCCTGGCTGCTGCCAGTGGCACTTGCCCTCGGCCACTATCCCGCACTGCTGTGCCTGCAATGCCTGGCCACTGACCACCTGCTGCCCGATCAAGGGCGCTGGCGCCTGCTCGCCGGCCACCTTTGTGCGCTGCTTGCCACATGCCTGCTGCTCGGCGCCAGCCGCCAATGGTTGGCCGACGGTACAGGCCTGCACCTGGCCAGCCTTGCCCCGGGCGCCTTGCTACTGCTCGGACTGCTGTTGGCCTTGTACAATCGCCTGCGTCCGGGCCCCGCCCAACCACGTCGTCAAGGAAAGCTCTGATTTCATGAATGCCGCCAAACGCCTGGAGATCTTTCGCAGGCTGCACGAAGACAACCCCGACCCGAAGACCGAACTGGCCTACACCACCCCGTTCGAACTGCTGGTCGCCGTGACACTGTCTGCGCAGTCCACCGATGTCGGCGTCAACAAGGCCACCGCACGCCTGTTCCCGGTCGCCAACACCCCCGAGGCCATCTATGCGCTGGGCGTCGAAGGCCTGAGCGAGTACATCAAGACCATTGGCTTGTACAACAGCAAGGCCAAGAACGTCATCGAAGCCTGCCGACTGCTGATCGAACGCCATGGCAGCCAGGTACCGCAAACCCGCGAAGCCCTGGAGGCGCTGCCCGGCGTGGGCCGCAAGACCGCCAACGTGGTGCTCAACACGGCGTTCCGCCAGCCAACCATGGCGGTGGATACCCATATCTTCCGGGTCAGCAACCGCACGGGTATTGCACCAGGCAAGACGGTGCTGGAAGTGGAGAAAAAGCTGATCAAGTTCGTGCCAAAGGATTACCTGCTCGACGCCCACCACTGGCTGATCCTGCACGGGCGCTATGTGTGCCAGGCACGCAAGCCGCGCTGCGGCAGTTGCCGGATCGAAGACTTGTGCGAGTACAAGCACAAGACCTCCGACGATTGAGTCGATAGCTGGAAACCACCTGCAGCGATTGAAAAAATCTTTTTTACCAGCGTCTGCTTTCTGGTTATAAGGACGGCCAATGGCCCCTTGGCTTGGAGCGACTCATGAGTAGCGATAAAGACGACCTGTCGATCGAAGATGATTTTGTTGCCGCGGATGACGAAGCGGAACCCCAGGTAGAAACCGCAAAGACCAACCTGAGCAAGCGCCGTACCATCGATAATATGCTGGAAGAAAGGCGCCTGCAGAAGCAGCTGGCCGACTTCGACTACGATCTGTAACCTTGGCAAAGCCTCCTGGCTGGAGGCTTTACGGCCTTGGCGGTCAGTTCAACCCTTGCCGCTGCGCCAGCTCGATCAGGTCGACCAGCGAGCGCGCATTGAGCTTGAGCAACAGGCGCGACTTGTAGGTACTGACCGTCTTGTTGCTGAGGAACATGCTGTCGGCAATCTCCTTGTTGGAACGCCCTCGCGCCAGCTGTTGCAACACCGTCATCTCGCGCGCCGAGAGGCGGTTGACCATATCCGTCTCGCTTCCGCCTCTGCCGCGTGACACATGCAAGGCCTGGTTGGGGAAGTAACTGTAGCCCGACAGCACGGCCTTGATGGCGCTCAGCAGCTCGGTGAGTTCCTGCTGCTTGCACACATACCCCGCCGCCCCCGCCTGCATGCAGCGCATCGAGAAGTTGCCGGGGGCCTGCGATGTCAGCACCAGCACCTTGCTGCCCGGGCTGAAAGTTGTCATGCGACCGATCACCTCCAGGCCATCCAGCTTGGGGATACCGATATCGAGCACCACGATATCCGGCAGGTGTTGCCGTGTGAGTTGCAGCGCAGCCACCCCGTTGTCGGTTTCCGCCACGACGTCATACCCATGCCGCTCCATCAGCATGCGTACGGCCAGGCGTATGACCGGATGATCATCCACGATAAGCACTTTATTCATGCGATATCCATTCATTGCTTTTGCTATGGCCCGCCAAGATAACCTACAGAACGCTTACTGGCGCGGTGATTTACCGACGAAATATATGAACAGATAGAACCTACAACACTTACAGAAATTTCCTACACTCAACTGACGCACTTGTAACAATCAAATTCCCTGCTACCGAATGAACGGTATCACCAGCCGCTAAAAGTGCACCAGTTGAAAACCGGCCGACACCTCGGGAAATACTCAGTTCAAATGCGCTGAACAAACACCGTCATCAGGATTTCGAGCGATTATTCTCACCCGGGAAACAATCCAGCCTTTAGTTGAGCATCGCCGTAAGGTAAAGATGTGCAAAATCGCTGGAGACGACCCCATATGCACCAAGTACAACCTGTCGCCCCGCTGACGATCATTGCCATCTTCGCAGGGATTATCGAAGCCTCCGCCCTTGCCACATTGCCGTTTCTCAGCGAATCCAGCCAAAAGCTCTATACCTGGTTCCTGGTGGGCTTCCCATTCTTCCTGACGGCACTGTTCTTCCTCACGCTCAACTTCAATTACAAGTCGCTCTACGACCCTTCATCAAACAGGACGGCAAATGACAACACGTCGACACAGAGCGATGTGGCCAAACATGCAATGCCCGGTAATACCAGCGAAGCGCTGCAGGGCGAGCCTGTCACATTCATGTTTTCCGGCCCCGATGCCTATCGCATGATGGAGCAGCAATTGCTGTCCGCCCTTGCCCAACCGCCGCAGCAAGCGCGCACGTGGCGCTTTTGCAACCTGGATAGACGCCAGTGCGCACAACTATCGATCAGCGCGCTTGATGGACAGCAGGCGAGCGACGGCCATTGATATCACAGATAAAAAAACCCCGGCCTAGGCCGGGGTTCTTGCTGCACATGCCAGCGATCAGAGCAGCGAGCGGCCCTTGTTGGCAGCAATGCGCATACGCAGGGCGTTGAGCTTGATGAAGCCCGCTGCGTCCGCCTGGTTGTAGGCGCCGCCATCTTCCTCGAAGGTAGCGATGTTGGCATCGAACAGCGAGTCGTCCGACTTGCGGCCGACAACGGTGACGTTGCCCTTGTACAGCTTCAGGCGTACCACGCCGTTCACGTTGACCTGCGAAGCGTCGATCATCTGCTGCAGCATCAGACGCTCCGGGCTCCACCAGTAGCCGGTGTAGATCAGGCTGGCGTACTTCGGCATCAGCTCATCCTTCAGGTGAGCGACTTCGCGGTCCAGGGTGATCGACTCGATGGCACGGTGGGCCTTGAGCATGATGGTGCCGCCTGGGGTCTCGTAGCAGCCACGCGACTTCATGCCGACGTAACGGTTCTCGACGATGTCCAGACGGCCGATGCCATTGGCACCACCGATACGATTCAGGTCGGCCAGGACGGTGGCCGGGGTCTTCTCGACACCGTCGATGGCAACGATGTCACCGTTGCGGTAGGTCAGCTCGATGTAGGTAGCCTGGTCCGGGGCATTCTCGGGCGAGACGCTCCAGCGCCACATGTCTTCTTCGTGCTCGGTCCAGGTATCTTCCAGGACACCGCCTTCGTAGGAGATGTGCAGCAGGTTGGCGTCCATCGAGTACGGCGACTTCTTCTTGCCGTGGCGCTCGATCGGGATGCCGTGCTTCTCGGCGTAGTCCATCAGCTTCTCGCGGGACAGCAGGTCCCACTCACGCCATGGGGCGATTACCTTGACGCCTGGCTTCAAGGCGTAGGCGCCCAGTTCGAAACGCACCTGGTCGTTGCCTTTGCCGGTGGCGCCGTGGGAAATGGCGTCGGCGCCGGTTTCGTTGGCGATTTCGATCAGGCGCTTGGCGATCAGCGGACGGGCGATGGAAGTACCCAGCAGGTACTCGCCTTCGTATACGGTGTTGGCGCGGAACATCGGGAACACGAAATCACGCACGAACTCTTCGCGCAGGTCGTCGATGTAGATCTCTTTAACGCCCATTGCCTGGGCCTTGGCACGAGCCGGCTCGACCTCTTCGCCCTGACCCAGGTCAGCGGTGAAGGTCACCACTTCGCAGTTGTAGGTATCCTGCAGCCACTTGAGAATCACCGAAGTATCAAGGCCGCCGGAATACGCCAGTACGACCTTTTTTACGTCCGCCATGCCATCACTCCACGGGGTTGTACGGAAAGGGATCGATTCTAACGACGTTACGGATAAATTTACAGTGGGGCGACAGCTTCTGACGACAAAGCGACAGGAAGTTTCGGAAGGGCGACTTACCGTCGGAAAGTATGAAATGCCGTGTAGGAGCGGCCTTGTGTCGCGATGGGCTGCGCAGCAGCCCCTGGATCTCAGCAATGCAGCGAAAACTGCCGGGGCTGCTGCGCAGCCCATCGCGACACAAGGCCGCTCCTACAGAAAGCTCCGCAACCTTCAGGACTTGGCAGGTGTTGGCTCAGGGGCCTTTTCGACAGGCTTCTCCACCGGCTTCTCGATCACCGTCACCCGATCCAGTTCAATATTCACCCGACGGTTACGCGCCCGGTTGGCAGCATTGGTGTTCTTCGCCAACGGGTAACGCTCGCCGTGGAAACGCACGGTAATCTGCTCTTCCGGAACGCCATGGGCCTTGAGGTAGTCGGCCACCGCCAGTGCCCGGCGGCGCGACATGTCGCGATTGGTCAGGCGGTTGCCACTGTTGTCGGAGTGACCGTTGAGCTCGACATGGTTCACCGTCGGGTCAGCCTTCATGTAGTCGAGGATCACATCCAGCCGTGCCTTGGCCGCACCATCCAGCTCGAAGCCGCCCCCGGGGAAGCCCACCTGGGTCTGGCGCACCTGGTCGTAATTCATCGGCAGCAGCTTGCCGGCACAGGCCTGATAGTCGCTGTAGGCCTTGGCGAAGCTGACCGGTAGTACACGCACTTCCATCGGCCTGCCCGCCTCGCCGGCGTAATTGCGTACCACCGTGCTGCGCCCATCGAGCAGGCCGTTGATCAGGCGGCTGGCCTGGCCCTGGGACGAACTGAACAGCACCCCGGTGCGGGCCATGCGCACGCTGCCCAGGTTGATGTCGCTGCGCCCGGGTTGCCACGGCGCAGCGGCTGCCAGCAATGTGGCCGTGCCCGCACCCAGTACATTGCTGTCCGAACGCAGCTGGAACACCGGCTGCTCGCCCGCGCGGCGCACGAACTCGCCGCTGCCGAAGCCGTCGATCGGCTGGATCAGCCGGCACTCGAACTGGTCACCCTCGACCTTCCAGGCGATGTTCTCCATGCGCGTCTGGAAGGTCAGCGCGCCGGCCGGCAGGCTGGCGAACAGGGTCAACAGGGCTAGGTAACGCTGGCGCACGGGCGGCTCCACAAATTCTGACGGCTTACCTGCAGGCTATCGGACGCCTGCCGGAAAACTTGATAGCCGTGCTCCACCCAGGGTTTTCCGGTAGCATTGGGGCTTGAGTTCGACCCGCCTGGAATCCCCAATGTCCGATCGCCTGACCCTCCTGCGTCCCGACGACTGGCACATCCATCTGCGCGATGGTGCCGTCCTGCCCCACACCGTTGGCGACGTGGCGCGTACTTTCGCCCGTGCCATCATCATGCCCAACCTGGTTCCGCCGGTACGCAATGCCGTCGAGGCCGGCGCCTACCGTGAGCGCATCCTGGCCGCCCGCCCGGCTGGCAGCCGCTTCGAGCCGCTGATGGTGCTGTACCTCACCGACCGCACCAGCCCCGAGGACATCCGCGCGGCCAAGGCCAGCGGTTTCGTGTACGCCGCCAAGCTGTACCCTGCCGGCGCCACCACCAACTCCGACTCGGGCGTGACCAGCATCGACAACATCTTCCCGGCCATCGAGGCGCTGGCGGAAGTTGGCATGCCGCTACTGGTGCATGGCGAAGTGACCCGCAGCGAGATCGACGTGTTCGACCGCGAGAAGCGCTTCATCGACGAGCACATGCGCCGTGTGGTCGAGCGCTTCCCAACGCTGAAGGTGGTGTTCGAGCACATCACCACCAGCGATGCCGCGCAGTTCGTCACCGAGGCCCCGGCCAACGTCGGCGCGACCATCACCGCGCAGCACCTGCTGTACAACCGCAACCACATGCTGGTTGGCGGCATTCGCCCGCACTTCTACTGCCTGCCGATCCTCAAGCGCAACACCCACCAGGTGGCGCTGCTGGACGCGGCCACCAGCGGCAACCCGAAGTTCTTCCTGGGTACCGACTCGGCCCCGCACGCCCGTCACGCCAAGGAAGCCGCCTGCGGTTGTGCCGGTTGCTACACCGCCTACGCGGCAATCGAGATGTACGCCGAAGCATTCGAGCAGCGTAACGCGCTGGACAAGCTGGAAGGCTTCGCCAGCCTGCACGGCCCGGCGTTCTATGGCCTGCCGGCGAACACCGACACCATTACCCTGGTCCGCGAAGAATGGACCGCCCCGGACAGCCTACCGTTTGGCGAGCAGACCGTGGTCCCGCTGCGCGCCGGCGAAAAACTGCGCTGGCGCCTGCTGGAGGAAAACGCGTGAGCGAAGACCTCTACGAAGACGACCTGGACACCCAAGGCAGCAGCGGCTCGCGCCACCCGATGGCCGAGCGCTTTCGCGGCTATCTGCCGGTAGTGGTAGATGTTGAAACCGGCGGCTTCAACAGCGCTACCGATGCCCTGCTGGAAATTGCCGCTGTCACCATCGGCATGGACGAAAAGGGCTTCCTGTTCCCCGAGCACACCTACTTCCACCGGGTGGAGCCATTCGAGGGCGCCAACATCGAGGCGGCCGCGCTGGAGTTCACCGGGATCAAGCTGGACCACCCGCTGCGCATGGCGGTCAGCGAGGAAAGTGCGCTGACCGACATCTTCCGCGGCGTACGCAAGGCGCTCAAGGCCAATGGCTGCAAGCGGGCGATCCTGGTCGGCCACAACAGCAGCTTCGACCTGGGCTTCCTCAATGCGGCGGTAACGCGCAATGACCTGAAGCGCAACCCGTTCCACCCGTTCTCCAGCTTCGACACCGCTACCCTGGCGGGCCTGGCCTACGGCCAGACCGTACTGGCGCGGGCCTGCCAGAGCGCCGACATCGACTTCGACGGGCGTGAGGCGCATTCGGCGCGTTATGACACCGAGAAGACGGCCGAGCTGTTCTGCGGCATCGTCAACCGCTGGAAAGAGATGGGCGGCTGGCGCGATTTCAACGATTGAGTTGAAAGAGCATTCGCGGGCATGCCCGCTCCCACAGGGATCGCACAATGGCTGAGGCCCGTGGGATACCTGTGGGAGCGGGTTTACCCGCGAAGAGGCCGGCACAGGACGGCACAAAAAAACCGGCCACAAGGGCCGGTTTTTTCATGCACGCGGCAATTACAGCTTGCCAGCGTTCTCGCTCAGGTAGGCAGCAACGCCTTCCGGCGAAGCGTTCATGCCTTTGTCGCCTTTTTTCCAGTTGGCAGGGCAAACTTCGCCGTGCTCTTCGTGGAACTGCAGGGCGTCAACCAGGCGCAGCAGCTCGTCCATGTTGCGGCCCAGTGGCAGGTCGTTGACGATCTGCGAACGGACAACACCGTTGGTGTCGATCAGGAAGGCACCACGGAAGGCCACGCCGCCTTCGGACTCGACGTCGTAGGCCTTGCAGATTTCGTGGGTCATGTCGGCAGCCAGGGTGTATTTGACCTGGCCGATACCGCCGTTGTTGACCGGGGTGTTACGCCAGGCGTTGTGGGTGAAGTGCGAGTCGATCGACACGCCGATCACTTCCACGTTGCGCGCCTGGAAGTCAGGGATGCGGTTGTCCAGGGCGATCAGCTCGGACGGGCAGACGAAGGTGAAGTCCAGCGGGTAGAAGAACACCAGGCCGTACTTGCCCTTGATGGCCGAAGCCAGGTTGAAGCTGTCGACGATCTCGCCATTGCCCAGCACGGCCGGAACGGTGAAATCGGGGGCTTTCTTACCAACGAGTACGCTCATTGTAATCTCCTGATGAGGGTGAAAAACCGTTTGCCGGGCCAGACGGGCTTGCCCGACATCCAACAAAGGCCGACCATCATACACGGCTTCTGGTGACAGGCCGACTCCAACGACGAAGCAACCGCCGGTCGCTCAAGCACGGCCCTTTCAGAAACTCCTTTGACAAGCATTCTCATTAACATTAAGCTCCACCCCATCGAGCCCACCAACGATGGTCAGCCTTTATGTATGTGTGTCTTTGTGTCGGCGTTACCGACGGACAGATCCGCGATGCGATCTATGAAGGATGCTGCAACTACAAGGAAGTGCGAGCCGCGACCAATGTCGCCAGCCAGTGTGGCAAATGTGCCTGCGTGGCCAAGCAGGTGGTCCGCGAGACCCTGACCGAGCTCCAGGTCAGCCAGGCAGCCCTGCCCTACCCCGTGGAATTTACCGCGGCCTGAAAACCCAGAATTCCAAGAACCGGACCTTGCGTCCGGTTTTTTTATGCCCGCAATTCAATAAGTTAGCGCTCCAACGCGGTTCACAAACATTCTTATTTCCATTAATTTTCACTTATTATTCAAGAACTTAGGTTTGACACTCCTAAGTATCGGGCTCAAACTTCACTGTATTGGCACACTTCTACAGGGCAGGAACCCGACATGAAAGGCGACGTAAGCGTCATCCAGCATCTCAACAAGATCCTCGGAAACGAGCTGGTCGCGATCAACCAGTACTTCCTGCACGCACGCATGTACGAAGATTGGGGCCTGAACAAACTCGGCAAGCACGAGTACAAGGAATCCATCGACGAGATGAAGCACGCTGACAAACTGATCAAGCGTATTCTCTTCCTCGAAGGCATCCCCAACGTCCAGGACCTGGGCAAGCTGCTGATTGGCGAGCACACCAAGGAAATGCTCGAGTGCGACCTGAAGATCGAACAGAAAGGCCTGGTCGACCTGAAAGCAGCCATCGCCCATTGCGAAACCGCTGGCGACTTCGGCTCGCGTGACATGCTCGAAGACATCCTCGAGTCCGAGGAAGAACACATCGACTGGCTGGAAACCCAGCTGGGGCTGATCGACAAGATTGGTATCGAGAACTACCTGCAGTCGCAGATGGGCGAAGAATAAATATTCGCCCCATGAAAAAACCCGCGATGAGCGGGTTTTTTCATGCTTGCCGGAAATTCAGGCTTCGGAAGCCTTGGCCTTGGCAGCCGCTTCCTTGATCAGGGTCTGCAGCTCACCCTTTTCGAACATTTCCAGCATGATGTCGCTGCCGCCGACCAGCTCACCGGCTACCCACAGTTGCGGGAAGGTCGGCCAGTTGGCGTACTTTGGCAGGTTCGCACGGATTTCCGGGTTCTGCAGGATGTCGACGTAGGCGAACTTCTCGCCACAACCCATCACGGCCTGCGATGCACGCGCAGAGAAGCCACACTGCGGGGCATTCGGCGAGCCTTTCATGTAAAGCAGAATGGTGTTGTTGGCAATCTGCTCTTTGATCGTTTCGATGATATCCATGTAGCACCTCGGCTGAACTTTCCGACGCGGTCGTCGGCACGGTGACGCATTGTAACGGAAAGCCGAGCAGCATGCTCGGCCTTACCGTTCCTTACGCGGCCTCTACCTGCACGGGTACGCCATTGAGGGCGGCATTGCCGGAAACCTGATCACGCAGGCGCTCATCGGTGAGGTCGTTGGCGCTCACGCCAGGTTGCGCCTGGGCGGTCTGCATGTGCACGCCCCGACGAGAGTGACCGAAGCCATGGGGCAGGCTCACCACGCCCGGCATCATGTCCTCGCAGGCCTGCACCTCGACTTCAAGGTCCCCGGTACGCGAGCGGATACGAACCCGCTGGCCGTCCTGCAGCTGCCGCTGCTGCAGGTCCTGCGGGTGCATCAACAACTGATGTCGCGGTTTGCCTTTCACCAGCCGATGAAAATTGTGCATCCACGAATTGTTGCTGCGTACATGGCGACGGCCGATCAGCAGCAGTTCGCCCGGCGCCGGAGGGGCTTGTTGCGCCAGCCGACCCAGGTCGTCCAGCAGCACCTGCGGCGCCGCTTCGACAGCCTTGCTGGCAGTCGTCAGGCGCGCTGCTAGGTTGGCGCGCAATGGCCCCAGGTCGAGGCCATGCGGGTGCTCGTCCAGCGCTGCCAGCGACAACTGCCAGGGTGTCGCTTCACCATAGCGCCCCTTGCGCAAGGCCAGGTCGATCATCTGCGCTGGCGCCCAGGTCGGCTTCAACTCCAGCTCGGCGCGCTTGGCGAACGCTTGTGCCAGCCCGACGAAAATCTCCCAGTCATGCAATGCCCCTTCGGGCTTGGCCAGGACCGCCCGGTTGAAGCGGGTCACGTTGCGCACGGCCAGCAAGTTGAACGTGGAGTCGTAATGGTCGTTTTCCAGCGCCGAGGTGGAGGGCAGGATCAGGTCGGCATGGCGGGTGGTTTCGTTGATGTACAGGTCGATGCTGAGCATGAACTCCAGCCCCTCCAGCGCCACATCCAGCTGGCGGCCGTTGGGCGTGGACAGTACGGGGTTGCCAGCCACCGTCACCAGCGCGCGCACCTGCCCTTCGCCGGGTGTCAGCATTTCCTCGGCCAAGGCCGCCACGGGCAGTTCGCCGCCGTACTCGGGCAAGCCCGACACCCGGCTCTGCCAAGCGTTGAAATGGCCACCCGAGGTGGTCGCCACCAAGTCGACGGCAGGCTCGGTGCACAACGCGCCGCCTTCACGGTCAAGGTTGCCGGTCACCAGGTTGATCAGTTGCACCAACCAGTGGCAAAGGGTGCCGTAGGTCTGGGTCGATACCCCCATGCGGCCGTAGCACACCGCCTTGTCGGCCGCGGCGAAGTCCCGTGCCAGCTGGCGGATGTCTGTAGCGGCAATGCCACAGTGCGCACTCATGGCCTCCGCGCTGAACGGCGCGATCGCTTCGCGCACCTGCTGCAGACCCGCGACCGGCAAGTGCGAGCCGCGCGCCAGGCCTTCAGCGAACAGGGTGTTGAGCAAGCCGCACAACAAGGCCGCATCCCCTCCAGGGCGAATGAACAGGTGACTGTCGGCCATCGCCGCCGTTTCGCTGCGCCGCGGGTCCACCACCACCAGGCGCCCACCCCGGGCCTGCAGCGCTTTCAGGCGCTTTTCCACGTCCGGCACGGTCATGATGCTGCCGTTGGAGGCCAGCGGGTTGCCGCCGAGGATCAGCATGAAACCGGTCTGGTCGATGTCCGGGATCGGCAGCAGCAGGCCATGGCCGTACATAAGGTGGCTGACCAGGTGCTGCGGCAACTGGTCCACCGAGGTGGCAGAGAAGCGGTTGCGGGTTTTCAGCAGGCCCAGGAAGTAGTTGCTGTGGGTCATCAGGCCGTAGTTGTGCACGCTCGGGTTGCCTTGGTACACCGCCACGGCATTGCGCCCATGGGCCTGCTGGATCGCCCACAGCCTGTCGGCGGCCAGGGCAAAGGCCTCGTCCCAGCCGATGGCCTGCCAGTGCTCGCCCACCCGCTTGTGCGGCTGGCGCAGGCGGTCGGGGTCGTTCTGGATGTCCTGCAGGGCCACGGCCTTTGGGCAGACATGGCCGCGGCTGAACGGGTCCTGGGGGTCGCCCTTGATCGAACTGATCAGCGCCCGCCCGTCGTCGTCATGGCTGACTTCGATGTTCAGCCCACAGATCGCTTCGCACAGGTGACAGGCACGGTGATGCAGGGTCTTGGTCATGGCCGCCTCTGCCTTGTTGTCATGGAGGATGTGTACAGGGTTGTCGAACATCGACTATGCGCCCGGCCCCCGCCGCCGGCCAGCGCGCTTCGCGGCGTGAATCCACCGACATCAGGCACACGATTTGCGACAGCCATTTGCCAAATTGCCGGCAAGCCGTGTACAACCCTCTGTAGCAAATAAAAAACAGCACTGCCCGTCGGGTAAAGACACCCTTTGCAACACCCTTTGGTACTGGGCAGCTGTTTCCCCTCTTGGCTTTAGGCGACATTTACTTATAGTATTGCGCCTTTCCCTATTTCGTCCGCCCCCGTGCGGCTTACGCCGCAGGTCACTCCCGTTGTCAAAAAAAACCATACGGTCGACCTGCATACCGTTGCAGATAAGGTAGTCAATCATGAGCGCTAGGCACTTTCTCTCCCTGCTGGACTTCACCACCGACGAATTGCTCGGGGTGATCCGCCGCGGCATCGAGCTGAAGGACCTGCGCAAGCGAGGCGTGCTGTTCGAGCCCCTGAAGAACCGCGTGCTGGGCATGATCTTCGAGAAGTCCTCGACCCGTACCCGCGTGTCGTTCGAGGCCGGCATGATCCAGCTCGGCGGCCAGGCCATCTTCCTGTCCCCGCGCGACACCCAGCTGGGCCGTGGCGAGCCGATCGGCGACAGTGCCATCGTGCTGTCGAGCATGCTCGATGTGGTGATGATCCGTACCCACGCCCACAGCACCCTGACCGAATTCGCCGCCAACTCGCGTGTGCCGGTGATCAACGCGCTGTCCGACGAGTCGCACCCGTGCCAGCTGCTGGCCGACATGCAGACCTTCCTCGAACATCGCGGCTCGATCCAGGGCAAGACCGTGGCCTGGATCGGCGATGGCTTCAACATGTGCAACTCGTACATCGAGGCAGCCAGGCAGTTCGACTTCCAGCTGCGCATCGCCTGCCCGGAAGGCTACGAGCCGGACCCACGCTTCATGGCCATTGGTGGTGACCACGTGCAGATCGTGCGTGACCCGAAGGAAGCCGTGCGCGGCGCCCATCTGGTGACCACGGATGTCTGGACTTCCATGGGCCAGGAGGAGGAAACTGCACGGCGCCTGGCGCATTTCGCGCCTTACCAGGTCACCCGCGAACTGCTCGACCTGGCGGCACCCGACGCCCTGTTCATGCACTGCCTGCCAGCCCACCGTGGTGAGGAAATCAGCCATGACCTGCTCGACGACCCACGTTCGGTCGCCTGGGACCAGGCTGAAAACCGCCTGCATGCACAGAAGGCCCTTCTCGAATTCCTTGTAGAACCGGCTTACCACCACGCATGAGTCAACCCCTACTGCTCAACCTGCGCAACCTCGCCTGCGGCTATGGCGACCAGCGCATCGTCCAGAACCTCAATCTGCACCTGAACGCAGGCGACATCGGTTGCCTGCTGGGTTCATCCGGTTGCGGCAAGACCACCACCCTGCGCGCCATCGCCGGTTTCGAACCCGTGCACGACGGCGAGATCCAGCTGGCTGGCGAGGTCATTTCCCGAGCTGGCTTCACCCTGGCCCCGGAAAAACGCCGCATCGGCATGGTGTTTCAGGATTACGCGCTGTTCCCGCACCTGACCGTGGCACAGAACATTGCCTTCGGCATCGCCAAGCACCCGCGCCAGGCCGAGGTCATCGAAGAGATGCTCGAGCTGGTCAAGCTGGGCGGCCTGGGCGGGCGCTACCCGCATGAACTGTCCGGCGGCCAACAGCAACGGGTCGCCCTGGCCCGTGCGCTGGCACCGGAGCCGCAACTGCTGCTGCTCGACGAGCCATTCTCCAACCTCGACGTGGAGCTGCGCCGGCGCCTGAGCCATGAGGTTCGCGACATTCTCAAGAGCCGCGGCACCAGCGCCATCCTGGTGACCCATGACCAGGAAGAGGCCTTTGCCGTCAGCGACCAGGTTGGCGTGTTCAAGGAAGGCCGCCTGGAGCAGTGGGACACGCCCTACAACCTTTACCACGAGCCGCAGACGCCGTTCGTGGCCAGCTTCATTGGCCAGGGGTATTTCATCCGTGGGCAGATGATCAGCCACGAAGCGGTCAATACCGAGCTGGGTGAACTGCGCGGCAACCGTGCCTACATCATGGCGCCGGGCAGCTCGGTGGATGTGCTGCTGCGCCCTGACGATATCGTCCACGCACCGGGCAGCGCGCTGCAGGCGAACATCGTCGGCAAGAGCTTCCTTGGGGCATCGACCCTGTACCGCCTGCAGTTGCCGACCGGCAGCCAGCTGGAGGCGATCTTCCCTAGCCATAACGACCATCAGGTCGGCGAGGATGTGGGGATTGCGGTCAAGGCCGATCACCTGGTGCTGTTCCCGGTGCCGGGCAGCGTGGCGGCGCAGTTGCCGCGGCAGGAGAACGGGGTGCGCCGGTACAGTTCAGCGACCTGATTCGAAATTTTGGGGCCGCTTTGCGGCCCTTTCGCGACACAAGGCCGCTCCTACAAGGGTACGTATTCCCCCTGTAGGAGCGGCCTTGTGTCGCGATGGGCTGCAAAGCAGCCCCAGAAATCTCAGCCCCGACCAATCCCGGCAAACTTGCCCTGGGTGTACTCAGCCAGCACTGCGGCCGCCAACTCCACCTCCAGCCCACGCCGCCCGGCGCTGACATGGATGGTTGCAAAGTTCTGCGCCGAGTCATCGATGAAGGTGCGCAGGCGCTTCTTCTGCCCCAGCGGGCTGATCCCGCCCACCAGGTACCCCGTGGCCCGCTGCGCAACCGCCGGGTCGGCCATCTCGCACTTTTTCACCCCGGCAGCATGGGCCAGGGCCTTGAGGTCGAGCGTACCCACCACAGGCACCACCGCCACCAGCAACTCACCCTTCTCACTGCTCGCCAGCAAGGTCTTGAACACCTGCTGCGGGTCGAGACCGAGCTTTTCCGCCGCCTCCAGGCCATATGACGCCGATTTGGGGTCATGTTCGTAACTGTGCACACGATGCTCGGCACGGTGTTTCTTCAACAGGTCTAGGGCGGGGGTCATGCGGGGGCTCCGGTCGGGGACAGCTCGGCGGCTACTTTAGGACAATTCCCACACCTCAGCCAGCGAACCGCAACTGCGCGCCTCTAGTACGCGGATCCGCACCTGAAACCAGCATCCAGATCGTGACCGGCCGTTCACTTTCGACCTTTGACATCAGCGTTTCTTGTCTATATTTTTTCGTTTCTGAATAAATGATGCACTTTTAAGGTGCGTTTCCTACATCTGCCTGGGGTCAACGGGGATAGACTCCGGGCTTTGCTGTCGAGCGCCACGCGCCTCACAACAAAAAAAACGAGGTCATACATGACGACTGCTCTACGCCAACCCGCGCTGTCCAGCCAATGCCTGGCCGAGTTCCTCGGCACTGCCCTGCTCATCTTCTTCGGTACCGGCTGCGTCGCCGCGCTCAAGGTCGCGGGCGCCAGCTTCGGCCTTTGGGAAATCAGTATCATCTGGGGCGTGGGCGTCAGCATGGCGATCTACCTCACCGCCGGTGTTTCCGGCGCGCACCTGAACCCTGCGGTGAGCATCGCCCTCACCCTGTTCGCCGGTTTCGACAAGCGCAAGCTGCCCTTCTACATGCTGGCCCAGGTATGCGGCGCATTTTGTGGCGCAGCGTTGGTCTACACCTTGTACAGCAACCTGTTCTTCGATTTCGAACAAACCCACGCCATGTTGCGCGGTAGCGAAGCCAGCCTGGAACTGGCCTCGGTGTTCTCCACCTATCCGCACCCATCGCTGTCCACCGGCCAGGCGTTCCTGGTCGAAGTGATCATCACCGCCATCCTGATGGCCGTGATCATGGCCCTGACCGACGACAACAACGGCCTGCCGCGCGGCGCCATGGCCCCGCTGCTGATCGGCCTGCTGATCGCCGTGATCGGCAGCGCCATGGGCCCGTTGACCGGCTTTGCCATGAACCCGGCCCGCGATTTCGGACCAAAACTCATGACCTTCCTGGCCGGTTGGGGCGAAATCGCCTTCACTGGCGGTCGGGACATGCCTTATTTCCTGGTTCCGGTGTTCGCACCGATCCTTGGCGCCTGCCTGGGCGCCGCGACCTATCGCGGCCTGATCGCCCGCAACCTGCCAATGGCAGCCGCCGTGAACCCTGAGACAAATGACAATCGCCAGGGCGATACTCAAGTCAATTGACGCCGGCATCACGCCCAGCCCTGAACCCCTATTTTCGCAAGGCCTACGACCATGACAGACACCCAGGATAAGAACTACATCATCGCCCTGGACCAGGGCACCACCAGTTCGCGGGCCATCATTTTCGACCGCGACGCCAATGTGGTGGGTACCTCTCAGCGCGAATTTGCCCAGCACTACCCGCAAGCGGGCTGGGTCGAGCACGACCCGATGGAAATCTTCGCCACGCAGAGCGCGACCATGGTCGAGGCCCTGGCCCAGGCGGGCATCAGCCACGCCCAGGTCGCCGCGCTGGGTATCACCAACCAGCGTGAAACCACCGTGGTATGGGACAAGGAAACCGGCCGCCCGGTGTACAACGCCATCGTCTGGCAGTGCCGCCGCAGCACCGAGATCTGCGCCCAGCTCAAGCGCGACGGCCATGAAGACTACATTCGCGAAACCACCGGCCTGGTCACCGACCCGTACTTCTCCGGCACCAAGCTGAAGTGGATCCTCGACAATGTCGAGGGCGCCCGTGAACGCGCCGACCGCGGCGAACTGCTGTTCGGCACCATCGATACCTGGCTGATCTGGAAGTTCTCCGGTGGCAAGGTGCATGTCACCGATTACACCAACGCCTCGCGCACGCTGATGTTCAACATCCACAGCCTGCAGTGGGACGACAAGCTCCTGGAAATCCTCGGCATCCCACGGCAGATGCTGCCCGAGGTACGCCCTTCCTCCGAGGTCTACGGCCACACCAAGAGCGGCATCGCCATTGCCGGTATCGCCGGCGACCAGCAGTCGGCACTGTTCGGCCAGATGTGCGTGGAGCCGGGCCAGGCCAAGAACACCTATGGCACCGGCTGCTTCCTGCTGATGAACACCGGCGACCAGGCGGTGAAGTCGTCCCATGGCCTGCTCACCACCATCGCCTGCGGGCCGCGTGGCGAAGTCGCCTACGCACTGGAGGGCGCGGTGTTCAATGGTGGTTCCACCGTGCAGTGGCTGCGTGACGAACTGAAGATCGTCAACGACGCACTGGATACCGAATACTTTGCCAGCAAGGTCAAGGACAGCAACGGCGTATACCTGGTGCCAGCCTTCACCGGCCTGGGTGCCCCGTACTGGGACCCGTATGCCCGTGGCGCACTGTTCGGCCTGACCCGTGGCGTGAAGGTGGACCACATCATCCGCGCTGCTCTGGAATCGATCGCCTACCAGACCCGCGATGTGCTCGACGCCATGCAGCAGGACTGCGGCCAGCGCCTGTCCGAGTTGCGCGTGGACGGCGGTGCGGTGGCCAACAACTTCCTCATGCAGTTCCAGGCCGACATCCTCGGCACCTGCGTGGAGCGGCCGAAGATGCGCGAAACCACGGCGCTGGGTGCGGCCTACCTGGCAGGCCTGGCCTGTGGTTTCTGGAGCGGCCTGGACGAACTGCGCGACAAGGCGATCATCGAGCGCGAGTTCAGCCCGCAGCTGGATGAAACGCAGAAAGAGAAGCTGTATGCCGGCTGGAAGAAGGCTGTCGACCGTACCCGCGACTGGGAAGATCACGAGGCCTGATCCCACCTGATAGGCGCTACACCACGTGTAGGAGCGGCCTTGTGTCGCGAAAGGGCCGCGAAGCGGCCCCAGGATTTTCGTGTCATTGCAAATGTTGCTGGGGCCGCTTCGCGGCCCTTTCGCGACACAAGGCCGCTCCTACAAAAAAGCGCCAGCGCAGGCCACAAAATCGATGCAGGGCATTTGTCCCCGCGGCAGGCCCGATAGTCTACTGGTCGTAGTCCGCGTCCTACGGCATCATTGCAGCATTTGTCCGGCAGCCCCAAAGGACCGCCCATGAATCTGCCCCCTCGCCAACAACAAATCCTCGAACTGGTGCGCGAACGCGGTTACGTCAGTATCGAAGAAATGGCGCAGCTGTTCGTCGTCACACCGCAAACCATTCGCCGTGATATCAACCAGCTGGCCGAGCTCAATCTGCTACGCCGCTACCACGGGGGCGCAGCCTACGACTCGAGCATCGAGAACACCGCCTATGCCATGCGCGCCGACCAGATGCGTGACGAAAAGCAACGCATCGCCGAAGCCGTGGCCCGGCAGATTCCCGACCATGCCTCGCTGTTCATCAACATCGGCACCACCACCGAATCCATCGCCCGGGCGCTGCTCAACCACAACCACCTGAAAGTCATCACCAACAACCTGCACGTGGCCGCGATCCTTGCCGCCAAGGACGATTTCGAAGTGCTGGTGGCAGGTGGCACGGTGCGCCGTGATGGCGGCGTTGTCGGCCAGGCCAGTGTCGACTTCATCAACCAGTTCAAGGTCGACTTCGCCCTGGTGGGCATCAGCGGCATCGACGAAGACGGCAGCCTGCTCGATTTCGACTATCAGGAAGTGCGGGTGTCACAGGCGATCATCGCCAATGCCCGTCAAGTGGTCCTTGCCGCCGACTCCAGCAAGTTCGGGCGCAACGCCATGGTGCGCATGGGCTCGATCAGCCTGGTCGACTGTCTGGTGACCGACCAGGCGCCAACCCCCGCCCTCACCCAGCTGCTGAACCAGTACAAGATCCGGCTTGAGGTGGTTTGAGGGCTGACAGGCGCATGCCGCAAGGCTTGTCGCACCTGTGAGATCGAGCGCCGCCCGCGCCGCGCTCGATCTCATAGACGCCACACCTTTCAAACCGATCATCCAAAATTTTCGTAAATGTTCATTTCATTGTCATCTGATCAGTTTTTTCTATAAAGACTGACTGGCGACCAGCTTTCTGTTGCGCTAGTATTTTCGAAAACGAACATCAATGTTCATATTCGATGTGAACAGCCCCAGGAGGCCTTGCCCGTGTCCCAGCCCGTTTCGTCCCAGCCCCCAGTCGCCGACTGCTATGACCTCGCCGTGATCGGCGGCGGCATCAATGGCGTGGGCATCGCTGCCGACGCCGCCGGGCGCGGCCTCAAGGTATTCCTCTGCGAAAAGGACGACCTGGCCCAGCACACCTCGTCGGCCAGCAGCAAACTGATCCACGGCGGCCTGCGCTACCTGGAGCACTACGAGTTCCGCCTGGTGCGTGAAGCCCTGGCCGAGCGCGAAGTGCTGCTGGCCAAAGCCCCGCACATCGTCAAGCCGATGCGCTTCGTGCTGCCGCACCGCCCGCACTTGCGCCCGGCCTGGATGATTCGCGCCGGCCTGTTCCTCTACGATCACCTGGGCAAGCGCAAGCGCCTGGGTGCTTCGCGCAGCCTGCGCTTCGGCCCGGGCTACCCGCTCAAGCCTGCAATCAGCCGTGGCTTCGAATATGCCGACTGCGCGGTGGACGATGCCCGCCTGGTAGTGCTGAATGCGATGGCCGCACGGGAAAAAGGTGCCCATATCCATACCCGTACCCGCTGCCTGCGTGCGGAGCGTGTGGATGGCCTGTGGCAGGTGGAGTTGCAGCACGCTGACGGCCGCCTGCAGACCATTCGCGCCCGCGCCCTGGTCAACGCTGCCGGCCCGTGGGTGGCCAGCTTCATCAAGGATGACCTCAAGCTCGATGCCCCTTACGGCATCCGCCTGATCCAGGGCAGCCATATCATCGTGCCGCGCATGTACGAAGGCGAACATGCCTACATCCTGCAGAACGAGGACCAGCGCATCGTCTTCTGCATCCCGTACCTGGAGCGCTTCACGCTGATCGGCACCACCGATCGCGAATACAGCGGCGACCCCGCCAAAGTCGCGATCACCGAGCAGGAAACCGATTATCTGCTCAAGGTGGTCAACGCCCATTTCAACCACCAGCTCAGCCGCAGCGACATCGTGCACACCTATTCCGGCGTGCGCCCACTGTGCAACGACGAATCGGACAATCCGTCCGCGGTCACCCGCGACTACACCCTGGCGCTGTCCGCCAGCGAAGGGCAAGCGCCGTTGCTCTCGATATTCGGTGGCAAGCTGACCACCTACCGCAAACTGGCCGAGTCGGCCATGGCCGAGCTCAAGCCACACTTCCCACAGATGCGCGGTAGCTGGACCGCTGGCGCGCCGCTACCAGGTGGTGAGCAGATGACCACGGTGCAGGCTCTGGTCGATGCGGTGGTGGCGCGTTGTGGCTGGTTGCCGGTCGATATCGCCAGGCGCTGGGTGCTGACCTATGGCAGCCGCGTATGGCAGTTGCTGGATGGCGTGCAAGGGCCGGAAGACCTGGGCCAGGCCATTGGCGGTGGGTTGTTCGCCCGGGAGGTGGACTACCTTGCACACAACGAATGGGCATGCAGCGCTGAAGACATTCTCTGGCGCCGCACCAAGCTGGGCCTGTTCACCAGCACCGGCGAGCAACAGGCGCTAGCAGACTATCTGCAACGAGAGCAGCAGGCGCGCACCCAAGCGGCGTGACCCATGGCCTGCCCGCACCCACGGAACGGCGAGCAAGCCGTCCGTGAGTGCGCACCGGGTGCGTAACCGCTGCAGTCACAGGTTCAACCGGTCATAAGCTTCCCTGGCCAACGTGCTTATCAAGTCACGTTCGGCAACCTGATAATCACTCATGACCGTCCTGCCGCGTTGTACATGGGTCCATTCATCGATGCGCTGCGCGGCCAGGTCCGCCTCGATCTGTTCCAGGCGCAGGTCGAAGCGCTGCCGCAGCGTGTCGAAACGATCCGGGTAACGCTGGCGCACATGCACCTCCCAAAACGGGCGCTGGGCGAGCGAGACGATCAGGTCCTCTCGGTTTTCCATCTCCAGCACACTATTTTGAACGCTGCGCAGATCCTGCTCGGTGACGTTGGCGAAATCTTCGAAGTGCATCGTGTCCGGCAGGATGGGCAGGTCCAGCGGCTGCCGCAGGCGCAGCCTGAAAAAAAGCCTCGTTTCGATATCGTCCACGATCGACGCATCCCCTCTGCGCAACTGCCTGATATGCGCGGCGGCGAACCGGTCGACGGCATCCAGGCGAGCCAGTTGCCGCCCCAGACGAACCAGCCCCTCTTCCAGTTCCGCCGCTGGAACTCGGCTGCTCACCCGCTCCGCCAGCAAGCTCAACTCCAGTTGCTCCAGAATCAACAGCATCTGGTCTTCGCAGGTGCGGGGGGACGAGGCCTCGGCAAACACCCGCAACCGCAGCTGTTCATGTTGCTCGCATGCCTGAAGGATGCGCCAGATGCGTTTACGGAAATAACCGGGATGTTCATGAAAATCGTCGCTGTCGAGAAAGTCCGCAAGAAACTGGAACAGCCCTTGCGCATCGGGCTCCTGGTGTAACGACTCCCACAATGCGGCCCTGGGCGCTTTCAATGCGCCGTCTTTGCCGACCCAGGCATCGCGGACAGCCTGGTCAACAGCACGATGGCGGAACGAGCCACCACCCCTGCTGCCAGCGCGGTCAACACCGGCAGCCCGATCAAGCGCGGCCTCGCCCTGGGCATCGAGCGGGTTGTCATGCAGGCTGAACGATTGCAATCGCGCGCCCAAGCCGTTCAGTTCCTGGCGCAACTGGCGAATACGGTTTTCCCTCAAGTCCACATGCCCACGCAGGATCACGTCCGCGGGCGTCGTCTCCAGGCCTGCGTCGCGCAGCCGAACATCAGTAAGTTGGTGCAAGCCGGTCAGCACAGGCGCGCGCCCCAACGGGTTGTGGCTCAGGTCCAGCATCGCCAGCCGCCCCAGGCTGGCCAGGCGCCGTTCACTGGCGACATTCATCACGATACGGTTGCCGGAAAGGTTCAAACGCAGCAGACGCGACAGTCGCTCGAGCCCGACAGGCACTTGCTCGAGACGATTGCCTGCGAGGTCCAACTCGATCAGGTTGCCGAAACGTGACAGGAAGTCTGCACCGACTTCGCTCAAGTTCATGTTGCGCAGCACCAGCCTGCTGACGTGTCCGAAATCCAGCCCAGCGGGCAGTGCTGGCAGGGAGCCAAGATGCTCTCCGTCGATTGTCAGAACATATTCGCCGGCGTGATTGGTTATTTTCCGCCGCCAGCATCGCCGTACCTGCCGGGCCACTCGGCGTCGCCTGGCATACTCAAGTACACCTGGAGCCTCGGCGCACCAGCCATGCAACACCTCCCGCAACCGGGAAAGCTGCTGCTGGAGCTGGCTGAAGTGTTCCCATAGCCCTGTCGAGTGTTGCATGAGCTCCGCCAGGTAAGCGTCCATCTGCTCATCGGTCAACGTCGGGAATACCTGGTGAATGCCGCTTCTGATTGCCTGCCGGCTGCTTTCGGCACGGCCACTGAGAGGGTACCCGATACGCCCGTCTGCAAATCTGTGCACCGGGCGCAATCCCTGCCCGACCGGCGCCAAGCCGATCAGCCGCGCGGCCCGTTCACGGTCGGCAGCGGCCAGGGTAGCCAGGGAATCACGCAGGCCCTGCTCCCCTTCGATACCGCCGAGCAGCCCTTTCTGATCGTCCTCGAGCAGGCGCAGCAACACTTGTGATAGCTCCAGGTTCCGCCCGGCAGCGTCAGCAAGATGGTATCCCTGCTCGCCTCTGACGATGCAACGCACATCAGCAGTTTGCTCGGCACCGAAAGCCATCAAGAGCCGGCCGTTTACCTGCGCCTCACGCAGCTCCACGCGAACCGATTCCGGCCACGGGGCGGTTTCCGATACAAGCCCCAACGCCAAGGCCTCGCTGTCTGCATTGGCCGCGCGCAGCAGGCGCACGCCGGCGCAGGCCCGATCGAGACGAGTGTCATGCAGTAGCCAGCGCGCACGTTCCGCCAGCGCCAGCGGTACTCGCCGACCTTGGGACAGGTTATCAAGTTGCACACCAGAAGCCTGGCCAAGCAACTCGTCCAACGCGTGCGCAGACAACGTGGGGAAGTCACGCACAAGCACGGCAGCTGCCTCGGCACTGGGCTTGGGTTGGCGCTCGGTGAAGACGCGATCAAGCGCTGCCCCCCGTAACAATGGCATCTGCTCATGCAATTGATGGAACTCGAAAGCGTCCAGTAAACGGCCCGGAGCCGTAGCATTCTCCACACGCAGCCGGCGAAGCTGCTCCAGCTTCAGGCCGGTGATCTGCAACAGCTGGTGCGCCGTTTCATCAGGCAATTCTGCCAGGCTCGCCGCCAGGCGCCGCATCAGGCGAGCAGCGCCCTGCCAACGCTGTGGCTGCTCGAGCGCATGATGCCAACCACCGCCGTTGTCCTCCACCCACGGCGCAAATGCCTCGGCGCGGTCCGGGTGACGAATACGCGGTATCCCGTCCTGCGGATCGTCCCAGACCTGAAAGGCCGACTCTTCACTGCGCAGCAGACGGTAATCGGAAGCGCCCCCAGCGTCGGCCAATTTCGCCTCGGCAGCATCCACGCCATATCCTTCGAGATTTGGCGAACACAGCCTTACCTTGCCCAGGCCATCAGATAACGGTACGAGGCCATCGACGAAGGCGACTCGCTTCAAGCCTTGGATCACTGCCGCGCCGCCCTTGGCAAGGAGCAGACCGGTGGCGACGTTTTCCGCCACACCAAAAAGGTGGTCCAGCGCGCCCTCGCGATCCCCGATACGCCAGTCCTGGTAGCCCTCATAGACTTCAGAAGCCACCTGCACCGCAGCCACCGCCAGCAATGCCTCCCCAAGCACCGGCACGAACAGGCCCGCCAGGTTGAGCAGGTCCAACCCCAGTGATGCATAGGCATTGAACCGCTCGTTGCGCGCCTGCTGGTCTTCATCGCCCGTGGGCACGGCGAGCAGTCGGGCATCGTCGTAGATCTTGCCAATCTGCAAGCGTCGCAGGTGTACGTACAACGGTTCATTGACAGCCAGGTGGCGACCGTCGAGTTCGATAGCCGAACCCGCCCTCTTCGCCAGGCGCTCGGTCAACAGGGTAAAGAAGCGGCCTCGGTCCCGCTCACTGACAAACCGAGCGAAGAATGCACGGTAGCCCGGGCTCTGCAAACGAACGGCCAGTGCAACGTATAGCGCTTGCCAGGTGGCAAACCGAGCGACAGGGGTGATCGGATCGCCGGGAATCCAGGCAATGACCCCCTCTATACCCTCCCCGCCTGCCTGTGCCACTTCGAGGGTCACTACACCGCGGATGCATTTCCCCAGCAGATAGAGCTGCCGCGCCGTGGTCACCTGGGGCACTGCCGGCACCACCGGGGTTTCAGCCAACACGGGCAACAGTTGCAGGTAGCTGCGTTCGTCCAACGCGCCCTTGAACAAAGCCATGTACACAGCGACCTGAAAATGCGCGCGCTGATTGTCTTCGAACAGTTTGTGTATCTCGCGCTCGGCCTGCCCCGGCGCGGCGCCTTGAGGATCACTCGGCTTCAGGCAGGTATCGAGCTTGGCCTGGTATCTTCCACCCACGTCCAATTGCCTGCACAGCTTCGCGAACACCTCGAACTTCAATGGCAGCCTCCTGCCATTCCCGTCCAGGAAATAGGCTTTTCGCAGGGAGTCAGCCTTTGTCTCGTTTACGTGATAGTTGTGCAGCGCGGCGGTCAACAAATTGCGTGTAGACCAACTGACAGGGTATGCCTTGCGTATCCCCGGTTGCACGGATGGCTGGAACTCCGATTCCTGCTGGAACACCTGCCAACGCCACGCCTGCTCATTGCTGACCCCGGCTTGCTGCAGGCCAGCGGTAAGCAGTTGCCGGGCAAACGCTTCCAGCGATGGAATCTTGTGTAGCACCTCGCCCAGGTTGTGGGTGGTCTGTTCCTGTTTGCGCAAGGCCTTCAGGAAAGTGCTCCGCCGGTCGGCTGGGGCATGCGTGAGCCAATCGGGCAACTGGCGGGCAATCAGCGTATCGACCGAGTCAGGGGGGAAATCAACGGATGTCATGTGGTGTCTCCAGCGGCAATGGGCGGCCACCTCAACACCTGCGCACCGGGCATGGGCACTAGATAATGCTCATGGATCGAACCTTGGTTTCCCGGCTGGCCGTCATCGCCCCCTGGCGGCACCACAGGCAGCTCAGCGCAGCACTATCTACCGCCAAGCCGGGTTCCCAGCGTGATGCTCTGGTGGCTTTTTCAGCCCCGGAGATCACCACGTGCCGCCCATCGAAAGTATTCCGTCCGACTCCATCGACCATCTGATCGCGCAGCAGCTTCCTGACTGGTTGACCCGCGCGGACGCACAGCACCGTGAAGCCTATCGCGAAGCCTTGAGCGAACAGCAACAGGCAGCCGACAGCCTCAAGCATCTGCTTGCCTCGATACCGGATATTGAACAGTTCGCCGTCCCTCTGCTCGAAGGCGCCTTGCTTGCAGAAGGGCTTGGCGAGATCGACCCTCGGTCTACATACGTGGTCATCAGCGAAGCGTTTCAGTTGCCCTCTGCTGCAGAAAAGCTTTACCAACCCAGCATCACTCACACCACACGACAGAGCCTGCTAGCCGCCGCGCTACACAACTTCGAAGCACACGAAACCCAGCCTTGGTGGCAGCGCAAGGCGCATCTGGTGGACGAAAAGGGCAGGCGCCTGGCGATGACGTTCGAGCGCTTTGCCAGCCTGTGCCGCACGCTGGACATCGGCGGACGATACCAAGCCCTTCTGAACCGCATCCTCAAACCCAGAGCAGGCCGAGGCCAACCAGCGGATCAGGCGCGAATCAAGGTGGAACAGCAGTTTCAGCGCGGTATTCGTTCGCGCATGCGAGCTGCGCTTCATGAAGGCAGGCTCAAGGGCCAGCTGGATGAGCAGGATCTGCTGCGGTTGCTATCAGTGCTTGCTACCCCTGCCCAGCCCGCGCATGACAAAGGCAGCCTGATCCCGCGCCAACTGTATCTGCTGGGCAAGTGCATGGTCGGCATCATCGCGCTCGAATGGCGACCGCTGCCAGATTCCGCCCTCGATGAGATTATCGTCTGGATCCCTGATGACCCTGACCGAAGCCTGCGTTTCTACGACTCGTGGCGCGAGCTCTACGACGACCTTGCCAGGCGCCTCGAACATCGGTCGTTCCAGACCTTTCTGCGGCGTTTCATCAAGGCGCAGGACAGGAGCGAGTTCGACCAGGCGCTCTCGCGGGCTTTGGCTGCATCGCAGAAGGAGCACGCCCCGGAACTTGACGGGCGCAACCTCGCCGTGAGTGGTGATGTGTTCGCCCACGTGCAGGCCTTGCTGGTTACCAGGATCTTCGACGATGCCGCCTACCTGGCCGTAGCGACCGATCAGGAAGACCGTCTAAGCAGGCACAGGCGCTTGCAGGCCATGCTCGGCGCAGGGCTGGACCTGCTGGGGCTGATTGCATTCGTCGTGCCCGTCGTAGGCGACCTGATGCTGGTGCTTAGCGCTGCGCAACTGTTGGACGAGGTCTACGAAGGCTATCAGGACTGGCAACTGGGTGATCGCCAAGGGGCTCTGGATCACCTGTTCACCGTGGCCCAGGGCCTGGTGTTCGCCGGTGCCAGCGCAGGCGCGATAAAGGCAATACGGCGGGTACCTTTTGTCGATGGGTTGGCGCCAAGGCCGCTTCCTGAAGGCAAAGTCAAACTGGCTCGCTCTCCTCACTACTTCCCAGCCGAGGAAAACGCGTCGGTACTGCTGCAGGGGTTGCAAGGCAACCACCTGGGTGAACTTCAGGAGTCGAGCGCCAGCATGCTGCAGGATGTCACCGGTTTTTCCACGGAGCAGTTACGCCAGCTGTGCCTGGAACACGCCCCGCCGCCAGCGCGGCTGCTCGACATCCACGAACGTATTGCACTGCATACCGACCACCCAGGGTTACGCGGCGCGGCCTTCGAGGAGCAATTGCTCGCCCGGCGCCAGGCTGTTTCCGATGAGCAGAAAACATTGATGAATGCCTTCAGGTACCTCTCACCGAGGGGCGCCCAGGAAATCATCGAGCACAGCAGCTCCTCACAGCTGAAAAAACTCCAGGCAAGCGGGCGTGTGCCGTTGGGCATGGCGGAACGTGCCCGCTGGTATGAGCGGGACAGCCGTATCGACCGGGCTTGCCTTGGCATGCGCCTGGCGGCGCTGGGTACAGCCGACAGCGAAAAACTGGTGATGGGGCTGATCGAGCGCCAAGCACCCTGGCCGGCCGCATTGCGTGTGGAACTGCGTGAAGGTCACCAGAAAGGTCGCCTGTTGTATGCAAGCCCAGATACGCAGAACAGCCAGGTGTCGATCATCGTGCGACAACCAGACGGCTACAGGCTGGCCAATGACGCGAATCACCTGGCCAGCGGTACCTTGCTCGAAACGGTACTGCGCACCTTTGACGAGCAGCAGAAAACCAAGCTTGGAAACCGCAACTTGCAGGCCAGGCAGCTCCGTCAGCAACTCCTTGTGGCCGCGGTGCAGGATCGGCAACGCACGGCGGAAATCCTCGGGCTACCCCGTATCGGTGCCAATCTGCGGCCGCCCAGGCGCTTTGCCGATGGAAGGCTTGGATACCCACTCAGCGGTGGCGGCGAAAGCAGCCGGCAGGCCATTCGCCAAGGCATCCATCAGATCTTCCCGACATTGAGCGAACTGCAACTGGACGCCTACCTGAACGCCGTGCGTCAGCGAGGCGAAAACCTGTGGAGCCATTATCAGATGCTGCAACGCCAGCTTGGCGAACTACGCGAGACGCTACGGGCCTGGCAGGCCGACTGGCAGTCGCCGGTCGACGCCATCCGTCGCCGCCGTATCGTCGATGCCCTTCGCCGCAGCTGGCGGCGCAAGCTGGTGGATGGCAACGACCAGTACGAGTTGTTCATAGACGGCGAGTCCGTACCGACCCTGCCAGCGTTGCCAGCCGGCATCGAATACGGGCATGTGCGCCGCCTGACATTGCGCGACATGCATCTGGAACACATCGATGCCCAATTCCTCAGGCGTTTTCCCAACATCGTCGATCTGGACCTCAGCGGCAACCGGCTGACCCAGGTGCCCGAGGGTATCGAAAGCCTTACCCAGCTCCGACGCGTGAACCTTGGCAACAACCGGATCACGCTGGACCAGACGGCAAGCAACCGCCTGGCCCAACTCCAACGCCTCGATACGCTGATACTGAGTTACAACCCGCTCAATGGGTTGCCTGACCTGTCCGCGTTGCCGCATGTGCGTGACCTGCAGTTGCGCGCCACGGGCCAGGCAGACATCAGCCAGATTCACCAGCTGATAACGATGCGCGCCCATGTCGATCTGCGCGACAACAGGATCAGCGAGCTACAGCGGGAAATGCGCGGGCTGCGCCTGCGCCTGCAGCGCCTCAACCTGCACGACAACCCCTTGAGCGAAAGCAGTATCGAATATCTCGACGAAGCGCGCGGCGTCACCGATGCCGGTGGCAGGGGCAGCGCCAGCTACACCCACGGGGTGGTCGACGAGGACACCCGCGCCAATTGGGTAGCCTCCAGAAACGAGCTGTTGCGCGCTCAACGCGAGGCAGCCTGGGACCGCCTGATCGAAGAGCCTGGTTCGGCAAGCATGTTCCGGTTCCTGGCCGACTTCGCCCAAAGCGAGGACTTCCAGGACAATCCTCGCCATTATCGTCGGCGCGCCTGGCATATCCTGGAAGCTTGCGAAAACAACGAAGCACTGCGTGAACAGCTGTTTCGCGAGGCCGATGGACCACGCAGCTGCGATGACCGCCTGCTGCTGATGCTCAACCAGATGGAAGTCGGCGTCATGGCTTATCAGGGCGTCGAAGGCGTACCTGCTGCGATGAGAGAAACAAGCTTGCTGCACCTGGGGGAGCAGTTGCATCGTCTCGACCTGTTGGATGCCATTGCCAATCGCCATGTCCAGCGCTTGCGCCAGGCAGGGCGCAGGCCGGATGAAATCGAAGTCCGCCTGTTCTATCGCTTGCGCCTTGCAGACGCCCTCGACCTGCCAGTACCGCCCGATGAAATGCATTTCGCTTCGTACGCGCATGTGACGTCCGCAGACCTGAACGATGCGCAACTGGAAGTGCTGGGCACCTACGAGACGTTACCCATGCTGGATGCGCTCGCCGTCCGCCCCTATTGGCAGACCTACCTGCGTGAAACCTATGCGGAGCGTTTCGAGGCGATGACCGGGCCTTACCACGATCGGATGGAAGCGCTCGAAGCGCAGGCCACGGCGGGCCAGGAAGGCGACTACGAAGAACGCGCCAGCTCACTGATGCACGAACTGGCGGCAGAAGAATCAACCTTGATGCGCCGTTTGACGGCCGAAGCGTGGGCACGTTCCAGGTCGGCTGACGTGGACCGCCCGCTTCAGCGCTGATCCTCGAACGCTGCCCCGGTCAGGTTGCCTGGACCGGCGCCTGACCGGGTTGGTAGCGGCAGCGTGTGACGAGATATGCGTTCGGATTTCCGAATGGCCGAAAACAATTCGTTCGGAAATGCGCACGCAACTCACCGTCATACAATGGTCAAAAAAGATTGATTCCCAGCAAATTCGCGGCGTTATCATCGAACACAGGGCTTGGCACGACTCATGCTCTACACTTGGTAGCCGAATGCAATCGTTTACTTCTGTATTCGTTGAACGAAGAGTCCGCCAACGGCTCCATAAAAAAAACAAACACGTCGAGGAAAATTTGATGCGCATCGTTCGTCAATTGCTGGGCGCCGCCATCGCGGCCGCTGTGATCGCTTCGCCGGCCATGGCCGAAGAACTGACCGGCACCCTGAAGAAGATCAAGGATTCGGGCACCATCACCCTGGGCCACCGCGACTCCTCCATCCCGTTTTCCTACCTGGCCGGCAAGCCCGAGCCCGTGGGCTACTCGCATGACATCCAGATGGCTGTCGTCGACGCCCTGAAGAAGCAGCTGGGCACGGACATCAAGGTCCGCTACAACCTCGTCACCTCCCAGACCCGCATCCCGCTGGTGCAGAACGGCACCGTGGACCTCGAGTGCGGCTCCACCACCAACAACGTCGAGCGCCAGCAACAGGTCGGCTTCTCGGTCGGCATCTTCGAAGTCGGTACCCGCCTGCTGACCAAGGTCAAGGACGGTCAGCCGGCATACAAGGACTTCCCGGACCTGGCCGGCAAGAACGTGGTGACCACCGCCGGTACCACCTCCGAGCGCATCCTCAAGGCGATGAACGCCGACAAGCAGATGAAGATGAACGTGATTTCCGCCAAGGACCACGGTGAAGCCTTCAACATGCTCGAAAGCGGCCGCGCCGTGGCCTTCATGATGGACGACGCCCTGCTCGCCGGCGAAATGGCCAAGGCTCGCAAACCGTCGGACTGGGTCATCACCGGTACCCCGCAATCGTACGAAATCTACGGCTGCATGGTGCGCAAGGATGACGCGGCCTTCAAGAAAGCGGTCGATGACGCCATCGTCGGCTACTTCAAGTCGGGCGAAGTCAACAAGAGCTACGACAAGTGGTTCCAGCAGCCAATCCCGCCAAAGGGCCTGAACCTGCAGTTCCCGATGAGCGACGAGCTGAAGAAACTGATCGCCGAGCCGACCGACAAGGCTGCGGACGAGAAGAAGTCCTGACTCTCAGATAGTGGCCTGGTGCTCAACAGCACCAATCAATACTGCAGGCCACTCATTAGTGTCTAACCTTTCATCCGAGGGCGCCAAGCGCTCTCGGATGCTCGAAGGTGCCCGTGAAACAATCGTCTGAGGGGAAATCCCGATGAATTACAACTGGGACTGGGGCGTGTTCTTCAAGTCCACCGGCGTGGGCAGCGAAACCTATCTGGACTGGTACGTCACCGGCCTGGGCTGGACCATCGCCATCGCCATCTCCGCCTGGATCATCGCCTTGCTGCTGGGCTCGGTCCTCGGTGTCATGCGTACCGTGCCGAACCGTGTGGTAGCAGGTATCGCCACCGCCTACGTGGAGCTGTTCCGCAACGTACCGCTGCTGGTGCAGCTGTTCATCTGGTACTTCCTGGTGCCGGACCTGCTGCCAGAGGGCCTGCAGGAATGGTTCAAGCAGGACCTCAACCCGACCACTTCGGCGCTGATCAGCGTGGTCATCTGCCTGGGCCTGTTCACCGCCGCCCGCGTGTGCGAACAGGTGCGTACCGGCATCCAGGCGCTGCCCCGCGGCCAGGAAGCCGCCGCCCGTGCCATGGGCTTCAGCCTGTCGCAGATCTACACCAACGTGCTGCTGCCGCAAGCCTACCGGATCATCATTCCGCCGCTCACCTCGGAATTCCTGAACGTGTTCAAGAACTCGTCGGTGGCGTCGCTGATCGGTCTGATGGAACTGCTGGCACAAACCAAGCAGACCGCCGAATTCTCGGCCAACTTGTTCGAGGCCTTCACCCTGGCCACGCTGATCTACTTCACCCTGAACATGGGCCTGATGCTGCTGATGCGCATGGTCGAGAAGAAAGTCTCGGTGCCCGGCCTGATTTCCGTAGGGGGCAAATAAATGGACATGGATTTCAGCGAAATCATCCCGGCCCTGCCTGCGCTGTGGGAAGGCATGGTCATGACCCTGCAGCTGATGGTCATGGGCGTGGTCGGCGGCATTGTGCTGGGGACCATCCTGGCCCTGATGCGCCTGTCGTCGAGCAAGCTGCTGTCGAACGTGGCCGGCGCCTACGTCAACTACTTCCGCTCGATCCCGCTGCTGCTGGTCATCACCTGGTTCTACCTGGCGGTACCGTTCGTGCTGCGCTGGATCACCGGCGAGGACACCCCGGTGGGTGCCTTCACCTCCTGCGTGGTGGCATTCATGATGTTCGAGGCCGCGTACTTCTGCGAAATCGTCCGCGCCGGCGTGCAGTCGATCTCCAAGGGCCAGATGGGCGCCGCCCAGGCGCTGGGCATGACCTACGGCCAGACCATGCGCCTGATCATCCTGCCCCAGGCCTTCCGCAAGATGACCCCGCTGCTGCTGCAGCAGAGCATCATCCTGTTCCAGGACACCTCGCTGGTATACACCGTGGGCCTGGTGGACTTCCTCAACTCGGCACGCTCCAACGGCGACATCATCGGGCGCTCCCATGAGTTCCTGATCTTCGCCGGTGTCGTGTACTTCCTCATCAGCTTCTCCGCTTCGTGGCTGGTCAAGCGCCTGCAAAAAAGGATCACCGTATGATTTCCATCAAGAACGTCAACAAGTGGTACGGGGACTTCCAGGTACTGACCGACTGCAGCACCGAGGTCAAGAAGGGTGAAGTGGTGGTGGTATGCGGCCCGTCAGGCTCGGGCAAGTCCACCCTGATCAAGTGCGTCAACGCCCTGGAGCCGTTCCAGAAAGGTGACATCGTGGTCGACGGCACCTCGATCGCCGACCCCAAGACCAACCTGCCCAAGCTGCGTTCGCGCGTTGGCATGGTGTTCCAGCACTTCGAGCTGTTCCCGCACCTGTCCATCACCGAGAACCTGACCATTGCCCAGCGCAAGGTGCTTGGCCGCAGCGAAGCGGAAGCGACCAAGAAGGGCCTGGCCCTGCTCGACCGTGTCGGCCTCGGTGCCCACGCCAAGAAGCACCCCGGCCAGCTGTCCGGCGGCCAGCAGCAGCGCGTGGCCATCGCCCGTGCCCTGTCGATGGACCCGATCGTCATGCTGTTCGACGAACCGACCTCGGCGCTGGACCCGGAGATGGTCAACGAAGTACTGGACGTGATGGTCGAACTGGCCCACGAAGGCATGACCATGATGTGCGTGACCCACGAAATGGGCTTCGCCCGCAAGGTAGCCAACCGCGTGATCTTCATGGACAAGGGCAACATCATCGAGGACTGCCAGAAGGAAGACTTCTTCGGCAACCCGAGCGCCCGCCACGAGCGTACCCAGCACTTCCTCAGCAAGATCCTGCAACACTGATTTTGCTTCACTGAAGCGGTCGGCGCCGCTGCCCTTTCGGGCAGCAGGCGCTGGTCGTGACAAGGCCACTGTGATGAAATGCGATCCTTCGCTTCTTCTCCCTGCCAAGCCTGCCGTGAAATCCCGCCTGCTCCGCCAATTGCTGTTGCCGCCACTGATCATCCTGCTGATGGTCGGCCTGGGTATGGCTGGCTACCTGATCAGCGAGAGCAACGGTATCCGCACCCTCAGCGAAAACGGCGAGCGCCAGCTGGAGCTGCACGCGCGCACGGTCGAGAGCGAAATCAGCAAGTACACCTACCTGCCGAGCCTGCTGGAGCTGGAAGACAGCGTCTCGCACCTGCTCACCGACCCTGATGGCGGCTCGCGGCAGATCGTCAACGAATACCTCGAAGGCCTGAACCGGCGCAGCCGCAGCCGGGCCATCTTCGTCCTCGACACCAATGGCCGGGTCCAGGCCACCAGCAACTGGCGCGATGCCGACTCGTTCCTCGGCGAAGACCTTTCATTCCGTGCCTACTTCCAGACCGCCGTGCGCGGCGAGCCCGGGCGTTTCTACGGTATCGGCAGCACCACCGGCGAGGCCGGCTATTACCTGGCCCACGGCCTGGAGGAGCACGGCAAGATCATTGGCGTGGCGGTGATTAAAGTGCGCCTGGACACCCTCGAGGAGCGCTGGCAGCGTGCCCGCCTGGAAGCGTTCGTCAGCGACGAGAACGGCATCATCATCCTCTCCAGCGACCCGGCCCGGCGCCTGAAGTCGGTACGCCCGCTGACCCCGCAGATCAAGGAGCGCCTGGCCCGTAGCCTGCAGTACTACTGGTGGCCGCTGAACGAGCTGCAGCCCCTGGCCCGTGAAACCCTGGCCGACGGTGTGGAAAAGCTGACCTTCCCGGCCAACAGCGAAACCGCACAGGGCAAGGCCCGCGAAATGGCCTACCTGGCCCAGACCCGGCGCCTGGTCGACACGCCCTGGCACTTCACTCTGCTGACCCCACTGCAGGACCTGCGCCGCGAATCCATGGTACAGGGCATCCTGGTGGGCGTGGCCTTTGCCTTGCTGGCGATCCTCGGCATTGCCTGGAACGAACGGCGCAAGGTCATCGCCACCCGCCTGGCAGCCCGCGAGGCCCTGCAGGAAGCCAACAGCCAGCTGGAGCGACGGATTACCGAACGCACGGCCGACCTGCGTGCCAGCAACGAACGCCTCAAGGGCCAGATTCGCGAGCGCCGGCATGCCGAGCAGACCCTGCGCCACGCCCAGGACGAACTGGTACAGGCCGGCAAGCTGGCCGCCATCGGGCAGATGTCCACCAGCATTGCCCACGAACTGAACCAACCTCTTGCCGCGCTGCGCACGTTGTCCGGCAACACCGTGCGCTTCCTCGAGCGCGGGGCACTGGAAACCGCCAGCACCAACCTGCGCACCATGAACGACCTGATCGACCGCATGGGCCGCATCACCGCCAGCCTGCGCTCGTTCGCCCGACGCAGTGACGACAGCGGCCAGGCCTCGCTGGCCAAGGCGGTGGACGCTACCCTGCAGGTGCTGGCCAACCGCATCAGCGCCTGCCACCTGCAGCTGCACAATCAGTTCGAGGACCAGCAGCTGGCCATCGACCAGACCCGCCTGGAGCAGATCTTGGTCAACCTGATCGGCAACGCCCTGGATGCCATGGCCGCCCAGCCGCTGCCGCAACTGTGGCTGGAAGGCGAGCTGCAGGGCGACAAGTACCGTTTGCAGGTGCGCGACAATGGCCACGGCATCGACGCCGAGGCGCGCAAGCACCTGTTCGAACCTTTCTTCACCACCAAACCGGGCGAACACGGCCTGGGCCTGGGCCTGACCCTGTCGGCGAGCCTTGCCGCCGCCGCCAAGGGCAGCCTCAACGTCGAGCACCCCGCCAGCGGCGGCACGGCCTTCGTCCTGGCCCTGCCCCTGGTCTCACCCCCTAGCGAATCGGCAGAGCACCCATGAACCAAGCGCCTCTTACCGTCCTGATCGTCGAAGACGACCCGCATGTGCTGCTCGGCTGCCAACAGGCGTTGGCCCTGGAAGACATCGCCTGCGAAGGCGTAGGCAGCGCCGAACAGGCGCTGGAACGCATCGGCGACGACTTCGCCGGCATCGTCGTCAGCGATATCCGCCTGCCGGGCATCGATGGCCTGGAGCTGCTCAACCGCCTCAAGGCCCGCGACCGCAGCCTGCCGGTGGTGCTGATCACCGGCCACGGCGATATCGACATGGCGGTCGGCGCCATGCGCAATGGCGCCTACGACTTCATGGAAAAACCCTTCTCCCCGGAGCGCCTGGTCGACGTGGTGCGCCGCGCCCTTGAGCAGCGCGGGCTGTCGCGCGAAGTCGTGGCCCTGCGCCGCCAGTTGGCCGAACAAAGCAGCCTGGAGGGGCGCATCATTGGCCGCTCGCCAGCCATGGAGCACCTGCGCGAACTGATCGCCAACGTCGCCGATACCTCGGCCAACGTGCTGATCGAAGGCGAAACCGGTACCGGCAAGGAACTGGTCGCCCGCTGCCTGCACGATTTCAGCCGCCGCCAGGGCCAGCCGTTCGTGGCACTGAACTGTGGCGGCCTGCCGGAAAACCTGTTCGAAAGCGAGATTTTCGGCCACGAGGCCAACGCCTTCACCGGTGCCGGCAAACGCCGCATCGGCAAGATCGAACACGCCAACGGCGGCACGCTGTTCCTCGACGAGGTGGAGAGCATGCCGATCAACCTGCAGATCAAGCTGTTGCGCGTGCTGCAGGAGCGCACCCTGGAGCGGCTGGGCTCGAACCAGAGCATTCCGGTGGACTGCCGGGTGATCGCGGCCACCAAGTCCGACCTGGATGCCATGGGCCAGAGCGGCCAGTTCCGCAGCGACCTGTATTACCGGCTGAACGTGGTGACCCTCGAGCTGCCGCCGCTGCGCGAGCGCCGCGAAGACATCCTGCAGCTGTTCGAACACTTCCTGCAGCAGTCCGCCCTGCGCTTCGACCGCGAAACGCCTGCGCTGGACAGCCAGACCTTGTCGCGCCTGATGGCCCACGACTGGCCGGGCAACGTGCGTGAACTGCGCAACGTCGCCGAACGCTATGCCCTCGGCCTGCCAGCGTTCAAGAAAGGCCCCAGCGGTGGTGCCAGCCAAGGTTTGGGCTTTGCCGAGGCGGTGGAAGCGTTCGAGCGCAACCTGCTCGGCGATGCCCTGCAACGCACCGGTGGCAACCTGAGCCAGGCCAGCCAGGAGCTGGGCATGGCCAAGACCACGCTGTTCGACAAAGTGAAGAAATACGGCCTCGGCTAACCTCAACCCCAACCTGGAAAGACAACGTGGACCTGGTATTCAAAGCTGCCCTGGGCGCTGGCGTGGTGGTGCTGCTGGCGGTGCTGTCGAAGACGCGCAATTACTACATCGCCGGGCTGGTGCCGCTGTTCCCCACCTTCGCCCTGATTGCCCACTACATCGTCGGCAAAGGGCGCAGCATTGCCGACCTGAAGACCACCATCCTGTTCGGCATGTGGTCGATCATTCCGTACTTCGTGTACCTGGCGACCTTGTATGTACTGGTCGACCGCATGCGCCTGGAGGCATCGCTGGCGTTGGCCACGGTGGCCTGGCTGATGGCGGCGACCGTGTTGGTGACCTTGTGGGTGCGGATGCACTGAGGCCGGTCGGCTGACGCGGTCCGTGTAGGAGCGGCCTTGTGTCGCGATGGGGCGCGTAGCGGCCCCCGATTTCAGCTTCGCCGCGAATATTGCCGGGGCCGCTTTGCGGCCCTTTCGCGACACAAGGCCGCTCCTACAGGGGATCGCATCAGCCTGGAAGCATGGAAATTCACAGCCCTGCGATATGCGTGACATCCTGCCGATGTGCCTGCAGGTAAGGCAACACCGCCCCCAGCAACGGCGCCTTGAACGGCTCCTGGAAGCGGTGCGCCAACCCCGGTATCAAGCGCAGCTCGCTGCCCTGGATATGCGCCGCCAGGTGCACGCCATGCATCACCGGCAGCAACGGGTCGGCCGTGCCATGCACCACCAGGGTCGGCACCCGCAACTGGTTCAGCAACTCGACCCTGCTCGGCTCGGCCAGTATCGCCATGATCTGGCGCTTGGCCCCCTCCGGGTTGAACGCCCGGTCATAGGCCACGGCCGCCTGCTGCAGCAAGGCCGCACGGTCGTCACGCACCTCGGGGCTACCCAGCGCCGCCAGCAGGTCGGCCTGCTGTTCGATGGCCACTTCGCGGTTCGGTGCGCTGCGCCGGGCCAGCAACTGCACCAGCGCCGGATCCGGCGCCGGCAACCCCGCCGCCCCTGAACTGGACATGACCAGCGTCAGGCTGCGCACGCGCTCGGGCGCCATGGCGGCCAGGTGCTGAGCAATCATGCCGCCCATGCTCACCCCCAGCACATGAAACTGGCGCACGCCCAACGCATCCATCAGGCGCAGGCCATCGTCCGCCATGTCGGTCAGCGTATAGGGCGCAGCCACCGGCAGGCCCAGCTTGTAGCGCAGCAGCTCGACCGTCAGGTTGGCCGACGGTGGCAGCTGGCTCCAGCGTGACAGGCCGACATCGCGGTTGTCATAGCGAATCACCCGAAAGCCCTGGCGGCACAACGCTTCGACCACGTCGTCCGGCCAGTGGATCAGCTGCCCGCCAAGGCCCATCACCAGCAGCAAGGCCGGGTCGCGTGGCGCACCGACGCTCTGATACACCAGGCTGACCGCGCCCAGTTCGGCACGCTGCACCGGCACGTGGGCGTCACAACGCTGTTCAGCGAAACTCGCCGGTACGCCGAATACAAAGAAAAGAAAAAGCCAAAAAGCCCGCATGAAAGAAACACCAGAATGCAGATCCCCAGTAGAGCGCGAGTCTGATGAATTCTGTTCGGGCGCGCTGCCACAGTTCAGTGACAGTTTGATGACTCCCGCCAGGCGGTGCGGCGGTACGCCCAGTCGACAGGCGCGGCAACATGAGGGAAACTCAACTCATTCCCTGTTTCCTCAAATCCACACACCGGAGTCAGCTGTGCTGGAGATCCGTCACCTGAAAACCCTTCATGCCCTGCGCGAGGCCGACAGCCTGGTGGAGGCCGCCGAGCGCCTGCACCTGACCCAGTCGGCGCTGTCGCACCAGTTCAAGGAGCTGGAAGAGCGCCTGGGCCTGCCGCTGTTCGTGCGCAAGACCAAGCCGATCCGCTTCACCAGCGCCGGGTTGCGCCTGCTGCAACTGGCCGATGCCACCCTGCCGCTGCTGCGCGGCGCCGAACGTGACATCGCGCGCCTGGCCGGTGGCACCGCCGGGCGCCTGCACATGGCCATCGAATGCCACAGCTGCTTCCAGTGGCTGATGCCGACCATCGACCAGTTCCGTGACGCCTGGCCGGAGGTGGAGCTGGACCTGGCCTCCGGCTTTGCCTTCGCCCCACTGCCGGCCCTGGCCCGCGGTGACCTCGACCTGGTGGTGACCTCCGACCCGCTGGACCTGGCGGGCATCACCTACGTGCCACTGTTCACCTACGAGGCGATGCTGGCGGTGGCCAACCAGCACCCGTTGGCCAGCAAGCCCTACATCGTGCCGCAGGACCTGCTTGACCAGACCCTGATCACCTACCCGGTGGAGCGCGACCGCCTGGACATCTTCACCCGCTTCCTGGAGCCGGCCGACATCGAGCCCGCCGCCGTGCGCACCTCGGAGCTGACGGTGATGATGATGCAACTGGTGGCCAGCGGCCGTGGCGTGTGCGGCATGCCGCACTGGGCGCTGCACGAGTACAGTTCGCGCGGGTATGTGAAGGGCAAGCGCCTGGGTGAAAAAGGGCTGTTCGCCACGCTTTATGCCGCCGTGCGCACCGACATGCTCGATGCGCCATACATGCGCGACTTCCTGCTGACGGCGAAGGACACCTCGTTCGCCACCCTCGATGGTGTCAGCGCGGTGCGCTGACGGACTGGCGGTATAGCGGCAGGATCAGGTCGCGGGTCAGAGGTGCCAGCTGCATGGCGGGTGCCTGGTCAGCGGCCAGCCACACCACCTCCTCGATCTCCGCGGCCGGCAGCACGGCTGCGGCGCTGTCGACACGGAACAGTTCGGCCTGTACCTCGAAGCCCGGCTCGTTGGCGGCCGGGGCGCTGAACTGGCCCAGGTGCACGGCCTGGGCCGGGTCGATGTGCAGGCCCAGTTCCTCATGCAGCTCGCGCACCAACGCCTGCACCGGGGTTTCGCCAGCATCGATCTTGCCGCCGGGCTGCATGAAGGCCTGGGTGCCGCGTTTGCGTACCAGCAGGGTGCGTCCCTGGGGGTCGATCAGCAGGGCGGCGGCGATGCGGATGGTGTTGGGCATGGGCTGGGCTCACCTGAAACAATGGCCGGGGAGGATCCCATGGGGTTCCTGGCCTGACAAGGCCAGTGTTTCCTGTGCCGGCCTCTTCGCGGGTGAACCCGCTCCCACAAGTGCACCACAAGGCCAGAGAGCGGCGCAGTACCTGTGGGAGCGGGTTTACCCGCGAAGAGGCCGGCACAGGTCATAGCCGATCCGGCAGACGAACGGCCCCTTGCCAACCCGCCCCACACCCTCCATAACCAACACATGAACCTGCCCGCCAAACACCACCCGGTGCTCGAGCTGTTCCACCCCGCCGTGCGCACCTGGTTCCGTCGCCACTTCGCCACGGTGACCGATGCCCAGGCCCAGGCCTGGCCGTTGATCCATGCGGGCCAGTCGATGCTGCTGGCCGCGCCGACCGGTTCGGGCAAGACCCTCAGCGCGTTCCTGGCCGTGCTCGACGAACTGTTCCGCCAAGGCCTGGAGCATCAGGGCGAGCTACCAGCGCAAACCCAGGTGGTCTACGTTTCGCCACTCAAGGCGCTGTCCAACGATATCCGCCTGAACCTGCAAGCCCCACTCGAAGGCATCAGCCAGGCCCTCGCGGACCAGGGCCTGAACGCCCCGCGCATCACCACCGCCGTGCGCAGCGGCGACACCCCGCAGAAGGAGCGTGCTGCCATGCGCAAGCTGGCGCCGCACATCCTGGTGACCACCCCCGAATCGCTCTACGTGCTGATGGGCTCGGCTTCTGGCCGTAAAGGCCTGGCCAGCGTGCACACGGTGATCGTCGACGAAATCCATGCCCTGGCAGGCAACAAGCGGGGCGCCCACCTGGCACTGACCCTGGAGCGCCTGCAGGCCCTGTGCAACCGGCCGTTGCGGCGCATCGGCCTGTCGGCCACGCAACGCCCGGTCGAGCGGGTGGCGCAATTTCTGGTCGGCAACGGCCGCCCCTGCGCAATCGTCGATGTCGGCCATGCTCGGCAGCGCGACCTGGACATCGAGGTGCCGCCAGTGCCGCTGGGTGCAGTTATGGCCACCGATGTCTGGGGCCTGGTCTATGACCGCCTGGCCACCCTGGCGCGCGAACATCGCACCACCCTGGTGTTCGTCAACACCCGACGCCTGGCCGAGCGCATCACCCGCCACCTCAGCGACCGCCTGGGCAAGGAGGCGGTTGCCGCGCACCACGGCAGCCTGGCCAAGGAGCTACGCCTGGATGCCGAACAACGCCTGAAAAACGGCCAACTGCAGGTGCTGGTGGCCACTGCATCGCTGGAGCTGGGCATCGATATCGGCGACATCGACCTGGTCTGCCAGATCGCTTCGCCAGGCTCGATCGCGGCCTTGCTGCAGCGGGTCGGCCGCGCCGGACACCAGGTCGATGGCGTGCCCAAGGGGCGCTTGTTCCCGACCTCGCGCGATGACCTGATCGAATGCGTGGCCCTGCTCGACTGCATACGCCGGGGCGAGCTGGATGAACTGCACATTCCCCGGGCGCCGCTGGATGTGCTGGCCCAGCAGATCGTCGCCGAAGCCAGCAACCAGCCCTGGCACGAACAGGCCCTGTTCGACTGCCTGCGCCAGGCCACACCCTACGCCGAGCTCGACCAGCAACATTACCAGGCCCTGCTGCGCATGCTCGCCGAGGGCTACAACGGCCGCCAGGGCGTGCGCAGTGCCTACCTGCACCGCGATGCGGTGAGCGGCACCCTGCGCGGCCGCCGCGGCAGCCAGCTGACCGCCCTGACCAGCGGCGGCACCATCCCCGACAACGCCGACTACGCCGTGCTGCTCGAACCGCAGGCGCTGAACATCGGCAGCGTCAACGAAGACTTTGCCGTGGAAAGCATCGCCGGCGATATTTTCCAGCTGGGCAATGCCTCCTATCGCATCCTGAGGGTCGAGCCGGGTCGGGTGCGGGTGGAGGATGCCCAGGGCCTGCCACCGACCATCCCGTTCTGGCTGGGCGAGGCGCCGGGGCGCAGCGACGAGCTGTCTGCCGCGGTGGCCCGGCTGCAGGCGCAGATCGACCAACAGCTGGCTGACAACAACCAGGCCGAGGTGCTGGCATGGTTGCAGGCCACCTTCGAACTGGACGAAGCCGCCGCTGGGCAGCTGCTCGACTACCTGGCCCGCACCCGCGAAGTGCTCGGCGCCCTGCCATCGCAGGACACGCTGGTGATGGAGCGCTTCTTCGATGAGTCCGGCGGTACCCAGCTGATCATCCATTCGCCCTACGGCAGCCGCATCAACCGCGCCTGGGGCCTGGCCCTGCGCAAGCGCTTCTGCCGCACCTTCAACTTCGAGTTGCAGGCGGCAGCCAGCGAGGACGCCATCGTGCTGTCGCTGTCCTCCAGCCACAGTTTCGAACTGGACGACGTGTGGCGTTACCTGAACAGCCGCAGCGCCGAGCCGATCCTTGTCCAGGCGCTGCTCGATGCGCCGCTGTTTGGCGTGCGCTGGCGCTGGAACGCCAGCGTGACCATGGCTCTGCCGCGCTTTGTCGGCGGTCGCAAGGTGGCGCCACAGATCCAGCGGATGAAGAGTGAAGACCTGATTGCCGCCGTATTCCCCGATCAGATCGCCTGCCTGGAGAACATCGTCGGCGAGCGGCAGATTCCCGATCATCCGCTGGTCGAGCAAACCCTCGACGACTGCCTGCACGAGGCGATGGACAGCGAAGGCTGGCTGGCGCTGTTGCGGCGTATGGAAAGCGGCACGGTGCGCCTGCTGTGCCGCGACCTGCCCGCCCCTTCGCCGCTGGCGGCGGCCATCCTCAATGCACGGCCCTATGCCTTCCTGGATGACGCGCCACTGGAAGAACGACGCACTCAGGCGGTGCTCAACCGGCGCTGGAGCGAAGTGCAGAGCGGCGACGACCTGGGCGCGCTGGACGCCGATGCCATCGCCGCCGTCGCAGCCGAGGCATGGCCGCAACCGGGCAATGCCGACGAAATGCATGAAGCGTTGATGGGCCTGGGGGCCATCAGCCAGGACGAAGTACAGGGCAATGCCAGCTGGGAGCTGCTGCTCAGGCAGTTGGCCAAGGCCGGCCGGGCCTTGCGCCTGGTGGATGAAAAGCTGTGGTTGGCGCGTGAGCGGTTGAGCCTGCTGCAAGTGCTGTATCCCGGCTCCCGGCTGGAACCTGCGCTGCAGGTACTGCCAGGCTTCGATCAGGCCATCGAGCCGGACATTGCGCTGGTCGAACTATTGCGAGCCCGCCTGAGCGGCCATGGCCCGCTGACCCGTGCGCAGATTGCGGCAGCACTTGGCAAACCGCTGCCAGCCATCGAACAGGCCCTGGCCCGCCTGGAGGCCGAAGGCTACGTGCTGCGTGGGCATTTCAGCCCCGGCGCAAGCGAACTGCAGTGGTGCGAGCGCCATTTGCTGGCGCGCATCCACCGCTACACGGTCAAACGCCTGCGCCGGGAGATCGAGCCGGTCAGCCTGCAGGACTTCATGCGCTTTCTGTTCGACTGGCAGCACCTGGCTGACGACACGCGCCTGCGCGGCCCGCAAGCCGTGGCCGAGGTACTAGGCCAGTTACAAGGATTCCCGAGTGCCGCCGGAGCATGGGAGGCCGAACTGCTGCCAGCACGTATCAAGGACTACAGCCCGCACTGGCTCGACGATGCCTGCCGTAGCGGGCAGTTTGCCTGGAGCCGGCTGGCGGCGACCGTGTCGAGCAACACCTTGTCGAGCACACCGCTGGTGCTGTTGCCGCGCGAGCATCTTGGGTTGTGGCGCAGCCTTGCCCCCGTGCCAACCCTGGATAGCCTCGGCGCACGGGCGCAACGCGTCCACGAGGTGCTGAACGCACATGGCGCGCTGTTCTTCGACGAGCTGACACACGATGCCCACCTGCTGCCCAGCGAACTGGAAACGGCCTTGCAAGAGCTGGTAGGCGCAGGCCTGGTGGGGGCCGACAGCTTCACCGGCCTGCGCAGCTTGATCACCCCGGCGGCGAAACGCACATCGCGCAACAGCCGACGCGGCCACCCGCCGCTGTCCAGCAGCATGTCCCATGCCGGGCGCTGGGCCTTGCTGCGCAGGGGCGCTGTAGACGACAGCCAGCGCCTGGAGCACATCGCCCGGGCCCTGCTTCGGCGCTATGGCGTGGTGTGCTGGCGCCTGCTGGAGCGCGAAAGCGATGTGCTGCCGCCCTGGCGCGAACTGCTGCGCTGCTATCACAGGCTGGAAGCGCGTGGCGAGATTCGTGGCGGGCGTTTCATTGCCGGGCTGGCCGGCGAACAGTTCGCCCTGCCGGAGGCGGTGGGGCTGCTGCGGCAGGTGCGCAAGCGTGAATTGGACGGGGCACTGGTGGTGGTAAGTGCCAGTGACCCGCTGAACCTGGTCGGGTCGCTGCTGCCGGGGGCGAAAGTGCCGGCGGTGAGCGGCAACCGCCTGTTGTATCGCGACGGGGTGCCGGTGGCGGTGCGGGTGGCCGGGCACTATTCGTACTTGGTCGAAGCACCGGCACAAGAGCAGGAAAGCTGGCGGCAGAAGCTGCTGCGCGACACTATCTGAATCCCTTGTTGCCGACTTCGGGCATGCATAGCACCTGTAGGAGCAGCCTTGTGCTGCGAAGAGGCCATTATTGCCGAAGACAATCCGTATCCCTGCTGGCCTCTTCGCAGCACAAGGCTGCTCCTACAAAAGCCCGTGCTGGCCTGAAGACTATTGCCAGGCTCTGCGAGAATGATTTTCGCTACCCCGATTTTAATTTGCACAGCCGTGCAACTTGGCTATGGTCGGGGTTTGCCCCAGGCCCTGAGCCTGACCGCGCCATCGCAAGGACCCTGTATGAGCCTGTCACTTCTCAGCCGCTATGCCTTCTTCGCCGCCTGTGTGCTGTTCACCCTGGCGAGCCTGCCCTTCACCCACCACGAATGGTTGTGGCCGTTCACCCTGAGCACCGCCATCCTCAGCCTGATCGGCCTGTTCGACCTGTTGCAGCAACGCCACGCAGTACGCCGCAACTACCCGATCCTGGGCAACATCCGCTATCTTGTCGAGGCCATTCGCCCGGAAATCCGCCAGTACCTGCTGGAGGCAGACAGCGACGCCCTGCCGTTCTCCCGCGCCCAGCGCTCGCTGGTGTATGCACGGGCGAAGAACGAAGCCTCGGACAAGCCCTTCGGCACCCTGATCGACGTGTACGAGTCCGGCTTCGAATTCATCGGCCACTCCATGCGCCCGGCGCCATTGGCCGACCCGGCAAGCTTCCGGGTCATCGTCGGCGGGCCGCAGTGCAGCCAGCCATACTCGGCATCGATCTTCAACATATCGGCGATGAGCTTTGGCTCGCTCAGCGCCAACGCCATCCGCGCCCTCAACCAAGGCGCCAAGCTGGGCAATTTCCACCATGACACCGGCGAAGGCAGCATCAGCCCCTATCACCGCGAGCACGGTGGCGACCTGGTCTGGGAACTGGGCAGTGGCTACTTCGGGTGCCGCACGGCGGACGGGCGCTTCGACCCCGAGCGCTTCGCCACCCAGGCGCGCAGCCCGCAGGTGCGGATGATCGAGATCAAGATGAGCCAGGGCGCCAAGCCCGGCCATGGCGGCATCCTGCCCAAGCACAAGGTGACCCGGGAAATTGCCGAAACCCGTGGCGTGCTGATGGGCGAAGACTGCATATCACCGTCGCGCCACAGCGCCTTCTCCACCCCCATCGAGATGATGCAGTTCATCGCCCAGCTGCGTGAGCTGTCTGGCGGCAAACCGGTAGGCTTCAAGTTCTGCCTGGGCCACCCGTGGGAGTTCATGGGCATCGCCAAGGCCATGCTGGAAACCGGCATCCTGCCCGACTTCATCGTCGTCGACGGCAAGGAAGGCGGCACCGGCGCGGCGCCGGTGGAGTTCACCGACCACATTGGCGTACCGCTGCGCGAGGGGCTGCTGTTCGTGCACAACACCCTGGTCGGCCTGAACCTGCGCGACAAGATCAAACTGGGCGCCAGCGGCAAGATCGTCAGCGCGTTCGACATTGCCAGCGTGCTGGCCATTGGCGCCGACTGGGCCAACTCGGCGCGCGGCTTCATGTTCGCCATCGGCTGCATCCAGTCGCAGAGCTGCCACACCAACAAGTGCCCGACCGGTGTGGCCACGCAAGACCCACTGCGCCAGCGGGCGCTGGTGGTGCCGGACAAAGCCCAGCGGGTGCTGAACTTCCATCACAATACCTTGCGTGCCCTGGCCGAAATGCTTGCGGCAGCAGGCCTGGAGCACCCGGCGCAGCTGGAAGCCAAGCACCTGGTACGGCGCATCTCGGCCACCGAGATCAAGCTGTTCTCGCAGATGCATGTGTTCCTGAAGCCGGGTGAGCTGCTGACTGGCGAGGTGAACGGGCAGTTCTATTCGCGCATGTGGCAGCTGGCGCGGGCGGACAGCTTCGAACCGAACAGCGAAGTGGCAGCCTGATAGAACCCTGGGGCTGCTACGCAGCCCATCGCGACACAAGGCCGCTCCCACAGGAGTACGCTATCTCTTGTGGGAGCGGCCTTGTGTCGCGAAAGGGCCGCAAAGCGGCCCCAGCCATTTCAGATCAGGAAGCAGTACTGGCCACGCCCTGCGCGTCTTTCGGCGCCAGGCGGAATGCGTAGTACAGCACCGTCAGCAGCACCAGGAACGCCGGACCGATGTACAGCGCCACGCGGGTGTCCTCGAAGTACGCCATCAGGCCGACCACCAGCACCAGGAAGGCCAGCGCCAGGTACGAGCTCAGCGGCCACAACCACATACGGTACTTCAGTGCCTTGCGCTCGGCAGTGGTGAGGCCGGCACGGAACTTCAGCTGCGCCAGCAGGATCATCACCCAGGTCCAGATCGCGCCGAAGGTGGCGATCGAAGTCACCCAGACGAAGACCTTCTCCGGCACCAGGTAGTTGGCCAGCACGCCCAGCAGCAGCGCGCCGATCGACAGCAGCAGCGCGTTGCGCGGCACGCCGCTCTTCGACGTACGGGCGAAGGCCGCCGGGGCCTGGCCGTTCTGCGCCAGGCTGTAGAGCATGCGCCCGGTGCTGAAGATGCCGCCGTTGCACGACGACAGCGCTGCAGTGATGACCACGAAGTTGATGATGCCAGCGGCGGTCTTGATGCCCAGGCGCTCAAAGGTCATGACGAATGGGCTGCCCTGGCTGCCGATTTCGTTCCACGGGTAGATCGACAGGATCACGAACAGCGCACCGACATAGAACAACAGGATGCGCCAGAACACCGAGCCAATGGCCTGTGGGATGGTCTTTTGCGGGTTGCGTGCTTCACCGGCGGTCAGGCCGATCATTTCCACGCCCAGGTAGGCGAACATCACCATCTGCAGCGACATCAGCACGCCGGTCACGCCATTGGGCATGAAGCCGCCGTTGCTCCACAGGTTGGAGATACCCACTGCCACGCCGTCATTGCCGAAGCCGAAGGCAATGATGCCGATGCCGCCAAGGACCATGGCGATGATGGTGACAATCTTGATCAGGGCGAACCAGAACTCGAACTCACCAAACGCCTTGACGGCCACCAGGTTGACCGCCCCCATGCTGCCCAGCGCCGCCAGGGCCCAGATCCAGCGTGGTACGTCGGGGAACCAGATGCCCATGTAGATGGCCACCGCGGTGATTTCGGCAACGCAGGTCACCAGCCACAGGAACCAGTAGTTCCAGCCGGTAAGGAAACCCGCCAGCGGGCCGAGGTAGTCCTGGGCATAACGGCTGAACGAGCCGGCGACAGGGTTGTGCACGGCCATTTCGCCAAGGGCGCGCATGATCACCAGAATGGCCAGGCCGCCGATGATGTAGGACAGCATGATGGCGGGGCCGGCCATTTCGATGGCCTTGGCCGAACCGAGGAAAAGACCGACACCGATACAGGCGCCCAGCGCCATCAGGCGGATGTGCCGTTCGCCCAGTTCACGCTTGAGCGGGCCGCCTTCGGTGGCCTGGCCGTGGGCAGGGTGGTTGCCGACTGGCATAGCAATACAACCTCATTTTGTTATTGGATTTGACCTTCGTGCAGCACCGGCCAGGCCGATAGGCGTGGCGTTGGCTTGCCGAGCTGGCCTTGTGGGCCGGCCCGTGTGCCGGAATAGAGCGCCCGGCAAGGCGAAGGGGGCGAGCAGTATAGGAAGACCGTTGTAGGGGTTTTCGCTGTATAAACAGGAAAATTCAGCAAGATCTCTGGGGCCGCTTCGCGCCCCTTTCGCGACACAAGGCCGCTCCTACAAGCGTGCTCTGTCTCCTGTAGGAGCGGCCTTGTGTCGCGAAAGGGCTGCACAGCAGCCCCAAAATCGCCCGGCCACCATAGCAATATCGCCTTTCGAATAAACCCACACCAAAGCCGCATAGCCCTACGCCACTTTTCTCCGTCTCTTACAAATTTTTCACCTGACCCGCTCAACGTCTAAGCTTCAGACAAGCAAGACGAAAATACCTGGCCGGATAGAAGACTATGGGCGCACTGTGGCAATCGGAACCAAGCAGAACGGAAGCACCCGAGATACCTCCGGCCGAGACGCCACAACCCAAGTCCCCCCGTCAGCGTCGGCTATGGTGGCGGCTGATCATCCTCATTCTGCTGGTGGCGCTGGTGGCCATCGGCTTCGCTGCGTATGACGAATTCCGCACCTCCAACCTGCAATCGCGGGAATTCAGCAAGCTGGCCAGCACCCTCACCTATTCGCTGCAACCAGGCCCCAGCGATGCCATCGTCTACCCCGGCGAAGGGCCGTTCGACAAACGCCTGGGCTACAGCGCGCTGGGCGAATTCCTGCCGCGCCTGCTCAAGCGCGACTACCTGATCAGCGAGCAGGTGAAGTTCTCGCCGGCGTTGATGAACTACGTCGATCATGGGCTGTTCGCCCCCTATATCGAGAAAATCCAGGCTGGCCTGTCGATCACCGATTGCCGCGGCGACATGCTGTACCAGTACAACTACCCGCAACACCTGTACCCGGACTTTGCGGCGATCCCGCCGGTGATCGTCAACAGCCTGCTGTTCATCGAGAACCGCGACCTGCTCGACACCAAGGACCCACGCAACAACCCGGCCGTGGACTGGCCGCGCTTCGCCAAGGCCGCCTACAGCCAGGTGGCCAAGTACCTGGCCCTGCCCGGCCAGTCCGCTGGCGGCAGCACCCTGGCCACGCAGCTGGAAAAGTACCGCCATTCACCGGACGGCCTGACCGTTTCCGGCGCCGAGAAGATCCGCCAGATGATTTCCGCCAGCGTGCGCGCCTACCAGGGCGGCCCTGACACCACCGAGGCGCGCCAGCGCATCGTGCGGGACTACCTCAACAGCGTGCCGCTGTCGGCGGTGCCTGGGCATGGCGAAGTGCATGGCATGGCCGAAGGCCTGCGGGTGTGGTACGGCGCCGACTTCGACCAGGTCAACCAGGCCCTGAACTCCACCGCCAGCGACCCCGAGAGCATGGCCGCACGCGGCCTGGCCCTGCGCCAGGTGCTGTCACTGATGATTGCCCAGCGCCGGCCGTCGCACTACCTGTCCAAGGGGCGGCTCGAACTGGCCGAACTGACCGACGCGCACATCCGCGTGCTGGCCGCCAACAAGGTCATCGAGCAGCCACTGGCCGACGCCGCACTGGCCAGCAAGGCGGTATACCGCGACTGGGTGGCGCAACCGACCATCGTGCCGATCGTCACCAACAAGGGCATCAGCCTGGCACGCAACCGCCTGGCGGCCATGCTCAACCGCCCGCTGTACGACCTCGACCGGCTCGACGTGTCGGCCACCAGTACTCTGCAGTCCGACCTGCAGCTGCAGGTCAGCCAGTACCTGAAAAACCTTGCCGATCCTGAATTCGCGGCGCAGATCGGCCTGATCGGCGAACGCCTGCTTACCGCCAAGACCACCGACCAGGTGAGCTACAGCTTCACCTTGTTCGAGCGCACTGCCGACGGCTCGCGGGTGCGGGTGCAGACCGACAGCACCGACCAGCCGTTCGACATCAACGAAGGCAGCAAGCTGGAGCTGGGTTCCACCGCCAAGTTGCGGGTGCTCACCACCTACCTGGAGATCATCGCCGAACTGCACGACAAGTACGCCGGCAAGCCAGCCGCCGAGTTGAAGAAAGTCGAAGTCGCCGAACTCGACCGCATCAGCCAGTGGTCGCTGGAATGGCTGGCGCAGAACAGCAAGAACCAGAGCCTGGACGCGATGCTCGATGCGGCGCTGGAACGCAAGTATTCGGCCAACACCGGCGAAGCCTTCTTCACCGGCGGCGGCATGCATGTGTTCAACAACTTCCGCAAGGAAGACAACAGCCGCAACCCGACCCTCAAGGATGCATTGCGCGAGTCGATCAACCTGCCATTCATCCGCCTGATGCGCGACCTAGTGCGCTACGTGACCTACCAGCAGCCATACAACCGCGTGCCGCTGCTCAAGGACGACTCCGACCCGCGCCGCCAGGAATACCTGGCCCGTTTCGCCGACAAGGAAGGCACCAACTACCTGATGCGCTTCTGGAAGAAATACCAGCGCAAGACCTCGCAGCAGCGCCTGGACACCTTCCTCGACAGCATGCGCGTAACCCCGCAACGGTTGGCGGCCGTGCACCGCTACCTGTTCCCCGAGGCTGGCCAGGAAACCTTCAACGCCTTCGTCCGCGCCCACCTCAAGGGTGACAAGATCGTCCTGGGCAAACTGACCGATGGCCGCCTGTCGGAGATGTACGACGCCTATGGCCCGGGCAAGTACGACCTGCCCGACCAGGGCTATATCGCCAAGGTCCACCCGCTGGACTTGTGGCTGTTGGGTTACCTGCTGAAGAACCCCGGCTCTACCTTGACCGAAATGGTCAATGCCAGCCGCTTCGAGCGCCAGGAGGTTTACGGCTGGCTGTTCAAGAGCCGCCATCAGGGCGCCCGTGACAGCCGCATTCGCACCATGGTCGAGATCGAAGCGTTCCTCGACATTCACCAGCGCTGGAAGCGCGTGGGCTATCCATTCGACCACCTGGTACCCTCGCTGGCCACCGCCATCGGCAGCTCGGGCGACCGCCCCGCTGCCCTCTCCGAACTGGTCGGCATCATCCAGAACGACGGCGTGCGGCTGCCGACCTTGCGGATCGACACCCTGCACTTCGCTGCCAACACGCCTTACGAGACCAAGCTGGTCACCGACCCGGACCGGGGTGTGCGGATTCTGCCGGTCGAAGTGGCGCGCGCCCTCAAAGGCGCCATGTCGCAGGTGGTGGATGCGGGCACCGCGCGGCGTATTTCCGGCAGTTTCAAGCTGCAGGACGGCACGCCATTGGTGATGGGCGGCAAGACCGGTACCGGTGACAACCGCATCGAAAGCTTTGGTGCTGGCGGCCGGCTGATCGGCTCGCGCTCGCTGAACCGTACCGCCACCTTCGTGTTCTTCCTGGGTGACAACCACTTCGGCACCTTGACCGCGTTCGTGCCGGGGCGCTCGGCAGAGGCCTTCAAGTTCACCTCGGCGCTGCCGGTGCAGGTACTCAAGGGCATGGCTCCGATCCTCATGCCATACCTGCAACCGGGCAATCCGAATGAGTGCAAAGCGCCGCAGGTGGCCATGCACACAGCCACGCCGCAAGGGGATACATCGAACAACTAGATGATAATCATCTGCAATTAAGGGCTTGTCTTTAGATATATCTTGAGTAATATCTTACGATATATCGCAAACGACGGAGCCCTGCCCCCATGCGCGAACATACCCCCCATGACCCCTTCGAGCGGCGCCCAGGTCGTGGCGAACGCGGCCCGCGCGTCTTCGCCCCCGGCGACCTCAAGCTGCTGATGCTGGCCCTGCTCGCCGAGCAGCCAGGCCACGGCTACGACCTGATCCGCCAGATCGAAAACCTGTTCGACGGCAGCTACAGCCCAAGCCCCGGGGTGATCTACCCCACCCTCAACTTCCTCGAGGAGGCCGAACTGATCAGCGGCCAGGTGCAGGGCAGCAAACGCCTCTACGCCATTACCGAAGCCGGCCGCACCGCCCTGGCCGAACAGGCCGTCGCACTGGACGGCGTGCGCATGCGCATCGAAGTCAGCAAGCGCGCCCTGCGCGGCCACGACCGCCCACCAGAGATTCATGAAGCGGTCGGCAACCTGCGCCACGCACTGCACATGCACAGTGGCCGCTGGACACCGGAAGAAATCGAGCGGGTCCGCGACCTGCTCAACCACACCGCCAAGGCCATCGCCTCCGGGCCGGCCGAACCTGTCAGGGAGACACCCCATGAGTGACACCATTCACCGCGTCAACCACGAAATCCGCCAACGCCGCCTGCAGGTGCTGCGGGTCACCGAACTGACCCCGCGCATGCGCCGCATCACCCTCGGGGGTGCCGAGCTGCAGGGCTTCACCAGCGTGGGCAGCGACGACCATATCAAGCTGCTGTTCGCCGAAACGCCGGAGCAACAACAGGCCATCGAGGCTCGTAACCTGGGCCGAGAAGGTGGCGCGCGGCCTACCATGCGCGAATACACGCCACGGCGCATCGACCTGGTGGCCAATGAGCTGGACATCGACTTCGTGCTGCACGGCGATGGCCCTGCCTCTACCTGGGCAGCCCAGGCGGCACCCGGGCAAACCCTGGACATTGCCGGGCCGCGGGCTTCGATGGTGGTGCCGGACATTTTCGACAGCTACCTGCTGATCGGTGACGAAACTGCCATCCCGGCCATTGGCCGCCGTCTGGAGGAGTTGCCTGCGGGCCGTCAGGTGCTGGCGGTTATCCAGATCGAAGACGAGCAGGAACGCCAGCCACTGCCGAGCAAGGCACAGGTGGAGGTGATCTGGGTACGTCGCCAACAGGAGGACTTGCTGGCACTGGTGAAGAACCTGACCTTGCCGCAGGGCCGTTTGTACGGCTGGGTGGCACTGGAAAAGGCCCTGAGCCGGCAGGCCAAGGCACTGTTGCTGGAGAAAGGCTTGCCTGAGGATGCGCTCAAGGCTGTGGCCTACTGGCGTGCCGACGGGACTGCGGACGACGAATGATTGTTTATTGCCTGCACTGGCCGGCAAGCCAGTTCCCACAGGAATCGCGCAGCCCTTGAACGCTGAGGGGTGTAGGAGCGGCCTTGTGTCGCGAAAGGGCTGCAAGGCAGCCCCAGCAATTTCAACTGTTGCGCATCAATCCTGGGGCCGCGTTGCGGCCCTTTCGCGACACAAGGCCGCTCCTACAGGTACAGCGACAACCTAGAGATCAACGCTGTACTCGTGGGAGCTGGCTTGCCGGCGATAGGGCCAGTGCAGGTCAAGCCAATCTGTGCAGCCCCCGCCACCTGTCCAGCCCCAGCAACACCAGCCCAATCCCCCAGAACCCCGCCAACACCCCCAGGGCATTGAGCAATACCTGCCCATAACCCAGGCTCGCCACATCGATGAACGGGTAGGCATACACGCCAATCTCGCTCCCCCGCCACAGCGCGTAGGCAAAATACGTCGCCGGGTACACCGCCCAGACCAGCAGATGCCATAGCCGCAACCTGCCCTTGGGCACCTCGCACCACCAGTACAAGGCATATAGCACGGGCATCACATCGTGCAGCAACTCGTCCGCCAGCCATTGCCAGCCCTGCGGTTGCCACAAGTGACGCAACAGCACGCTGTAGGCCAATGCCACCAGCACGATGCTGGCGGCCACCGCGGAACTCACCGCAGGCGACAGGAAAAAGCGCTTGGCACGGCCTTCCCGGCCGAACGCCGCATAACTGAGCACTGTTGCCACCAGGGTATTGGTCAACACGGTGAAATACCCGAACACATTGATCAGGCCACCCACCAGACTGGCCTGTTCCTGCCAACGCGCCAACAGCACCAGGTACACCTGCACGGCCAGGCCGAACCAACCCAGCACGGCCATGCCGGTCAGCCAGGGACGGCGCGGCATGTCAGGCCTGGCGCTGCAGCTTCACGTACAGCTGCTCGACCTTTTCCCGTGCCCACGGCGTCTTGCGCAGGAAGGTCAGGCTCGACTTGATGGTCGGGTTGCTTTTGAAGCAGCGCACATCGATGCGCTCGGCCAGGCCCTGCCATTGGTAGTGCGCCACCAACTCGGTGAGGATCTGTTCGAGGGTCTTGCCGTGCAGCGCGTTGTGTTGGGCCGTGCTCATGCCAGTGCTCCGTAGGAAAGATGCGCACCTTACACGAGTGTAGTGGTGGGTGGGATCAGGTGAGTCGACAGAAAAACCGCTGGCCAGGCGCAAAACCTCTGTGCTGAAATGGAGATGTTATATTGTAACAATACAAAAGCATCTGCCAAGGAACGCCCCATCCCCATGCTGTACACACCGCTTCGCCTCTCTCCCCTCGCCGTCGCGCTGTGGCTGGCCGCATCACCCAGCCACGCCGTGGAACTCGAACCCCAGGTCATCACCGCCAACCCTTTGGGCAATAGCCAGCTGGCCGCACCCAGCACCGTGCTCGAAGGCAACAACCTGCTGCAACAGCAGCACGGCAGCCTCGGTGAAACCCTGAACAAGCAGCCCGGGGTCGCCTCCACCTGGTTCGGCCCTGGCGCCAGTCGCCCGGTAATTCGTGGCCTGGATGGCGACCGTATTCGCATCCTGCGCAATGGCGTCGGCGCCCTGGATGCTTCATCGCTGTCCTACGACCACGCCGTGCCGCTGGACCCGGTGACCGTCGACCGTGTCGAGATCGTCCGTGGCCCGGCAGCCCTGCTCTACGGCGGCAACGCCATCGGAGGTGTGGTCAATACCTTCGACAATCGCATCCCGGATACCCCTATCGAGGGCATCCAAGGTGCCGGTGAACTGCGCTACGGCGGCGCCGATACCACCCGCAGCAGCGCTGGCAAGCTGGAGGCCGGCAACGGTGCCTTCGCCCTGCACCTGGATGCCAACAGCCGCCAGTTCAACGACCTGCGCATCCCCGGTTACGCGCGCAGTTCCAAGGTGCGCGACGCCGACGAACCCGGCGGCAAGCACCGCCTGGAAAACAGCGACGGCCGCCAGGACGGTGGCGCCGTGGGTGGCGCCTACCATTGGGACCACGGTTACGCCGGCCTGTCGTACAGCCGCTACGACAGCAACTATGGCTCGGTGGCCGAGCCAGGTGTGCGCCTGGACATGAAGCAGGACCACTACGCCTTCGCCTCCGAACTGCGTGACCTGGACGGCCCGTTCACTTCGGTCAAGGTCGATGCCGGCTACACCGACTACGAGCACCGTGAAATAGAAGAAGGCGAAGTCCACACCACCTTCAGGAACAAGGGCTATGAAGCACGTATCGAAGCCCGCCACCAACCGCTAGGGCCGGTAGAAGGCGTGATCGGCGCCCAGGTCAGCCGCAACGAATTCTCCGCCTTGGGCGAGGAAGCCTTCGTCCCGCACACCGACACCGACAGCCTGGCGCTGTTCATGCTGGAGCAGTGGCAAGCCACCGAGCGCCTGAACCTGAGCCTGGGCGCACGCATGGAGCACACCCGGGTCGACCCGGATGCCAAAGGCAACGAGAACTTCGCCGACGCCGACAGCGCCAGCACTTTCAACGCCTTCAGCCTGTCTTCCGGGGCGGTGTACCAGCTCGACCCGATCTGGTCGCTGGCCGCCAACCTCGGCTACACCGAGCGCGCCCCGACCTTCTACGAGCTGTATGCCAATGGTGCCCACGTGGCCACTGGAGCCTTTGAAGTCGGCGATGCCAGCCTGAACAAGGAAAAAGCCATTTCCGCCGACCTGGCCCTGCGTTTCGACAACGGCACCCACAAGGGCAGTGTCGGGGTGTTCTACAGCCACTTCCGCAACTACATCGGCCTGATCGGCACCGGCAACACCCGCGAGGGGCATGACCACGACCATGGCGAGGATGACCATGACCACGATCACGACCATGACGGTTTCCCGGAATACCAGTACCAGGGCGTGCGGGCGCGCTTCTATGGCATCGAGGCCCAGGACCGCTGGCAACTGGCCGAGAACCGCTATGGCAGCTTTGCCCTGGAGCTCTCCGGTGACTACACCCGGGCGAAAAACCTCGACAGTGGCGAGCCGCTGCCACGCATCGCCCCACTGCGCCTGAACAGCGGCCTGGTCTGGGAGCTGGACCGCTGGCAGGCGCGGGTCGACGTGCAGCATGCTGCGTCGCAGCATCGCAAACCGGCCAACGAAACCAGCACCGATGGCTATACCACGCTGGGGGCCAGCGTTGGCTATCGCTTCGAAGTTGGCCAGAGCCAGTGGCTGGCGTTTGTGCGCGGCGAGAACCTGACTGACCAGACCGTGCGCTATGCCAGCTCGATCCTGCGCGATATCGCCCCGGCGCCGGGGCGTAGTGTGGAAGTGGGCCTGCGTACCTCCTTCTGATTGCAAATCAGTAACTGTGGGAGCGGGCATGCCCGCGAAGAAGCCGACACGGTGGATGGCACCGGCTCCGCCGGTGTTCGCGGGCGCGCCCGCTCCCACAAAGAGCTCGCAAGCTCTGGACTGTTGCCATATCAGCAACAATCCACTGCGACAATTTGTCTTTTTTTCTTACAACTTCCCCTATATCCTCCCCGCCGCAAGCTGAATCGCTTCATCGAAACCATCTTGTCGTCATTTCCATTGGAGGGCCCGCCCTTCGATGCGCTTGCCGTTTATTCAATAATCAAAAGATAGCGCTATCTCATGCTCCAACTGCCCAAAACCTGTTACATCGGCCTTGCCCTCAGCGCCCTGGCGGCCCCCACCGGCGCCAGCGAGATGTTCGCCAGCGACTCCCCCTGGATGCTCGGCGACTGGGGTGGCACCCGCAGCGAACTGCTGGAAAAAGGCTACGACTTCACCCTCGGCTACACCGGCGAGATGGGCAGCAACCTGCATGGTGGCTACGACCACGACCGCACCGCGCGCTACAGCGACCAGTTCACCTTCGGCAGCCACCTGGACCTGGAGAAGATCCTTGGCTGGCACGACACCGAATTCCAGCTGACCATCACCGAGCGCCACGGCGACAACATCAGCAACGACCGCATCAACGACCCGCGTGTCGGCGGCTTCACCTCGGCCCAGGAGGTCTGGGGCCGTGGCGAAACCTGGCGGCTGACGCAGATGTGGATCAAGCAGAAGTACTTCGATGGCGCACTGGACGTGAAATTCGGCCGTTTCGGCGAAGGCGAGGACTTCAACAGCTTCCCCTGCGACTTCCAGAACCTGGCCTTCTGCGGCTCGCAGGTAGGCAACTGGGTGGGCGGCATCTGGTACAACTGGCCGGTTAGCCAGTGGGCCCTGCGCGTCCGCTACAACCTCAGCGATGCCCTCTACGCCCAGGTCGGCGTGTACGAGCAGAATCCCTCCAACCTGGAGTCGGGCAACGGCTTCAAGCTCAGCGGCAGCGGCACCCAAGGCGCGGTAATACCGATAGAACTGGTATGGAGTCCACAGGTCAATGGTCTGAAAGGGGAATATCGCGCCGGCTACTACTACAGTAATGCCAAGGCACAGGATGTTCTCAAGGACAGCAACGGCCAGCCGGCAGCCCTCAGCGGCGCCGCCTACCGCAGCAGTTCGAGCAAGCACGGCTTGTGGCTCGGCGCCCAGCAGCAGGTGACTTCGCTGGCGTCCGACCAGTCGCGTGGCCTGAGCCTGTTCGCCAACGCCACGGTGCACGACAAGAAGACCAATGCCATCGACAACTATGTGCAGGCAGGACTGGTATACAAAGGGCCCTTCGACGCCCGCGCCAAGGACGACATCGGTTTCGCCCTGGCCCGTGTGCACGTCAACCCTGCCTATCGCAAGAACGCGCGCCTGGCCAACCAGGCCGCCGGCCTCTACGACTACGACAACCCTGGTTTCCTGCCGGTGCAGGACACCGAGTACAGCGCCGAGCTGTACTACGGCATCCACCTGGCCGACTGGCTCACGGTCCGCCCCAACCTGCAGTACATCCGCCACCCGGGCGGGGTGTCGCAGGTCGATGGCGCCCTGATCGGCGGCCTGAAGATCCAGAGCAGTTTCTAACCCCCTTTTTGACCTGACGGAGAACCTACGATGAGCACTGAAGGTGCCAACAATGGAAGCCGCTGGCTACCGCGCCTGATCGGCGCGCTGCTGTTGCTGATGGGCCTGGCCCTGCTGGCCGGCGGCATCAAGCTGAGCCAGCTGGGCGGATCGCTGTACTACCTGATCGCCGGTATCGGCTTTGCCCTGTCGGGCATCCTGCTGCTGGCCCAGCGCCGCATCGCCCTGGGCCTGTACGGCCTGGTACTGCTGGGCAGCACCGTGTGGGCCCTGCTCGAAGTGGGCCTGGACTGGTGGCAACTGGTACCGCGCCTGGCCATCTGGTTTGCCATCGGTGTGGTCCTGCTGCTGCCCTGGGCGCGTCGCCCGCTGATCGGCCCGGCCAACAAGGCCAACACTGCGCTGCTCGGCATTGCAGTGGTCGCTTCGGGCGCTTGCGCCCTGGGCAGCCAGTTCACCCACCCAGGTGAAGTGTTCGGCGAACTGGGCCGCGACAGCAGCGAAATGGCCAGCGCCGCCCCGGCCATGCCCGACGGCGAATGGCAGGCCTACGGCCGCACCGAGCACGGCGACCGCTATTCGCCGCTGCGCCAGATCACCCCGCAGAATGCCTACCGCCTGGAAGAAGCCTGGCGCATCCACACCGGTGACCTGCCGACCGAAAACGACCCGGTGGAGCTGACCAACCAGAACACCCCGCTGAAGGTCAACGGCATGCTCTATGCCTGCACCGCGCACAGCCGCGTGCTGGCCCTGGACCCGGACACCGGCGCGGAAATCTGGCGCTACGACCCGCAGGTCAAGAGCCCAGTCGGCACCTTCAAGGGCTTCGCCCACATGACCTGCCGTGGCGTTTCGTACTATGACGAAAACCGTTACGTCAGCCGCGACGGCAGCCCGGCACCGAAAATTACCGACGCCGGCCAGGCCGTGGCCCAGGCCTGCCCGCGCCGCCTCTACCTGCCGACTGCGGACGCCCGCCTGATCGCCATCAATGCCGACAACGGCAAGGTCTGCGAAGGCTTCGCCAACCAGGGCGTGATCGACCTCACCACCGGCATCGGCCCGTTCACCGCCGGCGGCTACTACTCCACCTCGCCAGCCGCAGTCACCCGTGACCTGGTGATCATCGGTGGCCATGTCACCGACAACGAGTCGACCAACGAGCCATCCGGCGTGATCCGTGCCTACGATGTGCACGATGGCCACCTGGTGTGGAACTGGGACAGCAACAACCCGGACGACACCCAGCCGCTGGCTCCTGGCAAGATGTACAGCCGCAACTCGGCCAACATGTGGTCGATCGCCAGCGTCGACGAAGACCTCGGCATGATCTACCTGCCACTGGGCAACCAGACCCCGGACCAGTGGGGCGCCAACCGCACCCCGGGTGCCGAGAAGTACAGCGCCGGCGTGGTCGCCCTGGACCTTGCCACCGGCAAGGCTCGCTGGAACTACCAGTTCACCCACCACGACCTGTGGGACATGGACGTCGGCAGCCAGCCGACCCTGGTCCACCTGAAGACCGACGACGGCGTGAAGCCGGCAATCATCGTGCCGACCAAGCAAGGCAGCCTGTACGTGCTCGACCGCCGCGACGGCACGCCGATCGTGCCGATCCGCGAGATCCCCACCCCGCAAGGTGCGGTGAAAGGCGACCACACCTCGCCGACCCAGGCCCGCTCCGACCTCAACCTGCTCGGCCCTGAACTGACCGAACAGGCCATGTGGGGCGCCACGCCGTTCGACCAGATGCTGTGCCGCATCCAGTTCCGCGAACTGCGTTACGAAGGCCAGTACACCCCGCCATCCGAGCAAGGCTCGCTGATCTACCCGGGCAACGTCGGTGTGTTCAACTGGGGTAGCGTGTCGGTCGACCCGGTGCGCCAACTGCTGTTCACCTCGCCCAACTACATGGCCTTCGTGTCGAAGATGATCCCGCGTGAGCAGGTGGCAGAGGGCAGCAAGCGTGAAAGCGAGACCAGCGGCGTGCAGCCGAACACCGGTGCGCCGTACGCGGTGACCATGCACCCGTTCATGTCGCCACTGGGCGTACCGTGCCAGGCCCCGGCCTGGGGCTATGTCGCCGCCATCGACCTGTTCACCAACAAGATGGTGTGGAAGCACAAGAACGGCACCACCCGCGACAGCACCCCGGTGCCGATCGGCATGCCGGTTGGCGTGCCGAGCATGGGTGGTTCGATCGTCACCGCCGGTGGCGTCGGCTTCCTCAGCGGCACCCTGGACCAGTACCTGCGCGCCTATGACGTGAACAACGGCAAGGAACTGTGGAAAGCCCGCCTGCCAGCGGGTGGCCAGGCCACGCCGATGAGCTACAGCGGCAAGGATGGCAAGCAGTACGTGCTGGTGACTGCCGGCGGGCATGGCTCGCTGGGCACCAGGATGGGCGACTACATCATCGCCTACAAACTGGCTGAATAAAGCTGCCGAGCCCCGCCAGCGGGGCTCACTCGCTGTACTGGCCTCATCGCCGGCAAGCCAGCTCCCACAGGTACTCCACTAGCCTTGAAAGCAGTGGGTCACCTGTGGGAGCTGGCTTGCCGGCGATAGGGCCGGAACAGGCCACCAAAGATCCCCTTCCCTCCTGCCATCATCTACCATTGAAACCCATCCCCCCCCGCCCCATCTAAGCACCATAGTCATTCACGCAGGTGCCCCATGAGCGACCAGCAGGATTTCCCGGAACATCCCGACGAACACAGCGAAGTCGAACACACCACTCCCCAGGCCGAAACCGGCCACGCCCTTGCCCTGCCCGGCCAGCAGCTGCCGGACAAGGTCTATGTGATCCCGATCCACAACCGCCCGTTCTTCCCGGCCCAGGTGCTGCCGGTCATCGTCAATGAAGACCCTTGGGCAGAAACCCTCGACCTGGTGGCCAAGTCGCCAGACCACAGCCTGGCCCTGTTCTTCATGGATACCCCGCCAGAAGACCACCGCCACTTCGACACCTCGGCGCTGCCGCAGTACGGCACGCTGGTGAAGGTGCACCACGCCAGCCGCGAAAACGGCAAGCTGCAGTTCGTCGCCCAGGGCCTGACCCGGGTACGCATCCGTACCTGGCTCAAGCACCACCGCCCGCCGTACCTCGTCGAGGTGGAATACCCGCGTCAGCCAGCCGAGCCGACCGACGAGGTCAAGGCCTACGGCATGGCGCTGATCAATGCGATCAAGGAGCTGCTGCCGCTCAACCCGCTGTACAGCGAAGAGCTGAAGAACTACCTCAACCGCTTCAGCCCCAACGACCCGTCGCCGCTCACCGACTTCGCCGCCGCCCTCACCTCGGCCACCGGCAACCAGTTGCAGGAAGTGCTCGACTGCGTACCCATGCTAAAGCGCATGGAAAAGGTCCTGCCGATGCTGCGCAAGGAAGTCGAGGTGGCGCGCCTGCAGAACGAGATCTCGGCCGAGGTCAATCGGCAGATCGGCGAGCACCAGCGCGAGTTCTTCCTCAAGGAACAGCTCAAGGTCATCCAGCAGGAGCTGGGCCTGACCAAGGACGACCGCAGCGCCGACCTAGAGCAGTTCGAGCAGCGCCTCGAAGGCAAGACCCTGCCGGACCAGGCACGCAAGCGCATCGACGAAGAGATGGGCAAGCTGGCCATCCTCGAAACCGGCTCGCCCGAATACGCCGTCACCCGCAACTACCTGGACTGGGCCACAGCCCTGCCCTGGGGCGTGTACGGCAAGGACAAGCTCGACCTCAAGCACGCACGCAAGGTCCTCGACCAGCACCACGCCGGCCTCGACGACATCAAGGAGCGCATTCTCGAGTTCCTTGCCGTGGGCGCCTGGAAAGGCGAGATCAGTGGCTCGATCGTGCTGCTGGTGGGCCCGCCCGGGGTAGGCAAGACCAGCATCGGTAAATCCATCGCCGAATCGCTCGGCCGGCCGTTCTACCGCTTCAGTGTCGGCGGCATGCGTGACGAGGCCGAGATCAAGGGCCACCGCCGCACCTATATCGGCGCCCAGCCCGGCAAGCTGGTGCAGGCCCTGAAGGACGTCGAGGTGATGAACCCTGTGATCATGCTCGACGAGATCGACAAGATGGGCCAGAGCTACCAGGGCGACCCGGCTTCAGCGCTGCTGGAAACCCTCGACCCGGAGCAGAACGTCGACTTCCTCGACCACTACCTGGACCTGCGCCTGGACCTGTCCAAGGTGCTGTTCGTGTGCACCGCCAACACCCTGGATTCGATCCCCGGGCCATTGCTCGACCGCATGGAAGTGATCCGCCTGTCCGGCTACATCACCGAAGAGAAACTGGCCATCGCCAAGCGCCACCTGTGGCCCAAGCAGCTGGAAAAGGCCGGTGTGGCCAAGACCAGCCTCGGCATCAGCGACAGCGCCCTGCGCGCGGTGATCGAAGGCTATGCCCGCGAAGCCGGGGTACGCCAGCTGGAGAAACAACTGGGCAAGCTGGTGCGCAAGGCCGTGGTCAAGCTGCTGGAAACCCCCGAGGCCAAACTGAAGATCGGCACCAAGGACCTGGAAGCCGCGCTTGGCATGCCGGTGTTCCGCAGCGAGCAGGTGCTGGCTGGCAAAGGCGTGATCACCGGCCTGGCCTGGACCAGCATGGGCGGCGCCACGCTGCCGATCGAAGCCACCCGCATCCACACCCTCAACCGCGGCTTCAAGCTGACCGGCAAGCTGGGTGATGTGATGAAAGAGTCGGCCGAAATTGCCTACAGCTACGTCAGCTCCAACCTCAAGCAGTTTGGTGGTGATCCTGGCTTCTTCAACGAAGCGTTCATTCACCTGCACGTGCCCGAAGGCGCCACGCCCAAGGACGGCCCGAGTGCCGGCATCACCATGGCCAGCGCCCTGCTGTCGCTGGCCCGAGACCAGGCGCCGAAGAAGGGCGTGGCCATGACCGGCGAGCTGACCCTGACCGGGCAGGTACTACCGATTGGCGGTGTGCGCGAGAAGGTGATTGCGGCGCGGCGGCAGAAGATCTTCGAGCTGATCTTGCCGGAGCCTAACCGTGGGGACTATGAGGAGCTGCCGGACTACCTGCGCGAAGGCCTGACCGTGCATTTCGCCAAGCGCTTCGCCGATGTAGCCAAAGTGCTGTTCTAGCCAGCACCGGCCTCTTCGCGGGTAAACCCGCTCCCACAGGGATAGCGCGGGGCTTGAGCCCAGTGAGATCTCTGTGGGAGCGGGTTTACCCGCGAAAGGGCCGGCACAGGCAACACAAATCTCCTCGATCATCGGTTATCCTCAGGCCATCGTCAGCCTCCGGAGCCAACATGACCGCCCCTCGTCTGCTCGTTCCCCTGAGCTTCGCCCTGCTTTCTGCCTGTGCCCAACACCCCCCACAGACCGTCGAACTGGACGCCGAAAGCGAATGTCCCATCCGTCTGCAGGTAGGCCAGGCACTGACCCTAACCTTGCCCAGCAACCCGTCCACCGGCTACCGCTGGCGTGTCGAAAACCCGGCCGCCAACGTACTGCGCAACCTGGGCCCAGAGGTGTATAGCGCTCCGGAAGCAGAAGAAGTGGTTGGCAGCGCTGGGATATCCACTTGGCGCTACCAGGCCAGCAGCGCCGGTGATGCTCAGCTGGTGCTGGTGTATCAGCAACCGTGGGCAGCGGACACACCACCCGTGCAAACATTTGATTGTGCCATCAGGGTGAGGTGATCACGCTTCAGGCCGCTTCGAAGCGGCGGCGCAAGGCAACCATGTACTCGCGGGCTTTTTCCAGCGCTGCCTGCAACTCGGCCAGCTGGGCGGAGGCATCCATCAGGTTTGAAAGCATTTGCCAATGACGGACGAACTTGCTCATCTGCTCCAGCCAAGGTTCACGCTCCCCGAGCAGTTGTTCGACCTGATCGAACTGGCCGCTTTTCTCCTGCGCCTCCTCCAGTTGCCTCTGAACGGTACGCAGCCCCTGCTTTTGCTGGTTCAAGTTGCTGGAGAGCCGCTCACGAGCGGCGACAACATCAGCAAACTTTCGCCCCTGCTCAAGCAAGTCCAGATGCGAATTGAGCTTTACCAAAGCCCCTTTGACAAGCTCCGGCGTTACCGAAGGGTCTTTGAACGTCGCGAACAAGCTATCAATATCCTGCTCTTGCGGTATGACATTGCGCAGCGCATCGCGAACAGAGGGATGGTCCAAGGTATCGAGCAGGCCATCGACTTCGGCGACACGTTTCTGCTGAGCTGCCACGGTCTGCTCAAGCTGCGTCGCAGAGGCGCCGAGCTTGGCGACAACTTCGTCCTGATCTCGCCTGAGCCCCTTCACATCGGGTGTACGGTAAGCAGATACCCGTTCGACAGCCTTGGCTATATTCTCCATGTCCGCCTGCAAGCTCTGGCGAAGACGTAGCAGGTCCTCGTCATCCAAAACTGCTGTACTGCTGTCCAGCTCCAGGTTCAATGCCACCAGACTGGAAAGTACGTTTTCCCGCATGCAGTCGTTGCCAGCCTTGAGCAACTTGGTCAGGTCCAGCAACCGCTCACGCAAAGACGGGAGCATGCCATTCATGTTGGCATAGTAAAGCTCGGCCATTCGCGCTTCGCTGGTGAGTATTACCTTGATGTCAGGTAAATTATCAACCTTGGCTTCCATAAAAAGTTTCTCCTCAATAGTCCTGCAGCGCTTCATTGAACAGCCTGGATATATTGTTCGAAATACCAAGAATGTTTTCCCAGGGGGAAATAACTCGCTGGAAGCGGTCGACAAAACGTTTGAGTGCCAACTGGGTAGAAACGCCCGCCGCGCGCTTCTTGGAGTTCTTGGCATACGCCTCCATCAAAACCCAGACATCTTCCAGGTTCTTGATGGCCGTGCCGACGTCGACCAGGCGAAACTGCATGTCGGAAACATGAGTTCTGATAACTTCGAACTCGGATGCACCGCCTAGCAGCCCACTTCGACGGGCTGCCAGCTTCTCTCTATCTCTGATCAGCTCGTTCTTATCAGCTCGCACCTTCTCGGCCTGAGCCCCGTAAATACCGCCGGTCACTATCAGCCCTAACGGCCCAAAAACCAGCCCGTAAAAAGCAGTGCCGACAAGCGCATTATATTCATCCAATTTTTTCAGAATCTCGGCATCCAACTCGTCGAGCTCGGGCTCCAGCTTCGCCAGTGCTTCCGGGATATTCTCGCCGCCAATGCGGTTCAGCAAGGATTTCGCCATGGGCTGGAGGTTCTCGATAATGTCATCGCCGAAACGGTCAATCAGCGCTTTGACATGCCGGATACCATCGAGCTTCGCCTCGATGTCTTCGGTAATCGCACTCAGGTGGATGTCGACACTTTCCCTGAAGATGTGCGTATCCACTGCAGAAAGCCCAACACTGTCCGTATCATCACGCACAATGGCTGCCGATTCCCAAGCGTCCATGCACTTGATCTTGCTTATCAGGTTATTCGCTTCATCAATCAAGTCCTCAGCAAAGACCTGCAGGTCTGCGCCCATGGTCTTGCATGCATCCTCAACGCGATCCCAAGAGTTGACGTGACTGCGTAAGTTATTGAAAAAAACATTGACATCATTGATGTCGAGACCAAGCGCAGCGAACGTTTCATTCACCTTGACCTCGTAATCCTTCGGCAGTTGGCGCACGGCGTTTTCATAGCGCTTGATTGTTCGTAAGTTATCCCGACTAAAAATGAATGCGGGCTCATTCTTCTTCAGTTCGAAAATTTGACTGGGTATAAACTCAACACGCTGGTCTTCGGTAAGCTTATCGAATGGCAACGCTTTGGGCTCAACGACATCACTTCCCATATAAAACCTCCTATTAATCCTCTGGCGCGACTCGCCGGTGCACCTTAGTATTCACAAGGCATTAATAGAGTCAGGCAATTATCGATACCGTCACGGAAACATCTGCAGTTTCTGCCAGACACGTGCGCAAGGGAAACGCCCCCTGTGACGCCCATTTGTCATTTCGGTCCGATAAATAGGCAACCTTGGCCCGGTTTGGTTAGAATATCGCCCCGTTTTTCCGGCCCGAGCCCTCCCCGTGAGCAAACAACCCGACCGCCTTTTCGCCCAGCCCCTGGAGCAAGTGCCCGACTTCGTCTTCAACGAGGATGTGGTGCGTGTGTTCCCGGACATGATCAAGCGCTCGGTACCGGGCTACCCGACCATCGTCGAGAACCTCGGCGTGCTGGCCGCGCGCTTCGCCCAGCCGCATACCGCGCTGTACGACCTGGGTGCGTCGTTGGGTGCCGTTACCCAATCGCTGCGCCGCCATGTGCGCAGTGACGGCTGCCGGGTAATCGCCGTGGACAACTCCGCGGCGATGGTCGAGCGTTGCCGCCAGTACCTCACCGCCCAGGACTCGATGTTCCAGGAACTGCTGCCGGTGCAGGTGCTGGAAGCCGACATCCTGGCCCTGCCCTTCGAGCCCGCCTCGGTGGTGGCGATGAACTTCACCCTGCAGTTCATCGCCCCCGACCAGCGCCTGGAGCTGCTCGGCCGCATCCGCCAGGCGCTGTTGCCCGGTGGTGCGCTGATCCTCTCGGAAAAACTGCGCTTCGCCGATGATGAACAGCAGGACCTGCTCAATGAACTGCACCTGGACTTCAAACGTGCCAATGGCTACAGCGAACTGGAAATTGCCCAGAAGCGCAGTGCCATCGAGAACGTGATGAGGCCCGACACCCTCGAAGCCCACCAGGCGCGCCTGCGCGCAGCCGGTTTCTCGAAAGTGGTGCCCTGGTTCCAATGCCTTAACTTCGCCTCTTTGATTGCCCTGCCATGATCGATCTGTCCCCCCTCGTCCGCCGCCTGGCGGGCACGCCCCTGGCTTCCTGGTCGCAAGGCCTGCAAGCGCAACTGGAAGCCAAGCTGGAGAAGGGTCACGGTGACCTCGACCGCTGGCGAGGTGCTCTGGAAGCCTTGCCCGCCCTGCAACCGAGCGAAATCGACCTGGTCAACGGGCTGCGCCTGGACTGCGATTGCGACGACGCCACCCGCGCGCAGATGCGCCAGGCACTGATGGGCCTGTCCCCTTGGCGCAAAGGGCCATTCGACCTGTTCGGCGTGCATGTGGACACCGAATGGCGTTCGGACTGGAAATGGTCCCGGGTCGGCCCGCACCTGGACCTCAAGGGCAAGCGCGTGCTCGACGTGGGCTGCGGCAACGGCTACTACCAGTGGCGCATGCTCGGTGCCGGCGCCGACATGGTGATTGGCGTCGATCCCAACTGGCTGTTCTTCTGCCAGTTCCAGGCCGTTCAGCAATACCTGCCAGAGCTGCCCGCCTGGCACCTGCCATTCGCCCTGGAAGACCTGCCGGCCAACCTCGAAGGTTTCGACACGGTGTTTTCCATGGGGGTGTTCTACCATCGCCGCTCGCCCATCGAGCACCTGCTGGCGCTCAAGGACTGCCTGGTCAAAGGCGGTGAACTGGTGCTGGAAACCCTGGTGATCGAGGGTGACGAAAACCAGGTGCTGGTACCTGAGGACCGCTATGCACAGATGCGCAACGTCTGGTACCTGCCGTCGGTACCGGCCCTGGAGCGCTGGTTGCGCCGTGCCGGTTTCAGCGACGTGCGTTGCGTCGACGTAAGCGTGACCAGCGTCGAGGAACAGCGCAGCACCGAGTGGATGCGCTACCAGTCACTGGGCGACTTCCTCGACCCGAACGACCACAGCAAGACCATCGAAGGCCTGCCGGCCCCACGCCGCGCCACCCTGCTGGCGCGCAAATAAAAAAGGCGCCCGGATGGGCGCCTGAATACACCTGCGCCGAGGAGCTGTCACGGCGTAGGTGCTGTCACTCAATCCTTGGCCAACTCGCGGGCCTTCTCCTGTGCCTTGCGCTCACGCTCGGCAACGGCCTGTTGCTTGTCGCCGTGCAGGCGCTGCTGGTCTTCGCGGAACGCTTGCCAGAATTGTTTGGAACGTTCTGCACCGCCCTCGGCGTAAACACTGGCGCTGCCCAGGGCAAGGGTGGCCAACAGCAGGTATTTGGTCAGGTTCATCGTGGTTGCCTCGTGATAACCGATCAGACAGGGCCATCCTAGCGAGGGCTAGCTAACGGCAAGGTGAGGCGGGGATTACAGTCTTGCAATGTGGCCCTGTGTTGTCTGTGCTGGCCTCTTCGCGGGTAAACCCACAGGAACTGCACGGATTTCAGCGTCTGTGAAAATCCTGTGGGAGCGGGTTTACCCGCGAAAGGGCCCTAGCAGACAGCCAGATAACACCAGGATTACAAATCCGTTATCTGCGCCGCGCGTCCTTACTCATGCCGTAACATCCCGCTCCTTGACCCTGACGCCACTACAGGGTCGAGAATCGCCCCCTTTCATCACACCGAGCCCACCCATGCGTCTACTGATCATCGAGGACGAACTGCGTACCGCCGACTACCTGCAACAGGGCCTGCGCGAGACCGGCTACGTGGTCGACTGCGCCCACACCGGCACAGATGGCCTGCACCTGGCCCTCCAGCAGCCCTACGACCTGGTCATCCTCGACGTCAACCTGCCCGAACTCGATGGCTGGACCGTGCTGCAGCGGCTGCGCGCCGAATCGGCCACGCGCATCATGATGCTTACCGCCCACGGCCGCTTGGCCGACCGGGTCAAGGGCCTGGACCTGGGGGCCGACGATTACCTGCTCAAACCTTTCGAGTTCCCGGAACTGCTGGCCCGTATCCGCAGCCTGCTGCGCCGCAACGACCAGCAACTGCAGCCCAGCACCCTGCGCGTCGCCGATCTGGAGCTGGACCCTGGCCGCCACCGCGCCTACCGCGCCGGCCAGCGTATAGACCTGACCGCCAAGGAATTCGCCCTGCTGCACCTGCTGATGCGCCAGACCGGCGAGGTGCTGTCACGCACCCAAATCATCTCGCTGGTGTGGGACATGAACTTCGACTGCGACACCAATGTGGTCGAGGTTTCGATACGGCGCCTGCGGGCAAAGATCGACGACCCGTTCGACAACAAGCTGATCCATACCCTGCGCGGCGTCGGCTACGTGCTCGAGGCACGCTTTTGAAAAACGCCAGCCTGTCACTGCGCCTGGGCCTGAGCGTGACGCTGATGGGCGCCGCACTGGTGCTGCTGCTGGCCTGCCTGGCCGTGTTCGCCCTCGATCACGAACTGGACAGCCGCGCACGCAAGGACCTGGCGCGCAAGATGCTGCAGGTCGAGCACAACCTTCGGGTCGACCTGCGTAGCGAAGACCTGGGCAGCCGCGCCCATCCCTTGCTCGACTTGGTGATGGGACACGACAACCTCAGCCTCAGCGTGCTGGCCCTCGAAGGCCGCCACCCGCACCTGCTCAGCCTGGGGCCAGCGCTGGAATCGCAGGTAGGCGATCTGCGCACCGATGCCCGTCTGGCCTTTCATGCGTGGCGCGACAGCAATGGCAACCAGATACTCACCGTGACCCGGCTGATGCGCCTGCGCGACGACACCCCGGTCAAGGTGATGATGTCGCTCAACCGCGCCGACGACAACGCCCTGCTGCAGGCCTACCTGCACTCCACCTTGCTCGCGCTGCCGTTGCTGCTGCTGCTGATCGGGGCCGGTGCCTGGTGGCTGATGCAGCGCGGCCTGAAGCCACTGCGGCACTTCCGGCGCATTGCCGGGCGGGTGTCGGCCCAGGACCTGCAACATCGTCTTCCCGCTACCGGCCTGCCGCTGGAACTGGCAGAGCTGGCCAGTAGCATCAACGTGATGCTCGACCGCCTCGATCAGGGCGTCAGCCAGCTGTCGCAGTTCTCCGATGATCTGGCCCATGAACTGCGCACACCGTTGAGCAACCTGATGGGCAAGGCGCAAGTGACGCTGGCCCGCGAACGGGACAACGCGAATTACCGGGAAGTGCTGGAAGACAGCATCGAAGAACTGACCCGGCTCAACCGCATCATCAATGACATGCTGTTTCTCGCCCAGGTCAGCCAACCCCAGGCCCAGGTCGCGCTCAAGCCCATGTCATTGGCCGACGAGACGGCGCGGGTTGTCGAGCTGTTTGCGTTCAGTGCCGAGCTGAAAGGGGTTGAGTTGCGTGTGCAAGGCTGGGGGACGGCGCAGGGTGATCGGCTGATGTTTCAGCGGGCACTGTCGAACCTGTTGAGCAATGCCATTCGGCACTGCCCCGATGACAGGCCTGTGGAACTACGTATCGAGCGCGTGGGCAGCGAAGTTCGGCTTTCGGTGGAAAACCAGGGGCCTGGTATTGCTGAAGAACACCAGTCGCGCTTGTTCGAGCGGTTTTATCGGGTGGGCTCGGGGCGCTCGCGGCTGGAGGGAGGGACCGGGTTGGGGCTGGCGATCGTGAAATCGATCATGCAGTTGCATGGTGGGCGGGTCGAGGTCAGCAGCAGCCCCTTGGGGCCTACCCGGTTTACCTTGGTGTTTCCTGCCGAGTGATCGGCTGCCTGCACCGGCCTCTTCGCGGGCTTGCCCGCTCCCACAGGTGCCCCACAGGCCTTGAAGCTTGTGCAATCCCTGTGGGAGCGGGCAAGCCCGCGAAGAGGCCGGTACAGGCGACCAACGATCAGCGCGAAGCCGCCACGATCAGCGCCTTCATCTCGGCCACTGCAGCCTTGAAGCCGACGAACAGGGCATGCGCCACCAACGCATGACCGATGTTCAGCTCATTGATGCCTTTGATTGCCGCCACCGCCTCGACGTTGTGGTAATGCAACCCGTGACCGGCATTGACGATCAGCCCCTGCCCCACGCCAAACGCCACGCCATCGACGATACGCTTGAGTTCCTCGGCCACTTCGGTCGGGGTTTCGGCATCGGCGTAACGCCCGGTGTGCAGTTCGATGGCAGGCGCGCCAACACGACGCGAAGCCTCGATCTGCCGCTCGTCGGCATCGATGAACAGCGACACTTCGGCACCGGTACGCGACAGGCGCTCAACCGCAGCCTTGATCCGTGCTTCCTGGCCCGCCACGTCAAGGCCGCCTTCGGTGGTCAACTCCTGACGGGTTTCGGGTACCAGGCAGATGTGCGCCGGGCGGATCTTCTCGGCAAAGGCCATCATCTCTTCGGTGACGCCCATCTCAAAGTTCATGCGCGTCTGCAGCACGTCCTTGAGCAGCACCACGTCACGCTCCTGGATGTGCCGGCGGTCTTCACGCAGGTGCACGGTGATGCCATCGGCGCCTGCTTCCTCGGCATCCAGGGCAGCCTTGACCGGATCAGGGTAACGCGTGCCCCGGGCCTGGCGCAGGGTCGCCACGTGGTCGATGTTTACGCCGAGAAGCATGCGGTTGCTGTGAGTCACGAAAGGCTCTCCTGAAGATTGAGCCCCACAGCATACGTCGTGATCAGCGCTTGCGAAACAGTTCCCGGCTGACCAGCGGTTTTGCCCCCAGATGAACCGCCAGTGCCTGGCGCATCAGGCGCTTGGCGGCGAGCAAGGCACCTGGGGCATCCCAGTCGGCTTCGGCCAGGGCCAGCAGTTCGGTGCCGCGGAACAGCCCGGGTTGCACCAGCTCGACCCGCTCCAGGCCGGCGTCCACACGCAAGCGGTACAGGCCATCGACCGCGATCGCCTGGTCATTGACGTCGTGGTGCAACGAAAACGCGTAACCGAGCTCGTCCAGCAGCCGCCATTCGAAGGAGCGCAGCAGCGGCTCCAGCGGGCGACCGGCGGCCAAGGCCTGCAAGGTCAGGGTGTAGTGCTCGAACAGCGCCGGGAAAGGCGCTTCGGCGGGCAGCAGGCGCATGAGCAGTTCGTTGAGGTACAAACCGCTGAACAGGGCATCGCCATGCAGCCACGCGGCGATGCCGGCACTGTCCATGCGCCCGACATTCTTCAGCTCGCCACGCCCACGCAGTTCCAGCTCCAGCGGCACGAACGGCCGCACCAGGCTGCCACCCTTGCCACGCGCACGGCGCAGCACGGCGCGCATGCGGCCCTGCGGGGTGAAGAAGTCCACCAGCGCGCTGGTTTCCTTGTAGGCACGGCTGTGCAGCACATAGGCTGGCTGGCCGACAGGTTGTTCCATAAACGCTCTCTAAAAGCCCCAGACAACTGTGGGAGCGGGTTTACCCGCGAATGCGATGGTGAACCCACTGACGCATTCGCGGGTAAACCCGCTCCCACAGAGTAACCTGAGCCGTCAGGCGAATTTACAGGTCGCCGTAGCCCAGCGAGCGCAGGGCGCGCTCGTCATCGGACCAGCCGCCTTTCACCTTGACCCACAGGTTGAGCATGACCTTGGAGTCGAACAGCACCTCCATGTCCTTGCGCGCCTCGGAGCCGATGCGCTTGATGCGCTCGCCCTTGTCGCCAATGATGATCTTTTTCTGGCCGTCGCGCTCGACCAGGATCAGCGCATGGATGTGCAGCACATGACCCTGCTGCTTGAATTCTTCAATTTCCACGGTGATCTGGTACGGCAATTCCGCACCCAGCTGGCGCATGATCTTCTCGCGCACCAGTTCGGCGGCCAGGAAGCGGCTGCTGCGGTCGGTGATCTGGTCTTCGGGGAAGAAGTGCTCGTTCTCGGGCAGGTGCTTGGCGATCTGTGCTTCCAGCGCCTGCAGGTTGTGCCCCTGTTGCGCGGAAATAGGCATCACTTCGGCGTTCGGCAACTGCTCCTGCAGCCATTGCAGGTGCGGGATCAGTTCGGCCTTCTCTTCCATGCGGTCGGTCTTGTTGACCGCGATGATCAGTGGGCCCGTCACGTACTGCACGCGCTCCAGCACCAGTTGGTCCTCGTCGGTCCATTTGGTGCGGTCGACCACGAAGATCACCACGTCGACGTCCTTCAGGGCCGCCGAAGCGTTGCGGTTCATGTAGCGGTTCAAGGCCTTGTCGTTGGCCTTGTGCATACCGGGGGTATCGACGTAGATCGCCTGCACGTCACCCTCGGTCTTGATGCCGAGCATGTTGTGGCGGGTGGTCTGCGGCTTGCGCGAGGTGATCGCCAGCTTCTGGCCGAGGATGTGGTTGAGCAAGGTCGACTTGCCCACGTTCGGGCGGCCGACAATGGCTACGTAGCCGCAGCGGGTCGGGTTGCTATCAGTCATTGCCATTCTCCACGCCCAGGGCGATCAGTGCAGACGCGGCAGCGACTTGCTCGGCAATACGCCGGCTAACGCCCTGGCCACGGCTCTTGTTGTTCAGCAGCACCACTTCGCATTCGACGAAGAAGGTCCGGCAGTGCGGTTCGCCCTGGATGTCCACCACTTCGTAACGCGGCAGCTCGCAGCTGCGCGACTGCAGGAACTCCTGCAGGCGGGTTTTCGGGTCCTTGTTGGTATCGACCAGGGTCAGGCCTTCGAACTCATCGGCCAGCCAGGCCAGCACGCGCTCCCGGGCCGTTTCCATGTCGGCGTCCAGGTAGATGGCGCCAATCAGCGCCTCCAGGGCGTCGGCCAGGATCGACTCGCGGCGGAAGCCACCGCTCTTGAGCTCACCCGAACCCAGGCGCAGGTGATCGCCCAGGTCGAAACCACGGGCCAGGCGGGCCAGGGTCTCACCCTTGACCAGGCGCGCGCGCAGGCGCGACAGCTGGCCTTCGCGGGCCTGCGGGAAGCGCTCGAACAGCGCTTCGCCGGCGACGAAGTTGAGAATGGCGTCACCGAGAAACTCCAGGCGCTCATTGTTGCGCCCGGCGTAACTGCGATGGGTCAGTGCCAGGAGCATCTGGTCCTGGTTCTTGAAGGTATAACCGAGCTTTCGCTCCAGACGGGCAAGGGGAGCACTCATGCAGCCACCCGTTCGTTGTTCAACGCGTTGTTCAAATCAACATCCTGAAAGACTGTTTGGCTGTGGCCCGCCGCGATGTGCGGCGAATCTCCCGATCCCTGAGAACACAGCCTATGTCAGAAATGCATTCGGCGCTGCCTGCTGGCCAGCGCCGATGGGTATCAATGGATCAGACCGACCCGCGACAGGTTGGGCAGGTGGCTGAGCTTGGGCTCTGGCCAGCTCATCCACACCGCGAAGGCCTTGCCGACGATGTTCCGGTCCGGAACCATGCCGTGCAGTTCCTTCGGGATGTTCGGGTCATCCCAGTAACGGCTGTCGTTGGAGTTGTCGCGGTTGTCGCCCATCATGAAGTAATGGCCTGCCGGCACGGTCCATTGCTGGTCCGGCGGCATGCGGTAACGGCTCATTTCCTTGCGGATCAGGTGTTCGGCCTCGCCGAGCTTTTCCTTGTACAGCTCGGCGCTGCCCAGGGTGCCCGGCTCGGTGCCCACCAGTTGTTCGGCAATCGGCTGGCCGTTGACGAACAACCGCTTGTCGCTGGTGTAGCGCACCTGGTCACCCGGCAGGCCTACCACACGCTTGATGTAGTTGACGTTCGGGTCGCTCGGGTAGCGGAACACCATCACATCACCGCGTTGCGGGTCACCCACCTCGATGACCTTCTTGTCGATCACCGGCAGGCGAATGCCGTACGAGAACTTGTTCACCAGGATGAAGTCGCCCACTTCCAGGGTCGGCTTCATCGACCCCGAAGGGATCTGGAACGGCTCGACCAGGAACGAACGCAGCACCAGCACGATGAACAGCACCGGGAAGAACGACTTGCCATACTCGACCAGCAACGGCTCCTTGCCCAGGCGCTCGACCACCGCCATCTCGGGCTGGCTGACGCTGCCCTGATAGTTGGCGATTGCCGCACGCCGGCGCGGGGCCAGGAACAGCAGGTCGATCAAGCCCAGCAGGCCGCAGACGAAGACGGCGATGACTAGCAACAGCGGGAAATTTAGCGACATAGGACCTAGCTATCCAACCTGAGCACGGCGAGGAAGGCTTCCTGTGGAATCTCCACGTTACCCACCTGTTTCATGCGTTTCTTACCGGCCTTCTGCTTCTCCAGCAGCTTCTTCTTACGGCTGACGTCACCACCGTAGCACTTGGCCAGTACGTTCTTTCTGAGCGCCTTGACGGTTGTCCGCGCGATGATCTGGCCGCCGATAGCTGCCTGGATCGCCACGTCGAACATCTGCCGAGGGATCAGCTCCTTCATCTTCTCGGTCAACGCACGGCCTTTGTAGGCCGCGTTGTCGCGGTGCACGATCAATGCCAGGGCATCGACCTTGTCGCCGTTGATCAGTACATCCAGCTTGACCAGGTTGGCCGACTGGTAGCGATCGAAATGATAGTCCAGCGAAGCATAGCCGCGGCTGGTGGACTTGAGGCGGTCGAAGAAGTCCAGCACCACTTCGTTCATCGGCAGGTCGTAGCGCACCTGCACCTGGCTGCCGAGGAACTGCATGTCGCGCTGCACGCCACGCTTCTCGATGCACAGGGTGATGACGTTGCCCAGGTGTTCCTGCGGTACCAGGATGGTGGCAGTGACGATCGGCTCGCGGAAGTCGGCGACCGCCGAGACGTCTGGCAGCTTCGACGGGTTGTCGACGGTGATGGTCTCGCCGGTTTTCAGTTCCAGCTCGTAGATCACGCTTGGCGCCGTGGTGATCAGGTCCAGGTCGTATTCGCGCTCCAGGCGCTCCTGGATGATCTCCATGTGCAGCATGCCGAGGAAGCCGCAACGGAAGCCGAAGCCCAGGGCGTCGGAGCTTTCCGGCATGTACTGCAGCGACGAGTCGTTCAGGGTCAGCTTCTGCAGCGCATCGCGGAAGTCCTCGAAGTCGTCGGAGCTGACCGGGAACAGGCCGGCGTAGACCTGCGGCTGGATCTTCTTGAAGCCTGGCAGCACTTCGACCTCAGGGGTCGAGGACAGGGTCAGGGTGTCACCGACCGGGGCACCGTGGATGTCCTTGATGCTGGCAATGATGAAGCCCACTTCGCCGGCCTTCAGGTCGGCGGTCTGGGTGTGTTTCGGGGTGAACACGCCCACGCTGTCGACCAGGTGCACCTTGCCGGTGGACTTGACCAGGATCTTGTCGCCTTTCTTGACGCGGCCGTGGCGCACGCGCACCAGCGAGACCACGCCCAGGTAGTTGTCGAACCAGGAGTCGATGATCAGTGCCTGCAGCGGCGCCTCGATATCGCCTTCCGGCGCGGGGATGGTCTGCACCAGGCGCTCGAGCACCTCGTCCACGCCCATGCCGCTCTTGGCACTGCAGGCCACGGCGTCGGTGGCGTCGATGCCGATGATCTTCTCGATCTCGTCCTTGACGCGATCCGGATCGGCCTGGGGCAGGTCCATCTTGTTCAGTACCGGCATGACCTCAAGGCCCTGCTCGATGGCGGTGTAGCAGTTGGCTACGGACTGGGCCTCGACGCCCTGGCCGGCATCCACCACCAGCAGCGCGCCTTCACAGGCCGCCAGCGAACGCGAGACTTCGTAGGTGAAGTCGACGTGGCCGGGGGTATCGATGAAGTTCAGCTGGTAGACCTTGCCGTCCTGCGCCTTGTAGTTGAGCGTGACGCTGTGGGCCTTGATGGTGATACCGCGCTCACGCTCCAGGTCCATGGAATCGAGCACCTGGGCTTCCATCTCGCGTGCCGACAGGCCACCGCACATCTGGATGAAACGGTCGGCCAGCGTCGACTTGCCATGGTCGATGTGGGCGATGATGGAGAAATTGCGGATATGACTCAAATCACTCACGGGTCAACACTCGAAAAGGCTGCGAGCCGGACGCCCGCCGAAAAATAGCCGGGAATTGTACCTTAAGCTGCCGGGATATGGGAGATTCCTCTATCGGGCTGTACACAGCATTCGCCCCTGCAATTGTGAACTTTCATGAAAAAGGGCAGCCGAAGCTGCCCTTTTCTCCTTGCCAAGCCGCTTATTCAGCCAGCTTGAAGGTAATGAAGCTGGCACGACCCTGACGCAGCACGCGCATCGACACCGAACGGTTCTTCGGCAGTTCCTTGGCGATTTCGGTGAATTCCTTGGCCGAACCGATGGCCTGGTTGTTCAGGTGGCTGATCACGTCACCCGGGCGCAGGCCGATCATCGCGGCCGGGCCATCCTGGACTTCCTTGATGACCACGCCACCCTTGAGCTCCAGGGCTTTCTTCTGCTCGGCGGTCAGGTCGGCCACCGAGACGCCCAGGCGGTTGCTGCTGCGCTCGGCGCTGCCTTCGGCGCCGGTACCGATGTCGGCATCGTCGTCCGGCAAAGCGCCAACGCTGATGTCGAGGTTCTGGCGCTTGCCGTTGCGGATGATCTCCAGCTTGGCCTTTTCGCCGTCCTTGAGGCTGCCGACCAGGTGCGGCAGGTCGGCCGACATGACGATCGGCTGGCCGTTCATGCTCAGGATCACGTCACCCACTTGCAGGCCGCCCTTGGCTGCCGGGCCGTTTTCCAGCACCTGGGCCACCAGGGCACCGGCCGGTTTGTCCAGGCCGAACGACTCAGCCAGGTCCTTGTTGACCTCCTGGATCACCACGCCCAGCCAGCCGCGGCTGACCTTGCCGTCTTTCTTCAGCTGGTTGGAGACATCGATCGCCACATCGATCGGGATGGCGAACGACAGGCCCATGAAACCGCCGGAACGGGTGAAGATCTGCGAGTTGATACCCACCACTTCGCCGTTCATGTTGAACAGCGGGCCGCCGGAGTTGCCCGGGTTGATGGCAACGTCCGTCTGGATGAACGGTACGTAGGTGTCGTTGGGCAGGGTGCGACCCTTGGCGCTGACGATACCTTTGGTCACCGAATGGTCGAAGCCGAACGGCGAACCGATGGCCAGTACCCACTCGCCCACCTTGAGCTTCTCGGAATCACCCAGCTTGACGGTCGGCAGGTTCTTGCCCTCGACCTTGAGCAGGGCCACGTCGGTGCGCGGATCGGTGCCGACCAGCTTGGCCTGCAGCTCGCTGCGGTCCGACAGGCGGACGATGATTTCGTCGGCATCGGCTACCACGTGGTTGTTGGTCAGCACGTAGCCATCGCTGGAAATGATGAAGCCCGAACCCAGCGACTGGGCCTCGCGCTGGCGGTCGCCACGCGGCGAGCGCGGCTGCTGCGGCATGTTGCGCTCGAAGAACTCGCGGAACATCGGCGGCAGGCCTTCCAGGTCGGGCATCTGCCCGGCGGCCATGCGGCGGTCCGGCAGCTTCTGCTTGGTACTGATGTTGACCACGGCTGGCGAGGCCTGCTCGACCAGGGTAGTGAAGTCCGGCAGGGCTTCCTCGGCCTGGGCGCTGAGCACCTGGCCGAGCATCAGCACGGCGGCGAACATCGATAGGTAGGATTTCAAGCGTGGTATTGACATACGGCTCCCGTCACAACGAGCGGTAGTTTAGAAAGGCCCCTGCACAAAGCAGGAAAGGCCAGGCTCCAAGAAGCCTGACCTATAGAAAATTTGCCGATGGATTGCAAATGACAATGCTTTAATTTCATTTCAGAGGCATGTCCGCACGCTTTGGCATGGCCCGCACGCCTGGCCCGCAAATGCGCGCCATCACTGGCGCGCCTGGCCATCCTGGGGGCGCATCGACAGCGCCACACGCTCTGCGGTACCCAGCGGAATCTCGCCGACCACAGTGACCATTACCTTGCCCTTGGGCGTGTTCAGCCGACGCGAAACCGCCGAAGTCGGGCCAAGCTGGGTGCGCATGTCGGTCCCGCCCTCATCCTTTACCAGCTCGAGGAACACCGAGAAGCGCGCCAGGCCATCGTCGTACATCAGGCTGCTGACCGTGCTGTCATTCTTGGGGTCGCGGCGTACCGAGCTGTTGACCAGTTCGAAGCCAGGCGGCAGCCAGTCCGAACGCCAGCCGGCGACCGTGTCATTGGCGGCAGCGGCCACATGCTGCACCGGCTTGCACGCAGCGCTGGCGCGCAGGTCGTCGTCGCTAGGTGCTTCGGTATCGAGACGGGTCATCTGGAAGCGCTCCAGCAACTGCCCCTTGTCGTTGACCATCAACGAGCGCAGCGGCAGGCCGGTAGCACGGTCCAGGTGCAATTCGAAGGCATAACGGTGCTGGTCGCGCGGGGTGAGCGTCACGATCACGGCATCGCGCCCGGCGACCCGTGACTTGCCCGCCACGCTCAAGTCATACCAGCCCATCAGTTTCAGCGGATCAAGCACACGCTGCGCGGTGTCCGGGGGCGTCGTCACACCACTGGCCAAGGCCCCGCTGACGCACTCTACCTTGCCATCCACGCGCACGATCTCCTGGGCGGCGCCATCGAGCTGCAACAGCCGCTCGCTGACCTTGCCGTCGTCGACCCTGTGCCAGATCTCGTGGGAAGAGAAGCTGCCATTGCGTTCGTAGACAAAAGAGCCTTGGTAGCTCTGCTTTTGCTCGGCCTGTGCCAGCTTGCTCAGCCACTCGCTCGCCTCGGGCGAGGAATTGGCCGCCAATGCTGGCACCGTCATGCAGCTGCCAATCAGCAGCGACAGGAGAGGTAGCGCGCGCATGATCCTCCTTACTTAACGGTTTTCCAGGCTGGCGGCGCGGGCATACGGCAATGCGGTTTCAGTGCCCTTGAGCGCAGATTCCTGGGCATGCTGGCGCAGGTAGCCTGGCAGACGCTGGTCCCAGCCGGCCTGGTTCTGCAGCACGCCGTTGGCCATCGGCCCGGTCGGTTGCTCACTGCTCTCACTATAGCCTGCCAAAACGGCCGGGCCTTGTGCTTGTGGCACAGTCAGGCCTTGCTGGGCAGGTTGCTGGGCAGCAAGCTCGGCACCAGTGATCTCGTCCTGGTTGTACATGCGCACACCGGCCAGCACCGCTACGGTGACCGAGGCAGCTACCGCCAGGCGGCCAATGCTGCGCCATGGCCCTTTCTTGGCCTTGGCCGGCACGGCTTCGTCAGCCAGCGCTGCAGACACCGCCGAGGCGATATCCAGATTGGGCAGCAGCAGCTCCTTGTGCATGGCTGCGCGGGCAACCTGGTAACGCGACCAGGTGGCACGGGTTTCAGCATCGTCTACGGCGTTCAACACACGACGCAGTTCAAGCTCGTCCGCTTCGTTATCCATCACCGCGGACAGCGATTCCTGCAAAGCTTCACGACTCATGGCGGTTCCTCTCTTGGCTGTCGCCGCTGTCTCAGGTTTCCTGCAGCAAAGGTTGCAGGGCTTTGTCTATGGCCTCCCGAGCGCGGAAGATTCGAGAGCGCACGGTACCCACCGGACATTGCATGACACTGGCAATGTCTTCGTAACTCAGCCCGTCGAACTCGCGCAGGGTAAGTGCCGTGCGCAGGTCTTCAGGCAGTTGCTGGATGGTGCGATGGACAGTGCCTTCGATTTCATCCCGCAACAACGAGCGTTCTGGGGACTCGAGATCCTTGAGACCATGATCGCCGTCGTAAAACTCCGCATCCTCGGAGCTCACATCACTGTCTGGCGGCCGTCTTCCACGGGACACCAGGTAGTTCTTCGCCGTGTTGATGGCGATGCGGTACAGCCACGTATAGAACGCACTGTCTCCGCGGAAGTTGCCAAGCGCACGGTAGGCCTTGATGAAGGCTTCCTGTGCTACATCCTGGGCCTCGTGGGTATCGTGAACGAACCGCACGATCAACCCGAGAATCTTGTGCTGATACTTCAGCACCAACAGATCGAAAGCTCGCCTGTCACCGCGCTGAACGCGCTCGACAAGCTGCTGATCCTCTTCCTGGGTTAGCATGAACACTCCTCAGTGAACTCGAAGGAGCGTTGCATCAGCCATCGTTCAGGCTTGCAACCATAGACTCGGGCTTTGCGCAAAAGTTCTCCCCTCCAAGCAAGTTTCCTGCAGCCCTTGGTCGGGTTGCACGGAAGACGCGGCACGGTCACGGCCGGCTACGTCGATAATCAGGTTTCGAGTACGCAGGGACAGCCCGGACAGGCCTGCCGCCCTGCGTCGCCGCGGCAAGTTGTGGCGCGTGGGCAGCCTTCATAGGATTTCCGGCCATGTCGGAAAGTTCCCACAAAGGTTGTCGCGACCAGGCAAGTGGCATGGAAATTGGCCACCCGGGGCTGCTATAAAGGCAACCCGGCCAGCTTTAACGATAGTTTCACAATGCCATCGGCGCGTGACTATTGTGCCGCGCCCCTTCCAAAGAATACTAGTGTCCCGACATGAGCCAACAATTCCAACATGATGTCCTGGTGATCGGCAGCGGTGCCGCCGGTCTCAGCCTGGCACTGAACCTCCCCAGCCACCTGCGAGTCGCCGTGCTCAGCAAGGGCGACCTGGCCAACGGCTCGACCTTCTGGGCCCAGGGCGGTGTCGCGGCAGTGCTGGACAATACCGATACCGTGCAGTCGCATGTCGAGGACACCCTCAATGCCGGCGGCGGCCTGTGCCATGAAGAAGCTGTGCGCTTTACCGTCGAGCACAGCCGCGAAGCCATCGAGTGGCTGATCGAGCAAGGCGTGCCCTTTACCCGCGACGAGCATTACAGCGTCGACGACGGTGGCTTCGAGTTCCACCTGACCCGCGAAGGCGGCCATAGCCACCGGCGCATCATCCATGCCGCCGACGCCACCGGCGCAGCCATCTTCACCACGCTGCTGGAGCAGGCCCGCAAACGCCCGAATATCCAGCTGCTGGAGCAGCGCGTGGCGGTCGACCTGATTACCGAACGTCGCCTTGGCCTGCCCGGCGAGCGCTGCCTGGGTGCCTATGTGCTCGACCGCAACACCGGCGAGGTGGACACCTTCGGTGCGCGTTTCACCGTGCTGGCCACTGGCGGCGCGGCCAAGGTCTACCTGTATACCAGCAACCCCGATGGTGCCTGCGGCGACGGCATCGCCATGGCCTGGCGGGCCGGTTGCCGGGTGGCGAACCTGGAGTTCAACCAGTTCCACCCGACTTGCCTGTACCACCCGCAGGCCAAGAGTTTCCTGGTCACCGAAGCCCTGCGCGGCGAAGGTGCCCTGCTGCGCCTGCCCAATGGCGAGCGTTTCATGCCACGCTTCGACCCCCGCGAAGAACTGGCCCCGCGCGACATCGTGGCCCGCGCCATCGACCACGAGATGAAGCGCCTGGGTGTGGACTGCGTGTACCTGGACATCACCCACAAGCCGGCCGACTTCATCAAGAGCCACTTCCCCACCGTGTACGAGCGCTGCCTGGCCTTCGGCATCGACATCACCCGCCAGCCGATCCCGGTAGTACCTGCGGCGCACTACACCTGCGGCGGAGTGATGGTCGACGACCGCGGCCATACCGACGTGCCGGGCCTTTATGCCATAGGTGAAACCAGCTTCACCGGCCTGCACGGTGCCAACCGCATGGCCAGCAATTCGCTGCTGGAGTGCTTCGTCTATGGCCGTGCCGCCGCGGCCGACATCCAGGCGCACCTGGATGAAGTGGTCATGCCCAAGGCCCTGCCCGGCTGGGACGCCAGCCAGGTCACCGACTCGGACGAGGACGTGATCATTGCGCACAACTGGGACGAACTGCGGCGCTTCATGTGGGACTACGTCGGCATCGTGCGCACCAGCAAGCGCCTGCAGCGAGCGCAGCACCGCATTCGCCTGCTGCTGGACGAAATCGACGAGTTCTACAGCAACTACAAGGTCAGCCGCGACCTGATCGAATTGCGCAACCTGGCGCAGGTGGCCGAGTTGATGATCCTGTCGGCCATGCAGCGCAAGGAAAGCCGCGGACTGCATTACACCCTGGATTACCCGGGGATGCTGGACGAGGCCAAGGACACCATTCTCAGCCCGATCTGAAAGTTGTGGCGCCTGCGAGATCGAGCGCCGCCCGCGCGGCGCTCGATCTCGCAGGCGCTGAAGCCGCCACGACGAACACCTGTCAGCCCTGACTCGCCCCAACCCCTGCCCACCTGCGCCGGCTGAATTTCAACCGCACCCGCAAGCGCCTGTGCTCATCAGCCCCCAGCGCATCCCGTGGCACGCATTGGCTCTCCCCCAACCAGCGCCCCGCCCGCACAAAGCGCAATACCACCAGCGCCGGTAACGCCACGCTGTCCCGGCACAAGCGCACCGGCTGCCAGCCACGGGCACGGCTGAACACCTGCCAGCCGCGCACATCACGGCGCAGGCCAACAACGGCATGCTCATGCGTCAGCAGAATACGTCGGGGAATGGCCCAGCCAGCGTGGGCAATACAGGCGGCGACAACAGCAAGGGCCGACCACCCGGGCAGCGGGCTCGCCCATACGGCGAACCACGCCAGTACCTGGCACCCCAGGTAGGCCGCCAGCAGCAGGCGCGAGCCTTGCCAGCGGCACTCGAAGCACTCACTTGGGCTGGACACGGTCCAGGATGATGCGAACCATGCGCTGCAGCTCCGGGTCTTCGGACTCGGTGCGCTCCATGAACCAGCCGAACATGTCCTGATCCTCGCAGCTCAACAGACGCACGTAGAGTTCGCGGTCGGTTTCGTTGAGCGTGGGGTAGACTTCCTGGGTGAAAGGCACCAACAGCACGTCCAGTTCCAGCATGCCGCGGCGGCTGTGCCAGAAAAGCCGGTTGAGTTCAGTTTGTTCGACCATGGGGCCCTCCTCGAATGGCCCGCCAGTATACAGCCAGGCGAGCGAAGCGACACCGGGCGTTGGTCTAGTCACCTACCTATTTTGTTACCGGCGTTCTATGATGGCCGCCAGTCTTTAGCCACCGCGATGACCCATGGCCGATTCCGCTTTCTTCTGCCCCCTGTCCCACGAGGGCATCCTCGCCGTCCGCGGCTCCGATGCAGGCAAGTTCCTGCAAGGCCAGCTGACCTGCAACATCAACTACCTCAGCCCGGAACACGCCAGCCTCGGCGCCCGCTGCATGGTCAAGGGGCGCATGCAGTCGAGTTTCCGCATCCTGCCCGAAGGCAACGGCTACCTGCTGGCCATGGCCAGCGAGCTGCTCGACGCCCAGCTGGCCGACCTCAAGAAGTACGCCGTGTTCTCCAAGGCGACGCTGACCGATGAAAGCGCTGCCTGGGCACGCTTCGGCCTGCAAGGCGGCGATGCGGCGCTGCAGGCCCTGGGGCTCGATGTGCCTGCGGCAGCTGGCAGCACCGTGCGCCACGACGGGTTGATCGCCATTGCCGTGTCCGCTGGCCGCGTGGAGCTGTGGGTACCGGCAGACAAAGCCGACAGCGTTCGCCAGGCGCTGGCCGCCGCACTGCCCGAAGGTAGCCTCGGCGACTGGCTGCTGGGGCAGATTCGCGCCGGGATCGGCCAGGTAATGGGGCCGACCCGCGAGCTGTTCATCCCGCAGATGATCAACCTGCAGGCCGTCGACGGCGTCAGCTTCAAGAAGGGCTGTTACACCGGTCAGGAAATCGTTGCCCGCATGCAGTACCTGGGCAAGCTCAAGCGCCGCCAGTACCGTCTGGCACTGGACCAGCAGGCCATTCCGGCCCCGGGCGCCGAGATCTTCTCGCCCACCCATGGTTCGTCGGTCGGTGAAGTGGTCATTGCTGCCAGCAACGGCACAGGCTGCGAACTGCTCGCCGTGCTCAGCGCCGAAGCGGTGGAAGACGACAACCTGCACCTGGGCAGCCTGGAAGGCCCACGCCTGCAGGTGCTGACCCTGCCCTACGAACTGGACCGCGACCGGGAAATCCAGCGTTGACCAGCCTGCCCCGCCTACGTGGCGGGGCCGCACCACCACTGCGGTAGACACGCCCATGAACAAGCTGGCCGAGATGGTTCAAGCACAGTTGCTCGATGCCATCGAAAAGGATGACCTGGTCCTGCCGACCCTGCCCGAGGTTGCCTTGAGCATCCGCGAGGCGGCGGAAGACAGCGAAATCAGCGTAGCGGCCCTGAGCAAGGTGATCGGTCGCGATGCGGCCCTTTCAGCGCGCCTGATCAAGGTCGTCAACAGCCCGCTGCTGCGCGCGGCGGTCGAGGTCACCGACCTGCACACCGCCATCACGCGGCTGGGCATCAACTACAGCTGCAACCTGGCCATTGGCCTGGTGATCGAGCAGATTTTCCACGCCCGGGCGCCGGCAGTGGAGCAGAAGTTACGTGATATCTGGGCCAACAGCCTGGATGTGGCGGGCATCAGCTACGAAATCTGCCGCCGCTTTACACAGCTCAAGCCCGACCAGGCCACCCTCGGCGGGCTGGTCAACCAGATTGGCGCACTGCCGGTGCTGATCTATGCCGAAGAGCACAACGAACTGCTGTCCGACCCGGTGTGCCTGCATTATGTGATCGAGCAGATCCAGCCGGTGCTGGGCGACAAGATCCTCAAGGCCTGGGAATTTCCGGAGCAACTGGTCAACCTGCCGAGCCAGGTGCAGGACCTGGACCGGCAGACTGACAAGATCGACTACATCGACATCGTGCAGATCGCCCGCTGCATCAGCCAGCGCGGGCGCCACCGGCCGCTGGCAGCACTACCGGCATACCGCCACCTGGGCCTGCCGTACGGCACCGAGCTTGAAGTGGGTGAACTGATCGAGGCGCGGAGCATGTTGCGCTGACCGGTGTCAGCCTGTGCCGGCCTCTTCGCGGGTAAACCCGCTCCCACAGGTATAGCGCAGCCTTCAGCAGCGGCGCGGTCACTGTGGGAGCGGGTTCACCCGCGAAAGGGCCGGTACAGGCCACACATCAATCCGCGATAAAACTCACCCGCACCCGCAACCCGCCCTTCGCACCGTCATGCAGGCTCACCTGCGCCAGGTGCGCCCGGCAGATCTCGCCGACAATCGCCAAGCCAAGCCCACTGCCCTGCGCACTGCGCCGGTAGAAGCGCTCGAACACCCGCTCACGCTCGGCCTCGGGAATCCCCGGCCCGTCGTCCTCCACCTCAAGCACCGCCGGCGCCAGCACCCGCAAGATCACGTTGCCGCCAGCCGGCGTATGCGCCAAGGCATTGTCCACCAGGTTGCTCAACAACTCGTTGAGCAGCGTCGGCTCACCCTTCAGCCACACCGGCGCCTCGGCCTCCAGGGCCAGCGCCACCCCGCGTTTGTGCGCCAGCGGTGCCATGGCCATGCCCAGCTCACGAGCCAACTGGCTCAGGTCCAGGCGCTGCGCCCCGCCTTCGGCAATCGCCCGCGCACCGTTCTCGACCCGCGCCAGCGACAGTAGCTGGTTGGCCAGGTGGGTCAGGCGGTCAGTGCCCTGGGCCGCGGACTCCAGTGTCTGCCGCCACTCCTGCGGCTCGGCCGAACGCAAGCCCAGCTCGACACGTGCCTTCAGCGCGGCCAGTGGCGTACGCAACTCATGGGCGGCGTCGGCGATGAACTGCGCCTGGCGCTCGAACTGGCCGCGCAATCGCTCGGTGAAATGGTTCAAAGCCCGCACCAGTGGGCCTAGCTCACGCTGCACCTGCACCACCGGCAAGGCCCGCAGGTCGTCCGGCTGGCGTTCTTCCACCGCCGTGCGCAGGCGCTCCAGCGGCCGCAACGCGGCACTCACGGCAAACCACACCATCACCAGCGCGCCCAGCGCCAGCATCCCCAGGCGCAGCAGGGTATCGGCCATCAGGCCACGGGCCATGCGCACCCGCGCTTCCTCGGTCTCGGCCACACGGATTTCCGCCATGCCGTTCATGTTCGGCTCGCTCACCGGCTTCAGCAGGCTGACAACGCGCACATCCTGGCCCAGGTAGGTGGCGTTGTAGAACCGCGCCAGCGCCGGGTAATCGTCGGTACGCGGTGTGCCCGGCGGCGGCGCTGGCAGGTTCTCGTAGCCGGAAATCAGCCGCTGCTGGATGTCCAGCACCTGGTAGTAGATGCGCCCGGCACTGTCGTAGGCGAAGGTGTCCAGGGCCACGTAGGGCACATCTGCGCTCAGCGAGCCGTCACGCTGGGACAGGCCTGCGGCAATGGTCCGCGCCGAGGCCAGCAGGGTCCGGTCGTAGGCGGTATCGGCGGCCTCGCGGCCGTTCCAGTAGGCGCTCAGGCCACTGGCCAGCATCAGCACCACCAGCAGCAAGGCCAGGTTGCCGAGCAAGCGCCCGCGCAGGCTGCCGTTGTCACGCATCGCGGTGCTCGAGCAGGTAGCCAAGGCCACGGAAGGTGACGATGGCCACCGGGTGGCCGTCGAGCTTCTTGCGCAGGCGGTGGATGTAGATTTCGATGGCGTCGGGGCTGGCTTCTTCGTCCAGGCCGAACACCTGGGCGGCCAGTTGCTCCTTGCTCATCACCCGGCCCGGTCGGGCGATCAGCGCTTCCAGTACGCTCTGTTCGCGCGAGGTCAGGGTCAGGTTTTCGCCACCCAGGGCGAAGCGCCGGGTGTCCAGATCGTACACCAGCGGCCCGCAGCGTTGCTGGCGCTCGCCACCGAGCACGCTGCGCCGCAGCAGGGCCTTGACCCGTGCTTCCAGTTCGGTCAGCTCGAACGGCTTGGCCAGGTAGTCGTCGGCGCCCAGGTTCAGGCCGTGGACCCGGTCCTTGACGTCACTGCGCGCGGTCAGCATCAGCACCGGCAGGGTCTTGCCACGGCCGCGCAGGCGCGCCAGCACCTCGAAGCCGTCCATGCGCGGCAAGCCGACATCCAGCACGGCCACGGCGTATTCCTCGCTGGCCAGGGCCAGGTCGGCGGCCACGCCGTCATGCAGCACATCCACGGTCAGGCCATGGCTTTTCAAGGCCTGGGCCACGCTTTCGGCCAGTTGCAGGTGGTCTTCGACCAGCAGCACACGCATCGGATTCTCCCTGCTCGGGTGGGACGGTGGCGCGGAGTGTACCGCTGTCGGCAGGCCTGTGAAGCCCTGTCGACAAACCTTTCACGCTGAAAGGTTAGCGAAAGGTTGGTTACCTAGCATCGCACCACGGTCGCCCTTCGCGCCGAAAAAAGCACCAGCAAGGTGCAACGAATAAGAACAATAAACGGAGCCATCAGTGATGCTGTCATCGCAGCCGCAGGCGTTCGCGCCTACCCGTTCCTTTGCCGCACGCCCCTCCGCCATCGCCAGCGCCCTTGCGCTTGCCGGTGTCGCCCCGATGAGCCAGGCCGCCTTCTTCGAAGACAGCACGGCCACCTTCGAAACCCGCAACATGTACTTCAACCGCGACTTCCGCGACGGCACCAGTGCGCAGCAATCCAAGCGCGACGAGTGGGCCCAGGGCTTCATGCTCAACTTCGAGTCTGGCTACACCGATGGCACCGTGGGCTTCGGCCTGGATGCGCTGGGCATGCTCGGCATCAAGCTCGACTCCAGCCCCGACCGCACCGACACCGGCCTGCTGCCGACCCACGATGACGGCAAGGCCGCCGACGAGTACTCCAAGCTCGGCCTGACCGGCAAGGTGAAGGTGTCGCAGACCGAACTGAAGATCGGCACGCTGATCCCCGAACTGCCAACCCTACAGCCCAACGATGGGCGCATCCTGCCGCAAACCTTCGAAGGCGGCCTGCTCACCTCGAAGGAGGTCAAGGGCCTGACCTTCACCGGCGGCCGACTGGACAAGGCCAAGGACCGCAACGATACCAACTGGGAAGACCTGGCCCTGAACAACAAGAACGGCCGCTTCGGTGGCTCGTTCAGCGCCGACAACCTGGACCTGGCCGGCCTCGACTACCAGTTCACCGATCGCATCACCGGCAGCTACCACTTTGCCCAGCTCGACGATATCTACCGCCAGCACTTCATCGGCATGGTCGCCACCCAGCCATGGGGCCCGGGCACCTTCGGCGCCGACCTGCGCCTGGCGGTGAGTGACGACGCCGGCGCCGCCAAGGCCGGCAACATCGACAACACCACCGTCAACGGCATGCTCAGCTACGCCCTGGGCGGGCACAAGGTCAGCGCCGCCTGGCAGCAGCTGTCCGGCGACAGCGCCTTCCCGTACGTCGATGGTGCCGACCCGTACCTGGTCAACTTCGTCCAGATCAACGACTTCGCCGGTGCCGACGAGCGCTCCTGGCAGGCGCGCTACGACTACAACTTCGCCGCACTCGGCGTGCCCGGCCTGACCTTCATGACCCGCTACATCAGCGGCGACAACGTCAGCCGCGCGGCCGGTGGCGAGGGCAAGGAGTGGGAGCGCAACACCGAACTGAAGTACGTGGTACAAAGCGGCCCGTTGAAGAACGTCGCCGTGCGCCTGCGCAACGCCACCTTCCGCTCCAACTTCGCCCGCGACGCGGACGAGGTGCGGCTGCTGGTGAGCTACAGCGTGGCGCTGTGGTAACCCCATAGCGATAACTTGATAACAACAACGCTCACGGAGATAGACGATGACCTTTTCACTGCGCCGCCTCGTCCTCGCTACCGGCTGCCTGCTGTTGGCCGGCAACGCCCTCGCTGCCGAACCGAAACGCCCCGAATGCATTGCCCCCGCCTCGCCCGGCGGCGGCTTCGACCTGACCTGCAAACTGGTGCAGAGCGCCCTGGTGCAGGAAAAGATCCTCACCAAGCCGATGCGCGTCACCTACATGCCCGGCGGTGTCGGCGCGGTGGCCTACAACGCCGTGGTCGCCCAACGCCCGGCCGATGCCGGCACCCTGGTGGCCTGGTCCAGCGGCTCGCTGCTGAACCTGGCCCAGGGCAAGTTCGGCCGCTTTGACGAAAACGCGGTGAAATGGCTGGCCGCCGTCGGCACCAGCTACGGCGCCATCGCAGTGAAAAGCGACTCGCCCTACAAGACCCTCGACGACCTGGTCGCGGCGTTGAAGAAAGACCCGAGCAAGGTGGTGATCGGCTCCGGCGGTACGGTCGGCAGCCAGGACTGGATGCAGACCGCCCTGATCGCCAAGGCCGCCGGTATCAACCCGCGTGACCTGCGCTACGTGGCCCTGGAAGGCGGTGGCGAAATCGCCACGGCGTTGCTGGGCGGGCATATCCAGGTAGGCTCGACCGACATCTCCGACTCCATGCCGCACATTCAGAGCGGCAACATGCGCATCCTCGCGGTGTTCTCGGAAAACCGCCTGGACGAGCCCGAGATGAAAGAAATCCCCACCGCCAAGGAGCAGGGCTACGACATCGTCTGGCCGGTGGTACGCGGTTTCTACCTGGGGCCAAAGGTGAGCGACGAGGACTACGCCTGGTGGAAACAGTCATTCGACAAGATGCTGGCCTCGGAAGACTTCGCCAAGCTGCGTGACCAGCGCGAACTGTTCCCCTTCGCCATGACCGGTGCAGAGCTGGACGGCTATGTGAAGAAGCAAGTGGCTGACTACAAGGCACTGGCCAGGGAGTTTGGCCTGATCCAGTAACACTGGCCGGAGTTACCACAATCCCTGTGGGAGCGGCCTTGTGTCGCGATGGGCCGCACAGCGGCCCCTGTCTCAGCCGATGCGATGCTTCAGACAGATCGCAGTGGCAGGTTTTGCGGCCGCTTCGCGCCCGATCGCGACGCAAGGCCGCTCCCACAGGATTTGCATCTCGCTTGAGCGATCCCAACGAGGATTCCTTCATGATCCTGCAACGCATCTTCGCCCTGGCCCTGCTGGCGGTGTGCGCCACCCTGGCCGTGATGGCCTGGCCTTACCAGGCGGCGTTTTCCTATGAACCGGTGGGCCCGCGCGCCTACCCGCTGTTGATGCTCGGCCTGCTTGGCCTGGGCCTGCTGTACCTGGTGTTCCGCCCCACGCCCATCGTGCGCAAGGACGACGAACCGGAACTGGACCGCGAAACCCTGATCAAGATCACCGCCTGCGTCGGCCTGCTGATCGTTTTCGCCAGCACCTTCGAAGCCCTGGGCTTCATCCTCAGCGCCATTCTGGTCGGCGTGCCCATGGCCCGCCTGTACGGCGGCCGCTGGCTGCACAGCGCCATCGTGGTGGTGGGCATGAGCCTGTTCCTCTACTGGCTGTTCGACCGCGTGATGGACGTGCCCCTGCCCCTTGGCCTGCTGAGCGTACTGGAGAACTGACACATGGATACCTTGAGCTACCTGGGCCAGGGCTTCGGCGTCGCCCTGTCCCCCTACAACCTGGTCACCGCCCTCTCCGGCACGCTGATCGGCACCGTGGTCGGCCTGCTGCCGGGCCTGGGCCCGATCAACGGCGTGGCCTTGCTGATCCCCATCGCCTTCGCCCTCGGCCTGCCGCCGGAGTCGGCGCTGATCCTGCTGGCGGCGGTGTACCTGGGCTGTGAATACGGTGGGCGCATCAGTTCGATCCTGCTGAACATCCCCGGCGAAGCCTCGACCGTGATGACCACCCTCGATGGCTACCCGATGGCCCGCAATGGCCTGGCTGGCGTAGCGCTGTCGCTGTCGGCCTGGAGTTCGTTCATCGGTGCGCTGATCGCCACCTGCGGCATGGTGCTGTTCGCCCCGCTGCTGGCGAAATGGGCAATCGCCTTCGGCCCGGCGGAGTACTTCGTGCTGATGGTGTTCGCCATCGTCGCCCTCGGTGGCATGGCCGGCGACAAGCCGCTGAAAACCTTCATTGCCGCACTGATCGGCCTGTTCCTGTCGGCAGTCGGCATCGATGCCAACAGTGGCGTGTACCGTTTCACCGGCGACAGCGTGCATCTGGCCGACGGCATCCAGTTCGTGGTGCTGGTGCTGGGCCTGTTCTCCATCAGCGAAATCCTCCTGCTGCTGGAAAAGACCCACCATGGCCACCAGGCAGTCAAGGCCACCGGGCGCATGCTGTTCAACTTCAAGGAAGCGGCCTCGGTGTTCGTGGTCAACATCCGCTGCGGCCTGCTGGGCTTCATCATGGGTGTGCTGCCTGGCGCCGGTGCAACACTGGCCAGCGCCGTGGCCTACATGACCGAAAAACGCCTGGCAGGTGACAAGGGCAAGTTCGGCAAGGGCGACGCCCGCGGCCTGGCCGCCCCGGAAACCGCCATCGGTGCCTCCTGCTGTGGCGCCCTGGTACCGATGCTGACCCTGGGCGTACCCGGCTCGGGCACCACCGCGGTGATGATCGGCGCTCTTACCTTGTACAACATCACCCCGGGCCCACTGCTGTTCGAACAGCAGCCAGACATCGTCTGGGGCCTGATCGCCTCGCTGTTCATCGCCAACATCATGCTGGTGATCCTCAACATCCCGATGATCCGCATCTTCACCCGCATCCTCGCCGTGCCGAACTGGGCGCTGGTGCCGGTGATCGCCATCATCACGGGGATCGGGGTGTACGCCGTGCATGCCACCACCTTCGACCTGTTCCTGATGGTCGGCATCGGCATCATGGGCTATATCCTGCGCAAGCTGGACTTCCCGCTGTCGCCGATCCTGCTCGGCTTCATCCTCGGTGGGCTGATGGAGCAGAACCTGCGCCGGGCGCTGTCGATCTCCAACGGCGAACTGGGCATCCTCTGGTCGAGCCCGATCAGCATGTCGGTATGGGTACTGACCATTTGCATGCTGACCCTGCCGCTGCTGCGCATCTGGCGCAAACGCAGCCAGCAGCGCCGGGCGATGGCCGATGCCTGATCGCTCGTTGCCGTTGTTTGTCGCGACCGGGCTGGTCGGCCTCGCTGGCGGTTTTGCCGCCAGCAAGGTCGGCTGGCCTTTGCCGTGGATGGTCGGCTCGTTGCTGGCGATCATCCTGGTGCGCTGCCTGACACCCTGGCAGCTGCCGGAAATCCCCAATGGTCGCAAATGCGGGCAGTGGATCATCGGCATCGGTATCGGCCTGCACTTCACCCCGGCGGTGATCGAGCAGGTGGCCAGCCATTTCGCACTGATCTTCTTCGGCGCGCTGTTCACCACCCTGTCCAGCGTGATCAGCGTATGGCTGTTGCGGCGCACCGGTGAAGACCGTGCCACGGCGTTCTTTGCCAGCATGCCGGGCGGTTCGGGGGAGATGGTCAACCTTGGCGCGCGCAACGGCGCGGTGCTCAGCCAGGTAGCGGCGGCGCAGAGCCTGCGCGTGCTGGCGGTGGTACTGTGCGTGCCGGCGCTGTTCAAGTTCCTGCTGGGTGACGGAGTACCGCTGAATCACACCGGCAGTGTGAGCTGGGGCTGGCTGGCGCTGATTGCGCCGCTGGGCGTTGCCGTCGCCTTGCTCTGGCAGCGCTTGCGCCAGCCCAACCCGTGGCTGTTCGGGCCATTGCTGGTGGCAGCCACCGTGAGCCTGGCGGGCAACCTGCAGATAACCCTGCCCAATGGCGCCAGCCAGATCGGCCAGTGGTTGATCGGCAGTGGCCTGGCCTGCCACTTCAACCGCGCGTTCTTCCGCCGCGCACCGTCGTTCCTGGGGCGTACCCTGGTGGCCACGGCGTTGTGCATGGCGATTGCCGGCAGCGCCGCTTGGGTATTGAGCGTCATGACCGCGCTGGATCTGCGCTCGCTGACATTGGGGATGATGCCGGGCGGAATTGCCGAGATGAGCCTGACGGCAGAGACCCTGCAACTGTCGGTGCCGCTGGTGACGGCGCTGCAGGTGATGCGCTTGTTGTTCGTGCTGTTTCTGGCAGAGCCGTTGTTCCGGGTGTGGAACGCAACCCCGGAATGACTGTGACGGCCTCTTCGCGGGTAAACCCGCTCCTACAGGGACCACACAAGCCCTGAGGGTAGTGCGGTACCTGTGGGAGCGGGTTCACCCGCGAAGCAGGCGACGCGTTCTTTCAGGTGATCACAGCGGCGGCAACGCCCAGTTGATCGGCGCCAGCCCGCGCTGCTGGAGGAAACTGTTGGCCCGGCTGAAATGCCCGCACCCCAGGAACCCACGGTAAGCCGACAACGGCGATGGATGCACCGACTTCAGCACCAGGTGCTTGGTCCCGTCGATCAGCTTCTGCTTGCTTTGCGCATGCGAGCCCCACAGCAGGAACACCACGTTCGGGCACTGCTCGCTGACCACCTGGATGACCCGGTCGGTAAAGAACTCCCAGCCCTTCTTGGCATGCGACGCGGCATTGGCGCGCTCCACGGTCATGGTCGTGTTGAGCAACAGCACGCCCTGCTCGGCCCAGCTCTGCAGGTAGCCATGGTTGGCAATCGGGATGTTCAGGTCGCGCTGCAGCTCCTTGTAGATGTTGACCAGCGACGGTGGCGTGGCCACGCCAGGCTGCACCGAGAAGCACAGGCCATGCGCCTGGCCCGGCCCGTGGTACGGGTCCTGGCCGAGGATGACCACCTTCACCTGGTCCAGCGGCGTCGAGTTGAGCGCATTGAAGATCAACGGCCCTGGCGGGTAGATCTCTTTGCCGGCGGCGTACTCGCCGCGCAGGAACTCGCGCAGCTGATGCATGTAGGGCTGGTCGAATTCGGCGCGCAAGGCGGCCTTCCAGCTGGGTTCGAGTTTGATGCGATCGTCGTCAGTCATGGGGCCTTCCATAAACAATGGCGCGACACTAGGTAAGCCCTTCCCGCTTGTCAAACGATCCGACCGACGACCGGCATGTTCGGCCAGGCAAGCCATACTTGTCCGATGACTTGCGCGAGGTAGTCCATGACCATTCATTGCGAGGTACTCACCGGCGCCGATGGCGCCCGCATCGGCATCGCCACCCTGGATGCGCCCAAGGCGCTCAATGCCCTGAACCTGCCGATGATCGAGGTATTGGGCGAACAGTTGCACGCCTGGGCTCGCGACCCCGGGATCGTCTGCGTGCTGCTGCGCGGCAACGGTGCAAAGGCCTTCTGCGCCGGCGGTGATGTGCGTGCGCTGGTGCAAGCCTGCCGCGACCACCCCGGCAGCGTCCCCCCGCTGGCCGCCACCTTCTTCGCCGCCGAATATCGCCTGGACTTTGCCCTGCACACCTATCCCAAGCCGCTGCTGTGCTGGGGGCACGGGCATGTGCTGGGCGGCGGCATGGGCCTGCTGCAGGGCGCCAATGTACGTATCGTCACCCCCAGCAGTCGGCTGGCAATGCCGGAAATCAGCATCGGCCTGTACCCGGACGTGGGCGCCAGCTGGTTCCTTGCCCGCCTGCCGGGCAAGCTGGGGTTGTTCCTCGGCCTGACAGGCGCGCCGATCAATGCTCATGACGCCTTGGACCTGGGCCTGGCCGACCGCTTTCTGGGTGAGTACCAGCAAGAGGCGCTGATCGAAGAACTGCTGCAACTGAACTGGCAGGAACAAACTGCCCTGCAACTGAACAGCCTGCTCAAGGCCGAACAGCACCGCGCCTGCGCCGAGTTGCCCGAGGCCCAGTGGCTGCCGCGACGACAGGTGATCGATCAGTTGCTCGATGTGGCCGACGCAGCCGCCGCCTGGCGTGCGCTGGAGGGGCTCAAGCACCACGACGACCCGCTGCTGGCAGATGCCGGCCAACGGTTGCATGAAGGTTGCCCGCTGACCGCACACCTGGTGTGGGAACAGATCCGCCGGGCACGGCACCTGTCGTTGGCGCAGGTGTTTCAGATGGAGTACAGCATGAGCCTGAACTGCTGCCGCCACCCGGAATTCAGCGAAGGCGTGCGTGCGCGCTTACTGGACAAGGACAACCAGCCGCACTGGCACTGGCCCGATGTGGCGCAAGTGCCGGCGGCGGTGGTGGAGGCGCATTTTGCCAAGGTGTGGGAGGGGCGGCATCCGCTGGCGGATCTCGGGTAGTTTCGAGAAGCTGGGGCTGCCTTGCAGCCCATCGCGACACAAGGCCGCTCCTACAAGCGGATCGCGGTCCCCTGTGGGAGCGGCCTTGCGTCGCGAAAGGGGCGCAACGCGCCCGCGATTTTCAATTCAACTACCGCTGCCAGTTCCCTCCTTGCCCATGCCCACGCCGCCCGTCCCCGCGCCGGTCACCATCCCCCCGCCCGTTGGAGTGCCAACGGTCATTCTGCTGGTAACGCTGGCTGCCACCGCGATAATCATGACGGTCCCGGTCGCGCCCATAGTCATACCGCTGGCGGTTGCCATAGTCATAGCGTGGGTTGCCATGCCACTGCTTCATCCCCGGCTGTGGATGAGACCGGTAGTGAGGCGCAGGCGCCGAGCGGTAGTAGTAGCGCGGCGCCGGCTGGTAGTAATAGCGCTGTTGCGGCGTTACGTAATAGCGGTCATAGCGGTAATAATCCGGTGACACATAACGGTCGGAATAGTAGTGGTCCGACCGGTAATAGCCCCCGCTCTCGTAGTACGGAACGCAGGCGGAAGTCATCAGCCCCAGCAGGGCGATCAACAGGATTCGATAGGACATGGCGGCCTCCTGGACCGCTGGAGTGCCCGAACAGCGGCGCTGGCGAGCATCGATGCGAAATGCGATCATCGACATTGAATAAGACAGTGCCGCCAAGGTGCAGTGCCATTTCTGCAACAATTTGATACAGGTGAGCGGCAGCCATGCCCGACAACCAGCACTGCCCCGCTTGTGGCGCCCTCAACCAGTGCAGCCTGGCCGACCCGCGCCGGGCCACCCAGGCCTGCTGGTGTTACAGCGTGACCATCGACCCTGCCGTGCTCGAGGCCTTGCCCGCCGCGCTACGCGACAAAGCCTGCCTGTGCCCGCGCTGCGCCGCCGTCGAAGAACAACTTCGCTCCCCCGCCTCCGACTGACCGTTTGCAATGCGCCTCGACCGTTTCCTCGCCAACCTGCCCAGCCACAACCGCCAGCAAGTCCGTCTGATGCTGGCGCAACGCCGTGTGCGGTTGGATGGCCAGGTGGTCAGCGACCCGCTGGCCGAGGTGCGTGAATTCAGCCGCGTGGAGCTGGACGACCAGCTGCTGCAGGCTGGCCGCCCGGCGCGCTACCTGATGCTGCACAAGCCCGCTGGCTGCGTCAGCGCCACTCAGGATCCGCAACACCGCACCGTGCTCGACCTGCTGCCAGCCGCGTTGCGTGAGGACCTGCACATTGCCGGGCGCCTGGACTTCAACACCACCGGCCTGATGATCCTGACCAACGATGGCCAATGGTCACGGCGGCTTACCCAGCCCACGACCAAGCTGCCCAAGCACTACCTGGTGGAAACCGAGGACGAGATTGGCGAGCACTATGTGGCCAAGTTCCTGGAGGGCTTCTACTTCGCCTTCGAAGACCTCACCACCCTGCCCGCCCAACTGGACATCCTCGGGCCGCGCCAGGCGCGGCTGGCGATCGTCGAAGGGCGCTATCACCAGGTGAAGCGCATGTTCGGCCATTTCGACAACAAGGTGGTGGGGTTGCATCGGGAGAGCATGGGGGCGATCCGGCTGGACCCGCGGTTGGCGCCAGGGGCGTTTCGTGAGCTGACGGCGGATGAAATAGCGACGGTCTAATCAGCCTGTACCGGCCTCTTCGCGGGCTCGCCCGCTCCCACAGGGATCACACCAGCCCGGAGGCCTGTGGTGTACCTGTGGGAGCGGGCGAGCCCGCGAAGAGGCCGGAACAGACAGATCAGGGTCGTCATACGACCGCTCAGCGACAAAAGTCACATTTTCCCCCGAACGGCACTTGCGGGATCCCCGACCCACTGCTTGAATCCAAATCGTCAGTCTGCATGTGACTACCAAGTCACACCCGCAGTCGAAGACACCTTTTGCCGGCCACCCAGGGCCTCGATGCCTTGGGGCACGGCAAATTGCCCGCCAAAAACAATACCGTCGACGCAAGTGCCAAGGATCGACACAGGGCCCCCCGGTATCTCTTCAGGCAAATGCCTACCTGTCATAAAGAACGTGCACCCTAGGTGACGCGAATACCCTTTTTGCGCCAGGAGTCGATGACATGAGGCCAGAAATCGCTGTACTTGATATCCAAGGTCAGTATCGGGTTTACACGGAGTTCTATCGCGCGGATGCGGCCGAGAATACGATCATTTTGATCAATGGCTCGCTGGCCACCACGGCCTCGTTCGCCCAGACGGTACGTAACCTGCACCCGCAGTTCAACGTAGTACTGTTCGACCAGCCATACGCGGGCAAATCCAAGCCGCACAATCGCCAGGAACGCCTTATCAGCAAGGAGACCGAAGCACATATCCTCCTCGAGCTGATCGAGCACTTCCAGGCAGACCACGTGATGTCGTTCTCGTGGGGTGGCGCAAGTACGCTGCTGGCGCTGGCGCACCAGCCGCGGCACGTGAAGAAAGCTGTAGTGAGTTCGTTCTCACCGGTGATCAACGAACCGATGCGCGACTACCTGGACCGTGGTTGCCAGTACCTGGCCGCCTGCGACCGCTATCAGGTCGGCAACCTGGTCAACGACACCATCGGCAAACACCTGCCGTCACTGTTCAAGCGCTTCAACTACCGCCACGTAAGCAGCCTGGACAGCCACGAGTACGCGCAGATGCACTTCCACATCAACGAGGTGCTGCAACATGACCTGGAGCGGGCGCTGGATGGTGCACGCAATATCGACATCCCGGTGCTGTTCATCAACGGCGACCGCGACGAGTACACCACGGTCGAAGATGCGCGGCAGTTCAGCAAGCACGTGGGCCGCAGCCACTTCAGCGTGATCCGCGACGCAGGCCACTTCCTGGATATGGAACACAAGGCCGCTTGCGAAGACACCCGCAGCGTCATGCTGGGGTTCCTGAAGCCAACCATGCGTGAGCCTCGTCACCGTTACCAGCCTGTAAAACAGGGGCAGCATGCATTGGCCATCTGAGCAGCTCGGCGTCCTGTGGATGAGACCCGCAAGCCAGGGGGCGCCGACAAGCTTTTTTATAACTTGGGCTTCTAATTCGTTGAGGGTTCTGGTAAAAAGTGCTGCGCAAACGCGGGTATAGTTTAGTGGCAAAACGAAAGCTTCCCAAGCTTTAGTTGAGGGTTCGATTCCCTCTACCCGCTCCACATCGCATTCCCGCATGGCGTTCCCGCAACGTCATCGCTGTCAAAAGGGGCCCAGGCTCCTTTTTTCGTTTCTCCCCCTCCCTTTGACCTGCCCCATGGCCATTTGCCTGCCGATCCGCTTCAATGCGTGGATGGATTCGTGAAGCATTTCGAAAGGACGACGCATGTTTCTCTCCCGCTGGCTACCAGGCCTTGCCAACCTGCTGCACTACCGCCGCGAGTGGTTCCACGCCGACCTGCAGGCCGGCCTCTCGGTGGCAGCGATCCAGATTCCCATTGCCATCGCCTACGCGCAGATCGTCGGCCTGCCGCCGCAATACGGCCTGTACGCCTGTGTGCTGCCGATGATGGTCTACGCCCTGATTGGCAGTTCGCGCCAGCTGATGGTAGGCCCTGACGCCGCCACCTGCGCGATGATCGCCGGCGCCGTGGCGCCGTTGGCCATGGGCGAGCCGCACCGCATTGCCGAACTGTCGGTGATCGTCACCTTGCTGGTCGGGGTAATGCTGATCGCGGCCGGGGTGGCCCGGGCCGGGTTCATCGCCAGCTTCTTCTCGCGACCGATCCTGATCGGCTATCTCAACGGTATCGGCCTGAGCCTGATCGCGGGGCAGTTGTCCAAGGTGGTGGGGTTCAAGATCGAGGGCGACGGCTTCATCCTCAGCCTGATCAACTTCTTCCAGCGCCTGGGCGAAATCCACTGGGTGACGCTACTCATCGGCCTCGCCGCACTGGGCCTGCTGATCTGGCTGCCACGGCGCTACCCCCGCCTGCCTGCGGCGCTGACGGTGGTGGCGCTGTTCATGTTGCTGGTCGGCCTGTTCGGCCTCGACCGCTTCGGCGTCGCCATTCTCGGCCCGGTGCCTGCCGGCATCCCGCAACTGGCCTGGCCACACAGTAACCTGGCAGAAATGAAAAGCCTGCTGCGCGACGCCCTGGGTATCGCCACCGTCAGCTTCTGCAGCGCCATGCTTACCGCACGCAGCTTTGCCGCCCGGCACGGCTACGCGATCAACGCCAACCACGAATTCGTCGCCCTGGGCGTAAGCAACCTGGCTGCCGGTGTTTCCCAGGGCTTTGCCATCAGCGGCGCAGACTCGCGCACGGCGGTCAACGACATGGTCGGTGGCAAGAGCCAGCTGGTGGGCATCATCGCCGCGCTGGTCATCGCCCTGATCCTGCTGTTCTTCACCGCGCCGATGGCGTGGATCCCGCAGGCTGCGCTGGGTGCCGTGCTGCTGATGGCCGGCTGGGGGCTTATCGACATCAAGTCGCTGGGGCACATTCGCCGCCTGAGCCGCTTCGAGTTCTGGCTGTGCCTGCTGACCACGGTCGGCGTTCTGAGCCTGGGTGTGCTGCCCGGTATCGTGTTTGCCGTGACCCTGGCAATCCTGCGCCTGTTGTACAGCATCTATCAGCCCACCGACGCGGTGCTGGGCTGGCTGCCGGGCACCGAAGGCCAGGTGGACATCCGCAAACACAAGGATGCCCGCACCGTGCCAGGCCTGGTGGTGTACCGCTTCGACGACGCGATCCTGTTCTTCAACGCCGACTACTTCAAGATGCGCCTGCTCGAGGCGGTGCAGAGCCAGGACCAGCCCAAGGCCGTGCTGTTCGATGCCGAAGCGGTAACCAGCATCGACGTCAGCGGCATCGCCGCCCTGCGCGAAGTGCGCGACACCCTGGCCGCCCAGGGCATCTTCTTCGCCATCGCCCGCGCCCGCGGCACCTTCCTGCGCATGCTGGTGCGCTCGGGGATGGCCCGGGAGATGGAAGACAAGCTGCTGTTCGGCTCGGTGCGCGCGGGCATTCGCGCCTATCGGGTTTGGCGTAACAGGAGTCGCAGTGTGAAGGTGACCGAACAAGGCTGACGGGCGAGTTGATGCCACAAATTTGCCTCCTACAGAGAAAAGGACTACTGGGCATTCGGAAAAGGATGATGGGCTAGCGACAACCTTGTTCGCTAGCCTCGTTTTCCCGCTCTGAAAACACGGCCGGGCACTCCCTTATCTGTAGCGCTGGATAACCGGAAGCTACGCCAATGGCGTACACTCTGCTATGCTTTTCACTGAAACAACCTTGTTCACCAAACGAGTCAGAGAACTCCTTGATGATGACACCTATCGCTTGCTGCAAGTCAGGCTCATGGCTTCACCTGAGACAGGAGACCTGATTGAGGGAACCGGTGGCCTACGCAAAATACGAGTGCCCGCTAACGGGCATGGAAAACGCGGTGGTGCCAGGGTTATCTACTACCACTTCATATCCAGATCACAGATAGCCATGCTCTACATCTACGGCAAAAATGAGCAGCCCGATCTGTCCAGCGAGCAGCGCAAGGCATTGAAGTCCATCATTGAACACTGGAGGCATGCATGAACCGCTTTTTTGACGAACTGATAGAGAGCGTTCAACAGATGGACGACATCGTCCAGGGCAAGTGCGCGCCTTCTCGCGAATTCGCAATCGATGCTCTTCAGGTACGAAGCATCCGCAGGGCAACAGGGCTTACACAAGTACGCTTTGCCGAGATGATCGATGTTCAGGTCGCCACGCTGAGAAATTGGGAACAAGGCCGACGAGAACCGACCGGGCCAGCCAAGGCATTGTTACGTGCGATACGCAACGATCCAGATCATGTACTGAAGGCCCTTGCTCACTGACATAGGCCCGCCTGACCAGCATGATCACCTGTGACCGACTGTTCAGCGCTTTGGCCGCTACAAACCGTCCGCCTGCAACCATTCAGTATCCCAACCTCTCCAGCATCACAACCTCTGGCTCCGCCGGACGCTGATAGAACCGTAGCAACGCCCCCGTGCGGTTGGTAAAGATCCCGTCGACACCTGCCTTCATCGCCTTGTCGAAGTCCACCGGTTCGTCGAGGGTGTACGCATGCACCAGCAAATCCCGCGCCTGGCTGGCCTGGTTCATCCAGGGCTGGATCAAGTCGGCATAGCTCTGTTCGCCCAGATGAGTGCGCATGGCAGAAGGCCCCGTACCGACCGCACCGCCCTGCCTGGCCTGATCGAGCCAGCGCAGGAATTCTGCCTGGTCCTTCGGCTGCTGACGGGCATAGAACGCGGCCTTGTCGGTTTCACCCGAGTCAGCGAAATCCTGCCCGGAAGCGGGCTCGATGGTTTTTGTCCCCACCCACAGCAGGAGTACCTTCGGCACCTGCGGCATGGCCTCGTGCAGCAACGCCAGGCTGTTGCGGTCGAAGGTCTGCAATACCACACGGCCTGGCCGGTCGAGCCAGCCACGGGCTGCGAGGCGCGCCTTCAGGTCCTGCTCGATACCCGGGAACTGCTTGGGGACCTTGGTCTCGATGTACAACCCGGGGTGCCGCTCGGGGTTGCCTTCGGCGATGTCGATGACCTCGTCCAAGGTGAGGATCGGCAGTTTGCGGAAAGAGGCCCGGGCGCGCGCCGGGTAGGCCTGGTTGAACCAGCTGCCAGCATCCAGCGACTTCAGCTCGGCGAGCGTGAAGGCGCTGACCGGGCTGTCCTTTCGCTCTGGGAAGCGCTCGGCGACATCGCTGGTACGCGACAGCACATCGTCATGGACCACCACCAGCACGCCGTCACTGCTGCGTTGCAGGTCGAGTTCCAGGTAGTCGGCGCCCTGGTCGCGGGCCAGCAGGTATGCAGGGGTGGTGGATTCCGGGGCATCGTACGAGGCGCCGCGGTGGGCGATCACCGCCGGGTGCGCAATGCCGTGGGCGGTGGCCAGGGCCTTGCCATTGCTGGCGGAAGCGGCCGATACAGTGAACAAAGCGGTCAAAGCCAAGAAACTGAAGATGGGATTGCGCATGGATAAGTCCTTTATCGTCCTGTGAACCTTGCGCTGCCTGTTCTGGCCCCTTCGCGGGCACGCCCGCTCCCACAGGTACTGCATTGAATTCATGGGCAGTGTAATTCCTGTGGGAGCGGGCGTGCCCGCGAAGGGGCCGGCATTGCCGACACAAGGCCCTTGCCTGGATACAACCCTCGCACACCTTGCATGACATGCTAAAGTCGCCCCCGTTCCCGCTCCACCCAACGGACCCCAGCATGCCCGCACTAGACGCCACCCTCACCCCCTGGCCGGAACTCGCCGCCCGCCACCCTTGCGACGCCCTGCTGCTGGGCAACGGCGCCAGCCGCGTGCTGTGGAAGCCGTTCGGCTACTTCTCGCTGTTCGAGGAAGCGCAGCGTGCCGGCCGCAAGAAAGGCCTGGCCGTGAGCGACCAGGCACTGTTCAAGTCGCTGGGTACGGAACTGTTCGAGCCGGTGCTCAGCGCCCTCAACACCACCGTGCGCACCAACGCCGCGCTGGCCATCAACTCCACCGCGCCGCTGAACCGCTACTACTCGATCAAGGAAGCGCTGATACACGCGGTACGCACGGTGCACCTGCCGTGGCCACTCATGCCGGCCACGACCCTGGCAACCCTTAACCAGGCCCTGCGCGGCTACCGCAGCGTCTACACCAGCAACTACGACCTGCTGCTACCGTGGGCCGTGCAACACGCACCGCACGGCTTCGCCGAACTGTTCGACGAGCAAGGCTTCTTCGACGTACGCCGCACCAACGGCGAAGCCACGCGGGTGCTGCACCTGCATGGCGGCCTGCACCTGCTCAAGCTGCCCGACGGCACCACCCGCCAACGCAGCGCCGACAGCGCCGAACTGCTCGATGGTTTTGCCGTGAACATCCCGGGCGAAGTGCCGCTGTTCGTCAACGAAGACCGCAGCGACGAGAAACTGCGCGCCATTCGCAACTCTGACTACCTGGGCTGGTGCCTGGGGCAACTGGCGCGGGAAAGCCAGGGGCTATGCCTGTTCGGGCTGCACCTGGACAGCAGTGACCAGCATCTGCTCGAAGCCATCCGACAGGCCCGGCCGAAGCATCTGTCGATTGCCATACGGCCATTGAGCGAGGCATCGGTGATCAACCAGAAGCAGCATTTTGTCGACAGGTTCGGGGATATGCCGGGGACAGTGCTGCACTTCTTTGATGCCAGTACGCATCCGTTGGGGCAAGCAGCGTTGGCTATTGAAGCACCGCTCACCCACAGGTGAAGTGGACCGCCGGCAAGCCAGCTCCCATAGAACAACACATGACTCATTGGTTCTGCGAGGTTCTGTAGGAGCAGCCTTGTGCTGCGAAGAGGCCGGTACTGACAAAGCCTGTCTGTTGCTTGTACCGGCCTCTTCGCAGCACAAGGCTGCTCCTACAAAGGACGAGTCAGACGAGCGAAATATGTTCTCTGCGCGACAGCGCAGCCCAAAAGGGCTGGGCAATCTCCCACAGGGATCGCGCAACTCCTGAATTCTGCGCGGTACCTGTGGGAGCCGGCTTGCCGGCGATGGGCTGCGTAGCAGCCCCGTTTACGCTATCTGACAGGCATCAGCGCTTGCCCGCGGAACCCCATCAAGGCGCCGACGCGGTTGTCACCTGCACGGCCGGGCCAACTGCAACCGGCTCGGGCATCGCTACATCGCCGCCCAGCTGGCGGATTTGCCGAATCTGCTGGACCCTGTTCAGGTTTTCCCAGGCGACGGGATAGTGCCCCGGCGACAACTCGATCGCGCTGCGGAAGAACTGCTCAGCCACATCCAGCTTGCCTTCCACCAGGCAGACATAGCCGACATCATTACTGGCCTCTGCACGCTTTTCGACCTGTTCGAAGGCAGACACCGCCTCTTCATAGCGCCCCATGCGAGCCAGCAGCAACCCATAGTTGCGCCAAAGCGGTTTGTAGGTGCCGTCGTAGCTCACACCACGCTTGTACCGAAGCTCGGCATCGGCCCATTGCCCGGCCATGTAGTAGGAATACCCCAGGCTGTTCTGCACCAACGCCGAACGGGGGTCGATGAGCTCGGCCAGGCGGTAGTAGGTCTGCGCCTCGGCGAAGTTGTCGGCCAGATCCGCGAGCACCCCGAGCCCGTTGTAAGCCTTGAGTGGTGACTTGCTGTCGACCCTGAGCGCAGCCGCCCCTGTCTGGGTGTTGGCTGGGTCCTTGGCGAAGCGTTTCTGATCCACGGCAACTGCCTTCAACAGCATCACCTTGGCTTGCTCATGTTTACGCATGGACAGGTTCAGCAGGCCCATTTCAGTCAGCGCATCAGGGTTTTCCGGCGCCTTGCTCAATACCTCGGTGAAAGCCATCTCGGCAAGCTGGTTATTGCCGCGTTCGCGGTGGATACGGCCAACCCAGACCAAGGCCTCATAACGTTCGGGCGCCAGCTCGAGGACGCGCAGATACTGGTACAGCGCCTGGTCCAGGTCACCGGCCTGGTAAGCCATAGCAGCCATCTGCATCGCCTGGTCGGGCGAGTTGCTCTGCGACTGCACCTGATAGAGCACCGAATTGCCAGCGGAGTAGACAGAACGCACCCCATTCAGGTCAGGCCCCGTGCTCTGGCACCCCGAAAGCACGGCTATCATGGTCAACAGCAAGCTGATCCTGTTCATGTCATGGATTCCCGAACGTTCTAAGTACCCCGATTATCACCGGGCCGATGGCGACCAGAAAAAAGCTTGGCCACAGACAGAAAATTAGCGGAAAAACCAGCTTTGTTCCGATTTTCGCGCCCATTTCTTCTGCGGCCTGCATGCGCCGGTCACGAAACTCCTCGGCATAGATGCGCAAGGTGGCCGCTACGCTGGTACCGAAGCGGATGCTCTGGGCCAACAGGCTGACCAGGCCCTGGATGTCTTCCAGGCCGGTGCGGTCCGCCAGTTGTCTGAGCGCTTCGGTACTGGAAATGCCGGCGCGGATCTGCGCATTGACCAAGGCCAGTTCCTCGGCCAGCTCGGCCTGGCTGACCGCCATTTCTTCGGCCACCCGCTCGATGGCCTGGGGCAACGCCAAGCCCGACTCCACGCAAACCACCATCAGGTCCAGGGCATCGGGGAAGGCCGCACGCAACCGCCCCTGCCGAGCCGTCTTGCGCTTGTCGATATACAGTGCCGGCAGCAACCATCCGACAGCAGCCCCTATGAGCACCACAGCGATAATCATGGTTGAGGAAAGGTTGGGTACCAGTGGCAGTGTCAACAGCGATATACCAACCAAAATCAGTGGCAACAGCAAACGAACCGCCCAGTACACCTGTACCGCTGACGCCGAGCCGTAACCCGCGTGGGTCAAAAGGGTTCGGGTGGCTGACGCCTGCCCTTGCTCAGACGGGCCAAGGCGCCGACCGACCCGCTCCAGTAGGAGTTGCAGATTGCCTGGCGCCTCCCGCCCGGCCGCAGCGCTGGAGTGATCACGCTTGATTAATGCAAGACGACGTTGCAGAGGGCTCTGCAACCCCAGCACCAGTAACGTCACGGTGATCACCGCAATGACCGTACTTACCCCGATCGCGCCGACGATCAGCAGGCGTGTCAGTGCCTCATTGTCCGTCACCCGACTCAATAAACCGAGCAAATAATCCATGACCGACGCCCCCGTTGAGAGAACTGCTTAAACCTGGATTCGGATGATTTTGCGAATCCAGAAGATCCCAACCAACATGGAGCCAAAAGCCGCCATGATGAGCTTTTGGCCGAAAGGATCGTTGACCAGCGTTGGCAAATACGTGGGGCTAGTGAGCATGATCCCCGCCGCCAGCACAAAGGGTACGGCCACCAGCACCCAAGCCGACATTCGCCCTTCGGCTGACATGGTCTTGACCTTGCGTTGAAAGCGAAAACGCCCCCGGATCAGGCTACTCAGACGCTCCAGAACTTCGGTCAGGTTGCCGCCAGTCTCGCGATGAATGAGGATCGAAGTCACCATCATCATCACCGTCATACTCGGCACCCGTTCCAGCAGGCCAAGCATGGCCCGGCGCACATCGTTACCGTAGTTGATATCGGCGAAGGTCAGGCCGAATTCATGCGCCACCGGTCCCTTGTGCTCATCTGCCACCAGGCGCAGGGTTTCATTGAAGGGATGCCCAGCGCGCAATGCCCGGCACATGGCTTCCAGCGCATCCGGCAAACCCTCCTCGAATCTGGCGAAACGCTTGCCACGGTCATGGGTAATTTTCAGCAGCGGCAGCCAGAACGCCGCGAACGCTGCCGCCAGCGCCAGCCACCAGTAAGGAAAGAACATCCAGGCCAGCATCCCGGCAGCTGCTGCCAGCGCCAATCCTAGCAGCAGTACCCGATAGGCCCGGTACTCATGCCCGGCCTGCTCGATCAGTTGCGTCAGCGTCGCCATGAAGGGCAATTGCTCGAGCCGCGCCTCCAGCGGCGACAGGCGTGTCAGGTATTTCTGCCGCAGCACGGTCTGCATGTTCGGCAGATGACTTGCCCGCTCCAGGAGCACAAGTCGACTGCGGATACGCTTGCGTACCTTGCCCGCCTCGCCGAACACTGGCACTGCCAAGCCTTGGCTGAGGAGAAACACGGCAATGAACACCATGCCAAGAAACATCAGGATGAATTCACCGGGTATCTGGCTCATGGCTGACGAGCCTCCATCCATTCAGGCCTGAACATCGTCAGCGGCAACTCGATTCCGCGCTTGGCCAAAGAATCGCGAAACGCTGGGACCATGCCACTTGGCCGGAAGTCACCAAGCACCTGGCCCTGCTCGCCCACACCATTGCGGACAAATGAGAAGATCTCGGTCATGGTGATGATTTCACCCTCCATGCCGTTGATCTCCTGCACGCTTACCAACCGCCGCTTGCCGTCTTCCTGTCGCTCCAGCTGGATCACCACATCGATGGCCGATGCGATCTGCTGGCGCATGGCTTTGATCGGGAATGTAGCGCCAGACATCAGGACCATGTTCTCGACCCGGCCCAACGCATCGCGCGCGGTGTTGGCGTGGATGGTAGTCAGTGAACCATCGTGCCCGGTGTTCATCGCCGTCAGCATGTCCAGCGCCTCGGCACCACGCACCTCACCGATCACGATACGGTCGGGGCGCATCCGCAGGCTGTTGCGCACCAGCTCCCGCTGGCCCACCTCGCCGCGCCCCTCGATGTTCGCAGGCCGTGTTTCCAGGCGCACCACATGCGGCTGCTGCAGCTGCAGCTCGGCCGAGTCCTCGATGGTGACGATGCGCTCGTTGTGGGGAATGAAACTGGACAGCACATTGAGCATGGTGGTCTTGCCGCAGCCGGTGCCGCCGGAGATCAGCACGTTCAGCCGGCCTCGCACGATCGCCTTGAGCATCAGCGCGATGGCCGGGGTAAGGGCGCCGGCCTGGATCAGGCTGTCGATATTGAGCAGGTCCACCGCAAAGCGGCGGATCGAGATGCTCGGCCCGTCGATGGCCAGCGGCGGGATGATCGCATTGACCCGTGAACCATCCTTGAGCCGTGCGTCGACCAACGGCGAAGACTCGTCGATACGCCGGCCGAGGCTGGAGACGATGCGGTCGATGATGTTCAGCAGGTGCTGATCATCGCGAAAACGCACATCGGTGCGCTGCAACTTGCCGAACCGTTCGACGTATACCGAGTCATGGCCGTTGACCAGAATGTCGGACACCGTATGGTCGGCCAGCAGCGGCTCCAACGGGCCAAGGCCAAGCACTTCGTCGGTAATCTGCTTGATGATCAACTGGCGGCTGGCAGAGCTCACCGGCGCCGAATGCTCATCGAGCAGACGCTGGCAGATATCGCGGATCTGCCGCACAGCCTCGGCCTGCTCGAGCGAATCGAGCAAGGACAGGTCCATGACCTTGAGCAGTTGCTGATAGGTCTTCTCCCGCCACTCGGCTTCCACCGATGTGACCTGGCTTTTCGTTTCAAACAGAACATCCGGTGCTGAATGTTCCCACGCCATCAGCGCCTCTGCCGGGTCCTTCGCGCCTCCACCCTGCTTCGACGGCGTCGATGCCTCGGGGGGGGCTGCCTGTTTGCGCAAACGGTTACGGAAATCGCTAAGCATGGTTCACCCCCGAAAAACACGCTTGAAGGCGCGTTTGAACAGTCCGTTTTCAGTGTCCACCTGCTTGCCAACCAATTCCTCGGCCAGCCCACGCAGCGCCTGGGTGATCGCGGAGCGAGGTGCTTGCAGACCTAATGGCACACCTGTGTTCTGGCTCTGGTTGATGACGCTGAAGTCATTCGGCAGTTTCACGATATTGGTGCAGCGCAGCGCCTCGCCAATATCCTTGAGGCTGACCGGTGCCGCCTTGTCGTAGCGGTTGACCACCACCTCCAGCTGGTTGCCGCGTACGCCCAGGTCATCGCGCAGAATGCGCGCCAGGGAACTGGCGTCGCGCAGGTGGTTGACGCTCTGCTGCACCACGACATACACCCGGTCGGCCTGCTCCAGCACCGAAGCGGTGATGTGATCGATCTGCCGCGGCAAGTCCGCCACTACCCAGTCATAGTTGGCCCGCGCCAGCTGCAGCAGCGCATCGAGCTGTTCGGCCTGGACATCCTGCGGCAGGCACAGCTCATTGGCGCGGCTGCCAAGCACATGCAAGGACGGGCTGAAATGGCTGCAGAAGCCGCGCAATGCAACACCATCCATTTCTTTTATCTGCTGCAACACATCCAGTTGGCTGTGCGACTGCGCCACATCCAGATGATGCGACACGCTGCCAAACTGCAGGTCCAGGTCAAGCAACAGGGCGTTGCCCTTGATGCTGAGTTGATGCGCCAGGTTGCAGGCCAGCACCGTGCCGCCGGAGCCCCCCTTGGCATTCATCACCGCGATCAGTTTGCCTGTTGCCGTGCTGTTGGCCTGGGTTTCCATGACCATACGGTTCAAGGCTGCGATAAGTTCCGTGGCAACGATAGGCTCCGGCAGAAAATCGCGCGCACCAGCCTGCATAGCCAGGCGCATGCCTTCCCGATCGTCCAGCTGGCCACATACCAGCAGCGGCGGGCGCTCATGGGCCGGGCGCTGCAACAGGGCCGCCAGTTCCTCACGCCACAGCTGGCCAACGCGCAGCAGCAGGAAATCGGGCATCCGGTCGAGCCCGTAAAGCGGGTCGCAATGCCCATTGCTCACCTGACGAACATTCACCTCCAGACCGGAGATGCGCTGACAGATTTCTTGTAATTGACGCAAGGCCAAGGCGTCGGAACTGCTGATCAACAGACGCATCCCGGGCTTGATGGATGTAGCGGATACGGAACTCTCCCTAAGATTCAGCATGGCGTGATCTCCGGTACGACATCCGCCTCGGTATGACGCCCGAGGCTCTCGCGAGGTAAGGTCGCCTTGAATACTGGCAAGGTAATGGGCACGCCAAACCCTGGAATAAACAGGCTGAATTGAAAGTTCTGCAGCGTCAGTTGCACATAGCGGACAGCGGCAAACCCGGTGGCACTCACCAGATCACCGGGGTTGGCGACCTGTGCACCGTTCTTGTCCAGGTAACGCAGAGTCAGGTCCGAGGTGTCCAGACCGGCCAGCAGGCTGCTGGCGCCACTGTCGCCCGCACTGTTGAATATCGCCCGGCGCAGCACCACCGGATCGCTGATATTGCACACCGCTGCCAGCCGTGCGCCACGCCGAACGGACTCATTCAGCACATTCACGGTGTAGTACAGCCGGCCTATTTCCAGCACCCCGAACAACAGCGTGAACATCAACGCACTGACGATGGCGAACTCCACCACGTAAACGCCCTGCATGCCTCTGCGCTTCATCACAGTGCCCTCATCACGGTGGTAGCGACCAACGGGAAGTTCAGCGCCGTGCCGTTGCCGATAAAGGCCGGAATGCCGCTGGCGATCAGTGGGGAAAAGACCGCGCTGATGGTCACCTGCACGTGGTCGTTGGTGCCCGCTACCTTGGTAACCTGCACGGTGGTATTGGCAGGCATCCCGGTCAGGCTGCAAGGCGGCGCGGAAGGTGCACCGTACACCGCCACTTTCTTGGTCATGCACTCGAGGTCGGTGCTCACCTCGACCTTGCCCAAGGTCGAGTTCCAGGCCTGGCTGGCCACAAAGCGCGCGGCATCCCGGCTGCCCTGCAGCAAGCTGTTGTATTGGTAAAGCATGCGGCCAAATTCGCCGAAGGCCAGCAAGGTCAGGAGCAACAGTGGCAGAGTGATGGTGAACTCGACGATTGCCACCCCTTGCTGACGCTGCGCACGCTTGAGCCGATAAAGTTCCATGACACGCTCCTAGGAGTCGGTGCTCGGTGTGCCACTGCCACTGATAAAGGTTTTGTACAGCTGGATGATCTGCGGGCCGGAATCGTCTTGCGGTGTAGGTCCAGGCACGCCGTCACCCTCGCATTGCTTGACGAACTGGCCGAAGATCTGCGAATCCCCACCTGAGTTGTCCGCTGGCTGCACTACGTAGAAGCAACCGAAACCGATGACCGGAATCGACGATGCCCCCGAGTTCTTGCCCGAACAGTCCCCCACCACGATCTTCAGCATCCGTCGCTCGAAAACTCCACCCGACTGGCAACCCGTACCGCCTGCGACACATGCGGCGGTCTGCGCGGCATAGTCGTTGTAGTCGAACAGCGGCGTGCCGCCAGCAGACAGGTTGCCATTGCTCGAAGTGACGACTTGGCCTTGGTGCTCCACCTTTTCAGTTTTGTCGTTGTACTTCATCGCCGGGTTGCTATAGCTCGTAACCAGATCGGGCGGATAGTCCGTGCTATTGAGCGACCCGGCGTACTCGCCGAAGCGAGTATTCAGGCCTTTCACAGCAGGGCCAACCGTGTTGCCAGGCTTGGTAGCGGCGTTGTCACCGACATTTCGGCAAACCGAGGCGCCACCAGCCATAAGTTCGCCAACAGCCTTGCCGCCCGAGCCAAAATCGAGCAGCTGAAAATTGCCCGGGCCAATCGGGTCGCTGTCCTTGGAAGCTGATTTCAAGACCTCCAGGTCACCAAAGCGATACCCCCAGAACATGCCGGTATCCGGGGTGTATTTGGTCGGATCCCCACACACCAGCAGCGGCGCAAGATCACATGGACTGGTGGGGCTCGGCCCGGCGGTGGCAATCGCCGTCACACTTTTGGTCCCCACGGTTCCTGTACCGATTGACTGGGCGAAGCTCCAGAAAAAGCCCGCCAGTGAGTAATTCGATACCGAGACCCGCACATAGGTGGCATTGGCCGGCCCGGGGAAGGAGAAAGGCCCATAGACATTGTCTGCCAACTCCACCACGGCAAATCCGCCAGGGTTGCCGCCGATTGCCGTCAACAGCTCCGTGTTGCCAGCGGCCTTGGCATTTTCGTCAAGGGTGAAGAGCGCGGCTGCTCGCGTGGTACTGGCGGCATTGCCAGAGCCCATCACCTGGCTCAGGGTCTTGGCGCCACTGAGGGCGGCGGCGTCCACGGCATTCTGCAGTCGAGTCTTGTTCAACAACATGTGACCGCCATCGAGCACCAACGCTGCCATCATCAGTATCGCCAACAGGGCGATCACGATAATGACAGTCACTGCCCCCCGCTGTTGGCCTGGCGGCGCGGTGAACATCCGTTGGGCTCGAGGAGTCATTGTCACGCCCTCAATCAGCGAGTTGAGTCGGAGACTTGGATCTGGATTGGCTGACCGATCTGCTGTGCATCACCAGTCGTCCCCCGGTAGCTATTGATCACCTTCTCCAGTAAAGGCCCGTCAGAGCCAGCAGCCGGCACTTCAGTGCCTGGGTTGGCGGCTACCTGCTTGTCGGCAATCTGCTGGTAGGTGGTCTGGTAGACGCTGTAGCCCAACGGGCCAACGCGCCCTTCGTCGTACGACATGCAACCCGACAACCCCGACAGCAGCACGCAACACACGATCATGCTTCTCATGCTGGTTCTCTCCGATCAATTCAGGTCATGGCCAAAGTTGCCACCGCTGACACCGAGGCTGACGGGCACCGCGCGCCCCGGCTCACTGCCCTTGGTCTTGCCAAGCAGGTAGAAGTCCAGGTCACTGGGTTCGACGAATTTCTCGGTGGGCAGGCGCACCGCCTTGGCGTCCACGGGCTTGGCGAGGTGCGGCGTCACCAGGATCACCAGTTCGGTTTCACCGTTGATGAACGATTGGCTGCGGAACAGGTGCCCGAGTATCGGCAGGTCCCCCAGACCCGGGAAACGGCTGACGAAATCGCGAGTGTTTTCGCTGATCAAGCCGGCGATGGCAATGGTCTGGCCATTGCCCAGTTCGACCGTGGACTCTGCGCTGCGCTTGGTCAGCGACGGAATAACCTGGGAAACTCCATCGCCCAGGATGCTGCTGAGGCCCGTGTCGAGTACCAGCGAGTTAGCGTTGGAAAGCTCGCTCACCGAGACATTCAGGTTGAGGTTGATACGCCCGGAGTCGAGCACCACCGGCAGGAACTTCACGCCGACACCGAATTCCTTGTATTCGATGGTGATGCCATCATCCTCGGTAATCGGCACCGGGAACTCGCCACCGGAAATGAACTCCGCCTGCTGGCCGGTAAGAGTGGTGAGGGTGGGCTCGGCAAGCACCTTGGCCGAACCATTGTCCTTGGACGCCTCCAGCACCACGTTGAAGAGGAAATCGTCGGACAGGAACTGGGCGAACAAGCCTTTGCCGCCACCAATCAGCGAACCTGGCGAAAGGATCGACCCACCGCCTGGAGTCAGGCCCAGTCCTTGACCATTGTTGAACCCGCCACCGCTCCAGTTGCCGGATGAACCAAGTGCATTGAAGCGTACGTTGAGGTTCTTGATCAGGCTGCGCTGCATCTCGGCCACTTTCACTTCCAGCATCACTTGCTGGCTGCCACCGACGCTGAGCAGGTTGATCACCTCAAGGGACTGGGCCGGGGCCGCTGCGGCAGCTTCACCTTTGCCCTGCACCACACTCGAGGTCTGCGCGGCATAGGTCTTGGCCACTTTCATCGCTGTGTCCATGGCCGCGGCGCTGCGCACCTGACCACGCAGTACCAACGCGCCTTGTGCGCTGAACACCTCGATGTTCTCCTCGGGCAGCAGCTGGTGCAGTTTGGTCTTGAGCCCGGTGAGGTCATGCACGACCTCCACATCCATGGTCTCGATCAAGCGGTTGTTGCTGTCCCACAGCAGCACGTTGGTAGTGCCCAGGGAACGGCCGAGCAGGTAGAGCTGGGTCGGGCTGGTGATCAGGATATCGGCGATATCCGGGTTGCCGACCGAGATCTTCCTCACCGGCGTACGAGCGCTGATCGTCCGCGACTTGTAGATGGGCACCTGGACCATATTAGTGTTGGCCGCCGGCATGGCGCTGTATCCCGATCCCGGTTCTGCAGCCTGCGTCACACCGACGAACAGCAGCTGCGTACCCAGCCCGCACAACAGGTACATCCCCAGTCTCTGCAAAGTATTCATGCACAACTCCTTGCGAGGTATTCTTGTTCCTGCCGAAGGTTAGCCATTCGGACGCCAGCTGCTTTAGAACCGTGCTTTCGCTACTTCAACTTCAGTCCCGCGGATGATGGTGACCGCGCCACCATCACTACTACGATTTACCACCGGTCTTGGTTGGGGTTTGAATGCTGGCGTTGCAGCCTTCACCGGCTCGACAGCGGCAACGGCTGGCGCCTGCTTCTGAGCGTCCAGCGGATTGCGCAGGGCCAGCTGCAACTTCCCTTCGGATTGCGCCCTGACCAGCACCTCGGCCTCTTTGGCCGACATTTCCAGGGTCACGGCACGTACCACCACCGGCTGGGTCTTGTCCGTCCCCGCTGTCTGGTCCACAGCCAATACCCGGAGGTCCTGGAGGATGGTTCTGGATTCAGCGTCATTACTACCGCCATTGCTTTGCTTGGTCGCCAGAACATCGACCCGGTTACCCGGCAACAGGAACCCGCCCACCCCGACCACATCATCCACACGCACCGAAATGGCGCGCTTGTCTGGAGCAATCAACGAAGCCAGGGTACTGCCACCCAGGTGCTCGGCCAGGCGCGCGCTACGCAGCACATCGCCGCGCAACAGTGCGAAAGTGGCAATCTTGCCAACCACCTTTTCATTGCTGTCAAAGGCATCGTCAGGTACCGCATCCTTGGGCATGCGCACGATGGCGACCTGCTGGGCCTCGATCATCTGCCCGAACGGGATCTCCACCGTGGCCACCACCACGTTCTTCATATTGTCATCCGGGGCGGCGTTGAGCCGACCGTTGAGCCAGTTGTTGGCCATCAAGGCGGCACCAAGTCCCAAGGTCAGGGAAACAGCTACCAGGGTCAGCGTACGGGCACTCATGTCTGCATCTCCTTATCCAAGGAAGTCGATCTGGACGAAGTAGCTACGCCAGGCCCATTCCAGCTCCTGCGGCGACAGCGGCCCCTCACCGCCCAGGTAGCGCTGGCGGTCGAGCGCCATGTTCAGCAGGTCGCGAGGGTGGCAGGGCACCAGCGGCACGCCTTCGGCCTCGTACAATGCCTGTAGCGCATAGCGCAACAACGACGGGTCGTAAGCCTGGCCCAGGCGTTCGCATTCCTGGCGCCAGATGCGTTCGTACTCATCGACTTTCAGGTAGCTGAACTGCAGCTTGTAGCCAATGCGCCGCAAGAAGGCTTCGTCGGCCAACTCCAGCGGGTTGAGGTTGGTGGAGAACACCAGCACCAGATCGAACGGCAGTTCGCAATGGCGCCCGCCACCCAGGTTGAGGAAGTCGCGCTTCTCTTCCATCGGCACGATCCAGCGGTTGAACAGTTCGGCCGGGGCCATGCGCTGGCGCCCCATGTCGTCGATGATGAACAGGCCATTGCTGGCCTTGAGTTGCAAGGAGGCCTGATACTGGCGGGTGCTCGGATCGAAACGGACATCCAGTTGCTCCATGCCCAGTTCGCCGCCAGTGATCACCACCGGGCGCTTACAGCGCACCAGCCGGCGATCGATGCCTTCGTTCAGCAACAGGCTGGTGGATTGACCCTCCTCCTCCAGGCGCTGATGCACCTGAGGGTCATACACCTCGATAACCGACTCATTGATTTCTATGGCATGCGGTACCCAGATGGCTTCGGCGAACAGACGAATCAACCGGCTGCTGACGTAGGTCTTCCCGGTGCCTGCGGGACCGTAAATCATGATCGCGCGCCCGGAGTTCAACGCTACGCCCAGTTGATCGAGCATGCTCTCCGAGAGCACAACACCTGCGAAGGCCGAGTGCATGTCCTGCGTACTGATGCGGCCATGGTGGATGGTCTGCAGCTTGAGCAGGTCACGGTAGGTACTTACAGGGAAGGGCGCCGCGCCGATATAGCCGCTGCGCGCCAGTGCATCGCGAGCGGTGGCACGGCCGCGTTCGGTCAGGCCGTAGCGCAGCACCTGCCCCCCCGTTTGCACACCGACCTGACCCAGTACTTCAACGCGGCCATCCTTGCGCAGAAAAGCCAACACTTCTTCTACCACCGCACCGGTCAGTGCCAGGCGCTCCACCAGGCGCGACAGATCCAGCGTACCGGCGTCGTACAGGTGCTTGCACAGCAGATCAGCGAGAAAGCTTTCTGCCAGGCCAGTCTCACGGACTGTACGTGGCTGAGGTGCCAGACTCTGCACTGCGTCCTTGTCACAGGCGCAGGCACCACTGTCTCTGAGTGCGTACATGGTTAGCCTCCCAGGCTATAGGCCAAGCGGTTGCCAAAAAAGGCTGACAAGGGTTCCGAGAAGAATTGCTATGGCGTATGGGAAAGGCTTTCCAGCCACTTCATCAGCCTGCGGTGCGAAATACGCCTTTGCTTTCAACATCAACCAGTAACGCGACAAGGTCATCGGTAACTGGCCACGCACTAGAATTAGTAGAAGACCACATAGACATCCGGCAATCAGGCTCAGGAGTGCCGCGCTGAGCGCGACGTTCCAAGAAAGAAAAGCGCCGACCATGGCCATTAGTTTGACATCGCCGGCAGCCATCCCTCCCAAGGCATGCATTGGGAGAAAAATGGCGAAGCCAATCAGCAACCCCAGCAACCCATAACCGAAACCACTGACTCCGGCGGAGTAAGCCTGACCAGCCAAGCCCAACCCCAGCCCCACCAGAATCAGGAGGTTGGGAATGCGGTGGCGACGAAGGTCGCTCGCCACCGCGATACCCAGCAGCCCCATTAGCAAAACAGTCATAACCAACTGCTCTCTGGTCATCACCGCCTCTCCCTGCTGGATGATTATTTCTATTAGCACGCCGCCCCTTTAATGGCAGTGCAGAGACTCTGCATCTTTGTTTGCACTTCAGTTCCGAGAGTAGTGAATATCCCAACAACAAGTGCCGTCACCAACCCACCAGCCACCGCATATTCCACAACGGTCAGGCCATCTTCATCTTTGACGAACTTCAGGACCGAAGCCTTGATAGTTTGCAGATTCATTTCGCTCACCTCGCTAAGGACATTATTTTTCTTCCCGGGCAGTGGTGTTTTGCACTACCTGTTGCGAATCCTAGTCAGAGGCTAACAGCAGTGGTTAGGAGATTTTTGCGAATCGCTAGGACTTTTTTGCGGCCATTGGCCAGCATCGAAAAGGTGGGCAAGCCCACCAGTAAAACAGGCAGTAAACCCGAATATGAGAAGCACTTTCGTACGCATTTGCAGCCGGTTCAGGGAAAGGTTCTGGCACGTTTGTTCAAAGCCGACAAGCGGTCGTCATGAGCAGAGGCCAGGTCAAATGCGGAACCCGTCTAACATCAGGGTTTTACAAAAACCATAGAACCCCTTAAGCAAAAACGTTCTAAGGTAATAACCAAATTGCTCGGCGACTTAATAGTGTTTTGACAATACTGCTGCTCGTAGGGAAACTCCCCAGCATAAGGTTAAGTCACGATGTCTAACCCGGGCACAAAGCCGCTGTTGTTGTGGTTCGATCTGACACGCGATCGTTCCACCGAAGCGCTGATGGCACAGTTCAGTCATGTCTGCGATTGCAAACTGGCGAAGGCCGTCGCGCATTCCGAACGCCAGCAGGCAGATATGATCTGCATGCATTTCGATCGCCCCGACACCCTCAACCTCAACCTGCTGCTGGAAGTGAAACGCAACTCACCATCCATCCCGGTCACCATGTTCACCGTGCAGCACTCCGAAGAGTTGGCCGTCTGGGCCATGCGTTCGCGGGTCTGGGAGTATCTGGTATTGCCGCTGACAAGCGGTGAGAAAAGTCGCTACATCGATGTCCTCAGGCAGCTTTGCGACATACGCCGCGCCAGCAAGGCCTCAGGCCATGCGCAGCGCATCGATCACCTTCCCTCCCTGCCGGACAGCATTCGCCTGACCGGCGAACACCACAAGCACCAGGCGCTCAGCAAGGTCATGCCGTACATCGACCAGCACTTTCGCGAATGTGTCGATCAAAAGGAACTCGCGCAGCGCTGCGGCATGACCACGGCCCGCTTCAGCCGCCTGTTCAAGGAAGTCAACGGCGTTGGGTTTCTGGATTACATCCTGAGCAAGCGCATGAACCTGGCCATGGACCTGCTCGTCAACAGCCAAATGCCGATTACCAGCATTGGCTATGAGGCAGGCTTCAAGGACCCGTCCTACTTCGCCCGCACCTTCAAGCAGGTCAGCAACTGCACGCCCAGCGAATACCGCCAGGCCCGCCAGCTCGAAGCGACGGCCAGCGAAACCGAGCCCTTGAAAGATACCAATGCAGCCGTGGCAGACAATTTGTTGCAGGGTGCGGGGACTCAAAAGTATCGCTGAAGCACTACCCGTTCATATGCGCTTGAAATATTGACTGCCATCGCTATACGAGCCAGTTCAAGGGTGCTCTGCCCAATTGAGTAACTACCCCGCGCCTGCAACCAAACCAGAATGTCGGCAAGATGCCAGAGAGCAGTGCTGCCATCGTGCACGGGGGCAGGGAAGTTATGTGAATGCGCCAACATCAATTTCCGCATGTTTTGCCGAGATACGCCTATGATTTCAGCCACGTCGGAAAGCCCTACAAGATCGGGGGTCGCTTCGATGAGGCGAGCGCCTGGCACCACTCTGCAAACATCTTTCAAAGCGCTCTCGATAGCCTCTTTCGCAGTAGGGGACTCGCGGATGAAGGCAAGCGCCAAGCGGCCCGGTTGACCTACGCCAACCACCGCATCATCGCATCCGCCTTCAGCCAGACGCTCCAGTAGCGCATCGGTATCTTCGTTTTCGCTCAATTGATACTTGAGGGTGAACTCATATTCCACTGCTTCTACTCCTCTCCGGCATTTGGTGCGCCTAAGGCAACTTTGCTGCCCGAACAGTTATCAACCACACGCCTCAGCTGACGCGCCAAATTGCCAGGGCTCCTCGGGGTGCTCCAGATACTGGTAATGCGGCAAGCGTGCACGCCACACTACAGAATTGATGATGCTGGGAGTCGCTGTAAGTAACTGTTGGGAATTGTCCTACGCAGAATCGGGACTTCGACCCGAAGAATGTTTTAGAGGCCCGTAGAAGCAAGCAGTGCTGTCAGAGCAACCCGTCCGCCTGCAACAACGTCTCCAGGCAATGCTCCTGCACCCCGTAAAACGCCTTGAGCTGCCCGATCTTCTCCAGCAACGCGCCGTTGTCCCCTGCCTGGCGCCGCTTCACCGCAAGAATCATCTTGTTCTTGTTGGTGTGCTCCAGCGAAATGAACTCGAACACCTTGGTCTCATACCCGCAGGCTTCGAGGTACAGCGCGCGCAGGCTGTCGGTCAGCATCTCGGCCTGCTGGCCCAGGTGCAGGCCGTACTGCAGCATCGGTTGCAACAACCCTGGGCTGTGCAGTTGCGGGCGGATCTGCTTGTGACAGCACGGCGAGCACATGATGATCGCGGCGTTGCAGCGGATGCCGGTGTGGATGGCGTAGTCGGTGGCGATGTCGCAGGCATGCAAGGCGATCATCACTTCGATGGCCTCGGGCACCACGCTACGCACGTCACCACATTGAAACTCCAGGCCCGGGTGCTCCAGGCGCAAGGCGGCGGCATTGCACAAGTCGACCATGTCCTGGCGCAGCTCGACGCCGGTTACCTGCGCTTCGCGGCCCAGGCTGTTGCGCAGGTAGTCGTGCATGGCAAAGGTCAGGTAGCCCTTGCCAGAGCCGAAGTCGGCCACCCGCAGCGCCTGCTCCGCCGGCACCGGGGCGCTGGCCAGGGCATGGTCGAAGACTTCGATGAACTTGTTGATCTGCTTCCACTTGCGCGACATGGACGGGATAAGCGCGCCTTGTGCGTCAGTCACGCCGAGGTCACGCAGGAACGGCCGCGACAGCTCCAGGTAGCGCTTCTTCTCGCGGTCATGGCCGCTGCTGCTGGCAGCTTCGCGCGGTGCCTGTGCGCCGTGGCGCTGGAGCATGGGCTTGCCCTTCTTGCTGAAGGTCAACTGCACTTCACCGTCGGCGTCGAACAGGTGCGCGTTGCGGAAGCTGTCCGGCAGCAGCTCGGCGACCAGCGCCTGGGCCTGGTCCAGCGCCAGGTTGCGGGTGATGTCGCGGGTCTGGTGGCGATAGACCAGCGACAGGCACGGCTGGCCCTTGACCTGCAGCGGCTTGGCAATGATCCGTTGCAAGGTCTGGTCGGCACCGACATGGCGCGCCAATACCAGTTTGACCAGGGTATTGCCATGCAGGGCGGCGTTCAGCAGGTCGAGAAACTGGGTGCGCGCATCCGGCGCGGATGGGGCAGAAGAACTGGCGGACATGGAAAAACGGTGCCTCGGATAGCGGGGAGCGCATGGCGCAATGCGCGCATTCTACAGGGTGGCTAACTTCCTGTGGGAGATCGCCCAGTCGTTTGGGCTGCGCTGTCGCGTAGAGAACTGAATTCGCAAGCGGTACGCGTACCCTGTGGGAGCGGCTTTAGCCGCGAAGAATCCAACGCGGTGCATGGCACCGGCTGCGCCGGTGTTCGCGGCTAAAGCCGCTCCCACAGAGTCCCTGCTAATTCAATGAGTTATGTGCAGTTCTATGGGAGCGGGCTTGCCCGCTCTCAAAAGGGGCGCGTCAAGCCATCGGGGTTCGGTTCAATCGAGAATCACCAACCGGTTGGGCAACTCGTTACGTGCATGGGTAGGCGGCACATGCTCGCTGAGCAGTTCGCCGCACGCCTCGATGCACTCGACAAAACCCTGCAAGGTGCGGCCCTGGCGTACCTGTTCGGCAAAGCGGGCGACGATGGCCGCGCGGGCGGTGGCATCCAGGTAGTGCTCGATGCCGCGGTCGACCAGGATCTCCACATGCCGCTCCGCCTCGCTGACGAAGATCAGTACGCCCGTGGCACCAGCAGTGCGCTGCAGGTTCTGTTCGCGAAACTGCTGGCGGGCCAGGCGCGAGGCGCGCCAGCGGCGCAGGGCTCGGGGGATCAGCCAGCCGGCCAGGCGTGGGCTGCGCAGCAGCAGGCACAAGCCGACGAACAACAGCACATTGGCCACCAGCAAGCCACGCACTCCGGGCCAACCCAGCAGCCAGTGAAACAGGGCCGGCACGGCCAGCGCCAGCACGGCGGCCCAGAACAACGGCCAGTAGGCGTAGTCATCGGCCCGGCGGGCCAGCACCGTCACCAGTTCGGCATCGGTGCGCCGTTCGGCACGGGCAATGGCTTCGGCGATCTGGCGCTGATGGTATTCGTCGAGGGGGGTCATGCCGTCGGTCTCTTGAGCGTTCTTATAGTTGTTGTCCCGGCATTCGGGGCTTCGTCCGCAGGCGACATATTCAGGCATAATCCGCCGCTGGAAGAAATGCCTGCAAATCGTACAACAATAGCCGCCTGAAAACTTCGGCCGCGCGCGTATCACCGTGGATACGGCAGAGGCCCCACAACGGAATTGATGATGAAACTGTCTTTGCTGGGCCTGGCCATGGGCCTTGCCAGTCAGGCGGCCCTCGCCGCCCCCTCCGCCCCGCCCCTGCAGGACAAGCAGGCGTTCATCGACCATCTGATCAGCCAGATGACCGAAGCCGAGAAGATCGGCCAGCTGCGCCTGATCAGCATCGGCCCGGAAATGCCCCGCGACAAGATTCGCGAGGAGATCGCCGCCGGCCGCATCGGTGGCACCTTCAACTCGCGTACCGCGCCCGAGAACCGGCCGATGCAGGACGCGGCCATGCGCAGCCGCCTGAAGATCCCGATGTTCTTCGCCTACGATACCGTCCACGGCGAACGCACCATTTTCCCGATCGGCCTGGGCATGGCCGCGACCTGGGACATGGACGCCGTCGCCAAGGTCGGCCGCACCGCCGCCATCGAAGCCGCGGCCGACGCCCTGGACATGACCTTCGCACCGATGGTCGACATTGCCCGCGACCCGCGCTGGGGCCGCACCAGTGAAGGCTTTGGCGAAGACACCTACCTGACCTCGAAGATCGGCCAGGTGATGGTCCGCTCGTTCCAGGGCAGCAGCCCGGCCAATCCCGACAGCATCATGGCCATCGTCAAGCACTTCGCCCTGTATGGCGCGGTGGAAGGCGGGCGCGACTACAACACGGTCGATATGAGCCTGCCGAAAATGTACAACGACTACCTGCCGCCCTACCGCGCCGCGCTTGACGCTGGTGCCGGCGGGGTGATGGTGGCGCTGAACTCGATCAACGGCGTGCCGGCCACCTCCAACACCTGGCTGATGAACGACCTGCTGCGAAAGGAGTGGGGCTTCAAGGGCGTGACCATCAGCGACCACGGCGCCATCCAGGAGCTGATCCGCCATGGCGTCGCCCGCGATGGCCGCGAAGCCGCCAAGCTGGCGATCAAGGCCGGCATCGACATGAGCATGAACGACACCCTGTACGGCGAAGAGCTGCCAGGCCTGCTGAAGTCCGGCGAAGTGACCCAGGGCGAACTGGACCAGGCGGTGCGCGAAGTGCTGGGTGCCAAGTACGACATGGGCCTGTTCAAGGACCCGTACGTGCGCATCGGCAAGGCCGAAACCGACCTGAAGGACTACTACGGCAACGACCGCCTGCACCGCGATGCCGCGCGTGACGTGGCGCGCCGCAGCCTGGTGCTGCTGGAAAACCGCAACCAGACCCTGCCGCTGAAAAAGGCCGGCACCATCGCCCTGGTCGGCCCGCTGGCCGATGCCCCGATCGACATGATGGGCAGCTGGGCAGCCGACGGCAAACCAGTGCACTCGGTGACCGTGCGCGAAGGCTTGCGCCGCGCCGTGGAGGGCAAGGCCAAGCTGGTCTACGCCAAAGGTTCCAACGTCACCGGCGACAAGGCGATGTTCGATTACCTGAACTTCCTCAACTTCGATGCACCGGAAATCGTCGACGACCCGCGCCCGCCCGCGGTGCTGATCGACGAGGCGGTGAAGGCGGCGAAGCAGTCCGATGTGGTGGTGGCAGTGGTCGGTGAATCCCGCGGCATGTCCCACGAGTCGTCGAGCCGTACCACCCTGGAAATCCCGGCCAGCCAGCGGGAACTGATCAAGGCCCTGAAGGCCACCGGCAAGCCGCTGGTGCTGGTGCTGATGAACGGCCGCCCACTGTCGATTGCCTGGGAACGCGAGCAGGCCGACGCCATTCTGGAAACCTGGTTCGCCGGTACCGAAGGCGGCAACGCGATTGCCGACGTGCTGTTCGGCGATTACAACCCGTCCGGCAAGCTGGCCATCACCTTCCCGCGCTCGGTCGGGCAGATCCCGATGTACTACAACCACACCCGTATTGGCCGGCCCTTCACGCCGGGCAAGCCGGGCAACTACACCTCGCAGTACTTCGAAGAGCCCAATGGCCCGCTGTACCCGTTCGGCTATGGCCTGAGCTACAGCAGCTTCGAGCTGTCGGGGCTGAAGCTGTCGAACAAGGACCTCAAGCGTGGCGACACGCTGGAAGCCAAGGTGACGGTGAAGAACACCGGCAAGGTGGCAGGCGAGACCGTGGTGCAGCTGTACCTGCAGGATGTATCGGCATCGATGAGCCGCCCGGTGAAGGAACTGAAGAACTTCCAGAAGCTGATGCTCAAGCCTGGCGAGTCGCGCACGTTGAGCTTCCGCATCAGCGAAGAAGACCTGAAGTTCTACAATGGCCAACTGCAACGGGTTGCCGAGCCAGGGGAATTCAATGTCCAGGTCGGGCTGGATTCCCAGGCGGTGCAGCAGCAGAGCTTTGAACTGCTGTAACTGACAGGTTTGCCTGTACCGGCCCCTTCGCGGGTAAACCCGCTCCCACAGGTACTCCGCAAGCAGATGGCCTGCGCGATACCTGTGGGAGCGGGTTTACCCGCGAAGAGGCCGGCCCTGATATCCCATTCATCCGGATCCGCCCCATGCCCTTTTCCGTTCGCGCCCTGCGTCTGGGGCTGATCACCCTGCTGATCGTGCTGGGCACCGCCCTCAGCGCCGGCTGGGCCATGCACCAGGCCAAGCGCCAGGCCATGGAAGCCGACGCCCAGCGTGCCAGCCAGCAGTTGGGCCTGTACGCCAATGCCCTGCACACGCTGATCGACCGCTACCGCGCCCTGCCCGCCGTGCTGGCACTGGACCCGGAGCTGATCGCCGCCCTGCGTGGCCCGGTCAGCGAAGCGGTGCAGGACGCCCTGAACCGCAAGCTCGAACGCATCAATGGCGCCGCCAACTCCTCCACCCTCGAACTGCTCGACCGCACCGGCCTGGCCATCGCCGCCAGCAACTGGCGTTTGCCCAGCAGCTACGTGGGCTCCAACTACGGTTTCCGCCCCTACTTCAAGCAGACCCGCAGCCAAGGTAGTGGCCGCTTCTACGCCGTGGGCGTGACCAGTGGCGTGCCGGGCTACTTCCTCGCCAGCGCGGTGAACGACGAGCATGGCCGCTTCCTCGGCGCCATGGTGGTGAAGCTGGAGTTCCCCGAGCTGGAGCGCGAGTGGCGCCAGGGCAGCGACATCCTGCTGGTCAGCGATGCCCGCGGCATCACCTTCATCGCCAACCAGGACGGCTGGCGCTACCGCGAACTGCAGCCACTCAGTGGTGCCGACCGTGCCGAACTGGCCGAAACCCGTCAGTACGACAAGCAACCGCTGGTGCCGCTGCAGCACCAGGTGCTGACCCGCTTTGCCGACAACAGCACCCTCAGCCGGGTGCAAGGCCCGGAGGGCAGCGCCGAGTACCTGTGGGAAAGCCTGCCACTGGAGGGTGAAAACTGGACCTTGCACCTGCTGCGCAAGCCGCAGGTGGCCGCCGACGGTCGCAATGCCGCCCTCGGCGCCGCCGCCGTTTGGCTGAGCCTGGTGTTCGCTGCGCTGTTCGTCAGCCAGCGCCTGCGCCTGGCCCGCCTGCGCCAGCGCAGCCGGGAGGAGCTCAAGCGCCAGGTCGAGGAGCGCACCCGTGAGCTGCGCACCGCCCAGGAGGGGCTGGTGCAATCGGCCAAGCTGGCGGCGCTGGGGCAGATGTCGGCAGCCATGGCCCATGAAATCAACCAGCCGCTGACCACCCAGCGCATGCAGCTGGAGACCCTGCGCCTGCTGCTCGACCATGGCCGACATGACGAAGCACGCCAGGCACTGGAGCCGCTGGAGCAGATGCTCACACGCATGGCCGCGCTCACCAGCCACCTGAAAACCTTCGCCCGCAACAGCCCGGTCGGCCTGCGCGAGCGCCTCGACCTGGCCACGGTGGTCGACCAGGCCCTGCACCTGCTGGAAGCACGCATTCGCAGCGAAGAAGTGGAAGTAGCCCTGTACCTGGCGCGCCCGGCCTGGGTGCGCGGCGATGCCATTCGCCTGGAGCAGGTGCTGATCAACCTGCTGCGCAATGCCCTCGACGCCATGGCCGACAAGCGCTACAAACGCCTGGAGATCCGCATCGAGCCCGACGGCGAGCTGTGGCGCCTGAGCGTGCTGGATTCGGGTGGCGGCATTGCCGAGGCCGACCTGGCCAAGGTCTTCGACCCGTTCTTCACCACCAAGCCGGTGGGCGAAGGCCTGGGGCTGGGCCTGGCCATTTCCTACGGCATCGTCCACGAGGCCGGTGGCCAGCTACAGGCCGAAAACCTGCCTGGCGGCGCGCGCCTGAGCCTTACCCTGCCCCGTGACCTGGAGCCTGTATGTTGAATTCAGTGATCGTCGTCGATGATGAAGCCAGTATCCGCACCGCGGTCGAGCAATGGCTGAGCCTGTCCGGCTTCAGCGTGCAACTGTTCGCCCGCGCCGAAGAATGCGTGGCACACCTGCCACGGCACTTTCCCGGGGTAATCATCAGCGATGTACGCATGCCGGGCATGGATGGCCTGCAATTGCTCGAACGCCTGCAGACGGACGACCCCGACTTGCCGGTGATCCTGCTGACCAGCCACGGCGATGTGCCCATGGCAGTGGAAGCCATGCGCAGCGGGGCCTACGACTTCCTGGAAAAACCCTTTACCCCGCAGCACCTGCTGGGCAGCCTGCGCCGGGCCCTGGAAAAGCGCCAGCTGGTCCTGGAAAACCGCCGGCTGCACGAGCAGGCCGACCTAAAGTCACGCCTGGAAGGCACGCTGCTTGGCATGTCCCAAGGCCTGCAACAGCTGCGCCGGCAAGTGCTGGACCTGGCCTGCCTGCCGGTCAATGTGCTGATCCGCGGCGAAACCGGCAGTGGCAAGGAGCGCGTGGCGCGCTGCCTGCACGATTTTGGCCCGCGCGCCGGCAAGCCGTTCGTCGCCCTCAACTGTGCAGCCATCCCCGAGTCGCTGTTCGAGGCCGAGCTGTTCGGCCATGAAAGCGGCGCCTTCACCGGCGCCCAGGGCAAGCGCATCGGCAAGCTGGAGTACGCCAACGGCGGCACGGTGTTCCTCGACGAAATCGAAAGCATGCCACTGGCCCAACAGGCCAAGCTGCTGCGGGTGATCCAGGAACAGAAGCTGGAGCGCCTGGGGGCCAACCAGAGCATCAGCGTCGACCTGCGCATCATTGCCGCGACCAAGCCCGACCTGCTCGAAGAAGCCCGCGCCGGGCGCTTCCGCGAAGACCTTGCCTATCGCCTGAACGTGGCCGAGCTGCGCCTGGCGCCATTGCGTGAACGGCGTGAGGACATTCCACTGCTGTTCGAGCACTTTGCCCGTGCCGCCGGCGAAAAGCTTGGCCGCGCAGCCCCACCACTGTCGGGTGCGCAACTGGCGCAGCTGCTGTCACACGACTGGCCGGGCAACGTGCGTGAACTGGCTAACGCGGCGGAACGCCATGCATTGGGGCTGGGCTCACCGAACATCGAGGTGGCGCCTGCCGGGCAGTCGCTGAGCGAGCAGATGGAAGCGTTCGAGGCGCAATGCCTGCGCGCGGCGCTGCGCCAGCACGGGGGCGCGATCAATGCAGTGATGGAAATGTTGCAGCTGCCGCGGCGCACGCTGAACGAGAAGATGCAGCGGCATGGGTTGGTGCGCGAGGACTTCATTGGGCGGGAATGAGCGGAAATCCGCCTATCGCGCTCGGTCACTAAGCAAATAACCGCTCATTAGCTGGATTCTTTTGGGGCTGCGTTGCAGCCCTTCGCGGGCACGCCCGCTCCCACAGGGAAACGCGAAGAGTCAGACGTCACGCGGTCCCTGTGGGAGCGGGCGTGCCCGCGAAGGGGCGCGCAGCGCCCCCATTTGAAGCCCAACGCACCCATTTGGCACACCTTCTGCAATTGCCTTGGCAAGCTGCGCCACGGCGCGCTCCACAAAAACAACGAGAAGGTATCCCTGATGGATAATGCCACCTCCCTGCCAGCCGGGGCGGCCACCGCGCCTGCCACAGAAAAAACCACCGCCAGCCGCCTGAAGTCGATCTTCAGCGGGTCCATCGGCAACATGGTCGAATGGTACGACTGGTACGTCTACGCCGCATTCTCGCTGTACTTCGCCAAGGCCTTCTTCCCAGCCGGCGATTCCACCGCACAATTGCTCAATACCGCCGCGATCTTCGCCGTGGGCTTCCTCATGCGCCCGATCGGTGGCTGGCTGATGGGCCTGTACGCCGACCGCAAAGGCCGCAAGGCCGCATTGATGGCCTCGGTGCTGCTGATGTGCGCCGGCTCGCTGGTCATCGCCCTGACCCCGGGCTACGAAACCATCGGCGTCGCCGCCCCCATCCTGCTGGTCATTGCACGCCTGATGCAGGGCCTGTCGGTGGGTGGTGAATACGGCACCTCGGCCACCTACCTCAGCGAGATGGCCAGCAAGGACCGCCGTGGCTTCTTCTCCAGCTTCCAGTACGTCACCCTGATCTCCGGCCAGCTCATCGCCCTGGCGGTACTGATCGTCCTGCAACAGACCCTGACCACCGAGCAGCTGTATGCCTGGGGCTGGCGCGTACCGTTCGTGATCGGTGCGCTGTGCGCCGTGGTGGCCCTGTACCTGCGTCGCGGCATGGAAGAAACCGCCTCCTTCACCAAGAAGGAAAAGGCCAAGGAAAGCCTGATGCGCACCCTGCTGCGCCACCCCAAGGAGCTGATGACCGTGGTCGGCCTGACCATGGGCGGCACCCTGGCCTTCTACACCTACACCACCTACATGCAGAAGTACCTGGTCAACACCGTGGGCATGAGCATCAGCGACTCGACCACCATCTCGGCCGCGACGCTGTTCCTGTTCATGTGCCTGCAGCCGGTGATCGGCGGCCTGTCCGACAAGATCGGTCGACGCCCGATCCTGATCGCCTTCGGTGTACTCGGCACCCTGTTCACCGTACCGATCCTCAGCACCCTGCACACCATCCAGACCTGGTGGGGCGCGTTCTTCCTGATCATGGCGGCGCTGATCATCGTCAGCGGCTACACCTCGATCAACGCCGTGGTCAAAGCCGAGCTGTTCCCAACCGAAATCCGCGCCCTGGGCGTGGGCCTGCCGTACGCCCTGACGGTGTCGATCTTCGGCGGCACCGCCGAGTACGTGGCCCTGTGGTTCAAGAGCGCCGGCATGGAGAGTGGCTTCTACTGGTACGTCACCGCCTGCATCGCCTGCTCGCTGCTGGTTTACGCGACCATGAAGGACACCAAGCAGCACTCGCGGATTACCACTGAGTGATGCTGGCCTGGCAGTACTGAAAAGGGGCGCTCCAGTGCATGGGGCGCCCTTTTTTTGTGATACGCGGCAGCCTGTGAGCCGATTGACGGGCCTTATTCGGCTCACAGGATGAGCCGAATAGCGCTATTATTCGGCTCACAAGGTGAGCCGAATAGCCGGCTCATTCGGCTCATGGGACGGATCATGAATAGCCCCTTATGGATCTGGCAGCAACCTGCCTGGCCACGCTTCACCTGGCAAAACGAAGCCATCGCCCCAATGCTACGCAATTGCATCGACATGCAAGGACGCCTGCTGGGCAAGATCGGCAGCGTCGATGCACTCAGCGAGTGCCAGAACATCCTCGATACGCTGCTGCAAAACATCGTCACCTCTTCGGCAATCGAAGGTGAGCAGTTGAACGTGGGTTCTGTCCGCTCTTCCCTCGCTCGCCGGCTGGGCATCGAGGAGCATGGACCTACCAATGCCCGCAGTGAAGGGCTGGCGGAGCTGATGCTGGATGCAACGCAAGGGTATGACCGACCGCTGACCCTGCAGCGCCTGTACACCTGGCACCAGTGGCTGTTCCCACTGGCACAAGGCGCCTTGAGCAAAGCGATACTGGTCGGCCAGTTGCGTGATGAAATGCCCATGCAGGTGATCTCCGGCCGGCTAGACAAGCCTACCGTGCATTTCGAAGCACCACCGCGCGATGGCCTGGAAGCCCGACTCAACGAGTTTCTCGACTGGTTTGCCAACAGTCGCGATTCCACCAGCCTGGACCCACTGCTACGTGCCGGCATCGCCCACTTCTGGTTCGTCACCCTGCATCCGTTCGACGATGGCAATGGCCGTCTGACTCGGGCAATCACCGACCTGGCGCTGGCGCAAGGTGAGCGACAGGCCATTCGTTTCTATGCCATGTCTGCCAGCATCCTCGAAGACAGGGCCGGCTATTACCAAGTGCTGGAGAACAGCCAGAAAGGCGACCTGGATATCACCCGCTGGCTATCCTGGTTTCTTTCTACCCTGCTGCGCAGCCTGGAACAGGCCCTGGCCAATATCGACCGGAAACTGGCCAAGGCCAGGTTCTGGCAAGCACATCGCTCAGATGGTTTGCTGCCCGAACAGGTAAAGGTGCTCAACAGGTTGCTCGATGGCGGCCCCCGAGGATTCGAGGAAGGCATCAACGCAGCGCAATACCAGGCGGTGGCGAAGGTATCAAAGGCCACTGCGACCCGCCACCTGTCCGATCTGCTCGACAAGGCCTGCCTGGTTCGCCTGCCTGGCGGGGGCCGCAGTACCCGCTACCGCATCAACACTCAGGACATCTCCAACGCCTGACGCGGCTCACGGCGCTGGTACCAGGTGGCCATCAGCACCAGTACCAGCAACACCCCGCCCAGCACCGCCGAAGAGCCGACCGTGCCGAAGTCCAGGCCGCCCTTCTCGTGGGGCTTGGTAAGGAAGTCGCCCAAGGTGGCGCCGAACGGGCGGGTAAGCACGAACGCAACCCAGAACAACACCACGCCAGGAATGCGTGTCCAGCAGCGGGCCACGACTACCAAGGCGATGGCACTGCCGATCAACAGTGCGCCACCGGCAAAACCGAGCCCCGAGTCATCGGCCAGGTAATCGCCCAGCGCCGTGCCGAGGGTGTTGGAAAACAGGATCGCCACCCAGTAGAACAATTCGCCCGTGCGGTTCTTTATGCGGGTGACATCCAGCGGGTTGCCGCTCAGGCGCCATACCAGGAAGGTCAGCAGCAGGATGCCGATGAGGATGGCCGAACCCGCGGCGTAGCCCAGGCCCAGGGTGCGGTCCATGAAGTCGGACATGGTGGTGCCGGCGGTGCTGGTGGAGAGGATCACCAGCCAGTACAGCATCGGGTGGTAGCGGCGCGAGTACAGCTGGCCGAGCAAGGTCAGCAGGAACACGCTGATCAGCAGCAGCGAGCTGAGGGCATAGCCGATGTCCAGGGTCATCGACAGCAAATCACCCGCCGTTTCGCCAAGGGTGGTAGCGCAGATCTTCATGACCCAGAAGGCCAAGGTGATTTGCGGAAGTTTGTTCATTGTTGTGCCGCTCCGGTTTGAGGTGCGGCGATGGTGCTGAGCAGCATTTGAAAAATCGGTTGGTGATGTATGAAAAATGCGTTGAGCAGCCTTCAATGACAGATTTTTCATCCTTAACGCCCCATTAATTCCACCCCCTCAAGCTGCAATGGCTGGCAGAACGTCGGCGCATCCGCGGACACATCCTGAGCCAGAACCGCTGCCAGAGCCCAAGATGCGCGCCAATATATATCTAATTATTCGATTTTTAAGCGCTATTATTTGCGCTTTTTAATCAAGTTAATCGGCGTAGGATTAAACCCATAGAAACAAAACAACCTCAAGAACCCCTGGAGCAACGACCATGAAAAACAAACTGATCCTCACCCTGGCCCTCTCGGTTTTCGCTGCTGGCGCCTTCGCCGAAGATGGCTTCAACCGCACCAACGCCCACACCTTCGCAGCGACCCAGAGCCAATCCGCTGCCTACGCTGAAGATGGCTTCGACCGCACTGGCGGCCAGCGTTTCGCCGAAGACGGCTTCGACCGCACCGGTGGCCAGCGTTTCGCCGAAGACGGCTTCGACCGCACCGGTGGCCAGCGCTTCGCCGAAGACGGCTTCGACCGCACCGGTGGCCAGCGCTTCGCCGAAGACGGCTTCGACCGCACCGGTGGCCAGCGCTTCGCTGAAGACGGCTTCGACCGCACTGGTGGCCAACGTTTCGCCGAAGATGGCTTCGATCGCACCAACGCCCACCGCATCAGCTGATCCCTGATGCGAGCACCCAGCCCGGCTTCGGCCGGGCTTGATCATTTGCAGGCGGGCACAGGCTTGGCACACTAGGCGTCTTGTCCACCAGGAGGTAGGGCCAGCAAGCCCAGCACAGATGTATTACTACGAACCCGCAAAAGGCCACGGCCTGCCCCACGACCCGTTCAACGCCATCGTCGGCCCCCGCCCTATCGGCTGGATCTCCTCACAGGACCGCGAAGGCCGCCTGAACCTGGCACCCTACAGCTTCTTCAACGCCTTCAACTACATTCCGCCAATCATCGGTTTCTGCAGCGTCGGGCGCAAAGACAGCCTGAACAACATCGAGCAGACCGGCGAGTTCGTCTGGAACCTGGCAACCCGCCCGTTGGCCGAGCAGATGAACCAGAGCTGCGCACCGGTTGCCGCCGAGATAAACGAATTCGAACTGAGCGGCCTCACCGCCAAGCCGTCGAGCATCGTCAACGTGCCGCGTGTCGGCGAAACCCCGGTGGCCTTCGAGTGCAAGGTCAGCCAGATTGTCCAGCTCAAGCGGGCCGACCAGGAACTGGTGCCCAGCTGGCTGATCCTGGGTGAAGTGGTGGCGGTGCACATTGCCGAGCACCTGTTGAAGAACGGTATCTACGATACCGCTGCTGCCGAGCCGATCCTGCGTGGCGGTGGCCCGGCAGACTATTTCGAGCTGGGCAACCTGTTCAAGATGGCCCGCCCGCCGGCCTGATCACCAGATCAGCTCACCCTCTTCGCTGACGCCCTGCAGGCGTTGCAGCTCGGCCGTGGCCGCTTCATCGGCGGCCACGGCGCCCTTGAACACCTGGCCGTCGAGAATCTTGTGAAAGCGCGGCGCGCCGCCCATGCCCAGGGCCTTGACCGCGATGGCCGCGTTGTAGCCGCCACCTTCCACCGGGACCATCGCCGAAACCGCTTCGAAATGCGGGAATTCTCTACGTGCCATGTTGCTATCTACCTGGTTGATCAAGGGCAGCATCTTACCCTATTCACCTGTACCGGCCCTATCGCCGGCAAGCCAGCTCCCACAGGTACTGCACCGCCCTCAAGACCTGTGATGCCCCTGTGGGAGCTGGCTTGCCGGCGATGAGGCCAGAACAGGCAATACCTCAATCAAAGGTATGCAGATCCAGGCTGCTGACCACCTGTTCTTGCACCAACTCACCAAACGCTTCCAGCGTCGGCGAAGCAAAGTAGCCAGTCATCGCCTGCTGGTCTTGCCAGCTGCCACTGAGCAACCATAAATCGGCATCAGCCTGCGAACGCTGCACCGTGAAACTCAGGCAGCCCGGTGCCCGCAACGAGGGCTCGAGCAGGTCACGCAGGCGCGCGCCCAGCTCCGCCGAGCGCCCGCTGCTGGCACGGATGAAAGCAAGGTGGGTGACCGGTTGTGTCGGGGTCATTGCACAATCTCCTTGAAGCAGGCGGACGGAAAAGCCAGGCTGCCAAGGTTAGGGCCTCACCCGCGCGACGCGTTAGGCCATTACTGCTCGCCGATTGCCTGATCCTGCAGCGCGGCAGGATCAGGCAATCGGCGTGCAGCTTTTGACTAGCGCCCGCCATTGCCCAAACCTATGCTGCGTCGGTCAGCAGAGGAAAGCCATCATGACCACCGCCACGTCCATCGACCCTAGCCTGGAACTGCAACGCCAGGAGCTGGCCGAGCTGATCCGCCGCCACGCCGGGGAGCCCCACGGCCCGGCATCGGCCATCGATGACCTGTACCTGGTGCGCTACACCGAAAACGTGCGCTCGGTACCGACCCTGGCGCAACCCGCGCTGTGCATCCTCGCCCAGGGCAGCAAAAGCCTGTTCCTGGGTGACGAGCAGTACGCCTACGACCCGCTGCACTACATGGTGGTCTCGGTAACCTTGCCGCTTAGCGGCGTAAAGCTCGACGCCAGCCCCGAGCACCCGAGCCTTGGCCTGCGCATGGACCTGGACCCGGCCGAAATCAGCCAGCTGATCGCCGAAAGCGGGCCGATGCTGGTGCCCAACCGGCCTTCCGGTCGTGGCTTGTATGTGGAAAGAACCGATGCCGCGTTGCTCGACGCCTTGCTGCGGCTGATACGCCTGCTGGACACCCCTCGCGACATCGCGATGCTCGCGCCGCTGTTCCGTCGGGAGATCCTGTACCGCCTGCTGCGCGGGCCGCAGGGCTATCGGTTGTACGAAATCGCCTTGGCCAACAGCCAGACCCACCGGGTTTGCCAGGCCATTACCTGGCTCAACCAGAACTACCAACTGCCTTTGCGCATCGAGGACCTGGCGCGGGAGGTCAACCTCAGCACCTCGACCTTGCACCACCGGTTCAAGGCCGTGACGTCGATGAGCCCGTTGCAGTATCAGAAGCAACTGCGCCTGCAGGAGGCGCGGCGCTTGATGCTGAATGACGGGCTCGAGGCGGCGGTGGCGGCCTACCGGGTGGGGTATGAAAGCCCGTCACAGTTCAGCCGTGAATACAGCCGGCTGTATGGCGCGCCGCCGATTCGTGATGTGGCGAGGTTGCGGGCGACTGCTGGCTGAGTTTGGCTTTGCCTGTGCCGGCCCTTTCGCGGGTAAACCCGCTCCCACAGGTTTTGCACAGATTCTGAAAACTGTGCAGTACCTGTGGGAGCGGGTTCACCCGCGAAAGGGCCGGTACAGGCAATAGCTTCACTTCAACCCAACACAGCCCCCTGCCACTGATTCTGGTCAACCTGGATCAAGGTCGGCCCCTTGCGCTCCACTGCCTGCCCCAACGCCACCTGCAGCTGAGCCACTTCTGCCACCTGCTCCGCCGCCGCGCCCAAGGCCCGCGCCACACCGATGAAGTCTGGCGTATGGATATCCACCCCGACTGGCTCGATCGCCCGGTTGACCATGTACTTCTTGATTTCCTCGTACCCCTGGTTATTCCACAGCAGCACGATCAGCGGCACCTGCGCTTCCACCGCGCTTGCCAGCTCCGGCAAGGTGAACTGCAAACCGCCATCACCAATCAGGCACACCGCAGGCGCACGCTCACCGACCTGCTCCGCGCTGCCCAGCCAGGCGCCCATGGCCGCCGGCAATGCATAACCCAAGGTGCCGTAGCCGGTCGAGGCATTGAACCAACGGCGTGGCTGGTCCATGTCCAGGGTCAGGTTGCCGGTGTACACCGGTTGGGTCGAATCGCCCACCAGAATGGCATTGGGCAGGCGCTCGAGAATTGCGTTCAGCAAGCGCGTCTGGCTCAGGGTCGGCTGGTCCCAACCTGCCGCCAGTGCCTGGCGCAGCTTGGCCACCCGGGCCGCGCCCCACGTGCTTTCACGCACGGGTTGCGGCAGCGCCTGCAAGGCACCGAGCAGCGCCTCGGCGGCCAGTTCGGCATCGGCCACCAGCGACAGCGCCGGCAGGTAATTGCGCACGGTCTGGTCCGGGTCGATGTCGATGCGCAACAGGCTGCCCGGGATCTCGAATCCACCTTTGAAGGTGACGTCATAGTCGGTTTCGGCCAGTTCGGTGCCGATCGCCAGCACCACATCGGCCTCGGCCACCAGCGCCCGGGTGGCTGGCAGTGACTGGGTCGAGCCAATCTGCAGCGGGTGGCTGGCCGGCAGCAGCCCCTTGGCATTGATGGTCAGCGCCACCGGCGCCTGCAGGTGTTCGGCCAGGCGCGCCAGCGCAGCGCCCGCGGCCAATGCGCCGCCCCCGGCCAGGATCAATGGCCGCTGTGCATTGGCCAGGCGCTCGGCCATCTGCGCCACGGCCTGCGGCGCTGCCCCCGCCCGGCTGCTGCGTACCACGCGCCCCGGCAGCAGGTGGTCGGCCGGTTCGACCAGCACGTCGAGCGGGATCTCGATATGCACCGGGCGCGGCCGGGCGCCTTCGAACACGGCGAATGCCCGGGCCAGCACCTGCGGCAGGTCATCGGCACTCATCAGGGTGTGGGAAAACGCCGCCACACCCGACACCAGCGCTGCCTGGTTGGGCAACTCGTGCAGCTTGCCGCGGCCACCGCCCAGCTGGTCGCGGGCCTGCACGCTGGAAATCACCAACATCGGGATCGAGTCGGCATAGGCCTGGCCCATGGCGGTGGTGATGTTGGTCATGCCCGGGCCGGTGATGATGAAGCACACCCCCGGTTTGCCGCGGGTCCGCGCATAGCCGTCGGCCATGAACCCGGCACCCTGCTCGTGGCGCGGGGTGACATGGCGGATGGACGAGCCCGCCAGGCCGCGGTAGAGCTCCACGGTGTGTACACCAGGAATGCCGAAGACATGGTCAACGCCATAGCCTTCAAGGAGTTTTACCAGTACTTCGCCGCAGGTTGCCATCGGGTTTCACCATGAATCTTGGTTGGGTTATGCCCTTATTGGACCCAGCCACGGCTATCGCCACAATGCAAAAAAACACATACTAGCCATGTCCTGCAATCATGGCTCAGCACAATGAAACGCCTCCCGCCCCTGCCCGCCCTGCATACCTTCCTGGTCACCGCCCAGCACTGCAATTTCACCCGTGCCGGGCAGCAGTTGCATATCACCCAGGGCGCCGTCAGCCGACAGATCGCGGCCCTCGAAGAGCATCTGGGTTATGCCTTGTTCCAGCGCCAGGCCCGTGGGCTGAGCCTGACCCGTGAAGGCCAGGACTGGCTGCCAAGGGTGCAGCAGGTGTTCGCGCTGATCGAACAAGGGGTGCGCGAGGTGGGTGGGCGCAGCACTACCTTGCAGCTCAAGGCACCGACCTGCGTGATGCGCTGGCTGCTGCCACGCCTGATGGAATGGCAGGCGCTACGCCCGGATGTGCCTGTAGAGCTGACCACTACGGTGCAACATGGAGTGGACTTTCGCCGCGAGGGTTTCGATGCGGCGGTGGTGTATGGCGATGCGCCGAACCATGGGCTGCGCGTGCGCAAGCTGTTCGATGAGCAGCTGACGCCGGTGTGCGCGCCGTCATTGCGCCAAGGGCCGGTACCGTTGCAGAAGGTCGAGGACCTGGCGCTACACATGCTGCTGCACCCGTCGCGGGATGAGCATGACTGGCGGTTATGGCTGCAGGCAGCCGGGGTGACGCTGGGCACTCAAGGGCCGAAGCAGCATTTCGAGACGCTGGACATGGCGATGGCCATGGCCTCGCAGGGCACCGGCGTGGCCATCGGCGACTGGTCGCTGATCGGCGATGACTTGCGCGGGGGGCGGTTGTGCATGCCGTTTGCGCTGAAAGTGATGACCGGCAAGGGGTATTACCTGGTGAGCCAGGCCAAGAGCTTGCCGCCGGGGCTGGTGGAGTTGTTGGATTGGCTGGAGGGACAGGCCAGCTTCTAAGGCCCGTTTTCCCTATTCGCCGATGTGCACAAGCCCTTGTAGGAGCGGCCTTGTGTCGCGAAAGGGCTGCGCAGCAGCCCCGGCGATATTGCACTGTGGCGGATATCCTGGGGTCGCTGCGCGACCCTTTCGCGACACAAGGCCGCTCCTACAGGCGAACTGCCTGCACCAGATACATTCATGCCAACGAAGCAGGCGACTCAATAGCCGACCGTGAACCGCTGCCGCGAATGTTGCGGCTTTTCCAGTTCGTCGAGCATGGCAATCGCGTAATCGGCAAAGGTGATCCAGCTCTTGCCATCCGCGCCGATCAACAGATGATCCTTGCCCAGCTTGTAATGCCCGCTGCGCTCACCTTCAATGAACTCCGCCGACGGCGACAGGAAGGTCCAGTCCAGGTTCGGCTCCCGTTGCAACGCTTCCAGAAAACGCACCCCGGCAGTGGCCTCGGCCTTGTATGCCTCGGGGAAGTCCGGGCTGTCGATCACCCGATGCCCAGACGGCAGCAACAGGCTACCGGCCCCACCTACCACCAGCAGGCGCTTGACCCCGGCCCGCTTGACCGGCTCGATGATGGCGTGTGGCTCGATGGTCGAGAAATGCGCCGCACTCAGCACCGCATCCACACCCGCGACCGCCGCTTGCAGGGCCGCGCTGTCCTTGGCATCCAGCGCCTTGACCGTCACCCCGTCCCGCCCCTGCAACCGCGACGGGTCGCGGGCGATGGCCAGCACACTGTGGCCACGGCGCAGGGCCTCTTCCAGCAACTGGCTGCCAGCGCGGCCAGTGGCACCGATGATTGCAATCTTGCTCATGGGATACTCTCCATCAGTTGAACGGAATTACCACTTCATCTCGCCCTTGGCGACCTTGGCCCCCAGCTCCAGCGAGCCTTCATCGGCCAGCCCTGGGTAACGTCGCTTCATCGCCGCGATCAACGCACCGGCGTCTTTCGCCTTGGCGGTCTCGGCATCGAAATCACGAATGTAGTTCGCCGTGAAACGCACGGCCTGCAGCGATCGGCTGCTGTCTTCCAGGTAATGTCCGGGGATGACCGTGCGCGGCGCCAGCGCTTCGATGTGCGCCAGGGTGCCGAGCCAGTCGGCGTGGGACTTGGCCGTTTGCGTGTCGGCCATCCATACATGAATGTTCTCCGACACCACCACGCCACCGACCACCGCCTTGATCGACGGGATCCACACAAAACTGCGGTCAGGTTGCGGGCCGTCGAGGCCGACCACTTCGAGGGCCTGCCCTTCCAGCGTCAGGCGGTTGCCTTCGAGCACCTGCGGCAGCACCAGTCGCGCCGGCTTGTCCGCGCCCATCTGCGGGCCCCAGTAGGCCAGCTTGGCATCCATGGTCTGGCGGATATGGGCAACCGTGGCGGCCGACGCCAGCACCTTGGCCTCGGGGAAGGCCTGGGTCAGGGTATCCAGGCCGAAGTAGTAGTCCGGGTCGCCATGGCTGATGTAGATGCTGGTCAGCTGCTTGCCGCCTGCCCGCAGGCGCTGCACCAGCTGCTCGGCCTGGGCCTTGCCGAACTGCGCATCGACGAGGATGGCGTCGTGCTCGCCGCTGACGATCACCGAACTGACCGGGAAGATCGCCTCATGCCCGGGGTTGTATACCTCCAGCCGCAAGGGGTCGGCAGCCAGCGCCGGGCCGGCCAGGGTCACACAGGCCAGCAGCAGGCCACGCAGAGGAGTGAAAAGAGACATCGCAAACGCCCGTCAGATGAACAATGCCCAACAGCTTAGTTGCCCAATCCGTGACAAAAAATGCGATGCTCGAACATAGTTTGTTTCTGAAACCGGGCAAATCATGGACCGTCTCAACGCCATGCGCGTATTCGTCACCGTCGTCGACCTGGGCAGCCAGTCGGCGGCGGCGGATCATCTGCAACTGTCGCGGCCGGTGGTGTCGCGCTACCTGGCAGAGCTGGAAGACTGGGTTGGCGCACGGCTGATGCAGCGCACCACACGCAAGCTCAGCCTCACAGCCGCCGGCCAGGAAACCCTGCCCCGCTGCCGGCAATTGCTGGAACTGGCTGGCGACCTGCAGGCCGCGGTGCAGCAGCCGGATGACGCGCCCAAGGGCGCGCTGCGCATCAGTGTCAGCACCTCGTTCGGCCAGGCCCAGCTGGTGGATGCAGTGGCCGCCTACGTCCGGCGCTACCCCGGGGTGAAGGTGGAACTGCAGATGCTCGATCGCACGGTCAACCTGGTGGACGAGCGCATCGACCTGGCCATCCGCACCAGCAATGACCTGGACCCCAACCTGATCGCCCGGCGCCTGAGTGTGTGCCGCTCGGCAGTGTGTGCGGCACCGGCCTACCTGCGCGAGCACGGCACGCCGCAACGGGTCGAGGATCTGAGCCGGCACAACTGCCTGACCCATGCCTACTTCGGCCACAGCCTGTGGCATTTCGAGGTGGCCGGCCAGCAAGTCGCCGTGCCAGTGGCGGGGAACATCAGTGCCAACGAGGCGATGACACTGCAGAAGGCGGCGCTGGCCGGCGCAGGTATCGCCATGCTGCCGACCTACCAGGCCGCGGAGGCCCTGCGCCGGGGTGAACTGGTGCGCCTGCTGCCCGAAGCCAGGCCACGCGAGCTGAACCTGAATGCGGTGTACACCTCACGCAAGCACATGCCGGCGACCTTGCGCAGCATGCTGGATTTTCTGGTGCAGCGGTTCAAGGACGAACCGGAGTGGGATCAGGACTTGTAAGGCCCATGTGGGAGCGGCCTTGCGTCGCGAAAGGACCGCGCAGCGGTCCCGGGATCTTGGCCACATCAAATATTGTCGGGGCTGCTACGCAGCCCTTTCGCGGCACAAGGCCGCTCCTACAGGGATGGCGCTGTCACTCCTCGACGCTCATGTATTCCTTGGCCCAGCGGATGTAGTCCTCGGGCTGGGTGTAGGTATGCGAGAGTTCGGTGGCGCTGAGGTTTTCCGACTTGTTCTGCTGGCCGCGCTGCAGCCGCAGGCAATCGTAGGTGGCCTTGATCGCGGCAAAGTAGGCGGCGTGACCATCGACCACGATGCGCACGCCCAGGCGTGCCAGGCGCTCGTCGTCGCGCAGGTTCGGGTTGCCGTAGGTCACCAGCATCAGCGGCACCGTCAGGTGCTCGGCAATCTGCTCGAGTTGCTCGAAGTCCTTCACCCCAACCATGCAGATAGCGTCGGCTCCGGCCTTCTGGTAGCTCTGGGTACGCACGATGATTTCTTCGGTAGTGAGTACGCCGGCGTTGGTCCTGGCAATGATCGACAACGACGAATCGACCCGCGCCTCCAGCGCCGCACGGATCTTGCCGACGCCCTCTTCAACCGGGATCAGGTCGGTGGACTTGCGCCCGAACTGGGCAGGCAGCAGGGTGTCCTCGATGGTCAGCGCAGCCACGCCGGCGCGCTCCAGTTCGATGACCGTGCGCATGACATTCAGCGCGTTGCCATAGCCGTGGTCGGCGTCAGCCAGCACCGGCAGTTGCGCCACGCGACCAATACGGGTGGCCTGCTCGACGAACTCGCTGAGGGTGATCAGGGCGAAGTCCGGTGCAGCCAGTACCTGCAACGAAGCGACCGAACCACCGAGGATGCCGACCTCGAAGCCCAGGTCTGCGGCAATGCGTGCCGACATCGGGTCGAACACCGATGCAGTGTGATAACAGGAACCTGAAGCGAGCAGCTCGCGGAAGGCAAAACGCAGATCTTGATGGGAAGCCTTGGGCATGATCACTCCGCAAAATAAGTTGAAATTCGAACGGTAACTACCGACCCCTGTAATCGGGTCTACCTGACCTGTTCCAACCGTCGCCATCTGGGCGGTCATGCTCGACATGCAGGCAGAGGAATAAAAGGTGTGGGAGACAGCGGCGCGAAAACCTGCGGCATAATGTTGCACCAAGCTGGTGCAAGCCCCCGGTTTTCAGCCTCTGTGGCATACCAACGATATCACGCAGCCATGCAGCACTGGATGAATGCGCCAATGCCGATCTTGCATAGGGGATGCAGATAGTACATAGGAAGCTACCTAACTCAGGTTACAATTTCGGGGCCCCTTCGCGGGCACGCCCGCTCCCACAGGTACAACTCAGGGCTTGAAGGCCATTGTGTACCTGTGGGAGCGGGCGTGCCCGCGAAGAGGCCTCAACCGATAAACAAGGTATCCCCGTGACCGCCGCCCTGCCCCCCACCACCCTGCGCAACGTGCTCACCGCCCTGATGCTGGCGATCTTCCTCGGCGCCCTGGACCAGACCATCGTTGCCGTCTCGCTGCCGGCGATCTCGGCGCAGTTCAACGATGTCGGCCTGCTGGCCTGGGTCATCTCCGGCTACATGGTGGCGATGACCGTGGCCGTGCCGATCTACGGCAAGCTGGGCGACCTGTACGGGCGGCGCAGGATGATCCTCACCGGCATCAGCCTGTTCACCCTGGCCTCGATCGCCTGCGCCCTGGCCCAGGACATGCAGCAACTGGTGCTGGCCCGGGTACTGCAGGGCATTGGCGCCGGTGGCATGGTCTCGGTGAGCCAGGCGATCATCGGCGACTTCGTGCCCCCGCGAGAGCGCGGCCGTTACCAGGGCTATTTCAGCAGCATGTATGCGGTGGCCAGCGTCGCCGGGCCGGTGCTGGGCGGCTGGCTGACCGAATACCTGTCATGGCGCTGGGTGTTCTGGATCAACCTGCCGCTGGGGCTGGTTGCACTGTGGGCGATCCGCCGCGCCCTCGGCGGCATGCCGGCGCAGCGCCGCGAGGCGCAGGTGGACTACCTTGGCGCCGTGCTGCTGATCCTCGGCCTGGGTAGCCTGTTGCTGGGCATTACCCTGGTCGGCCAGGGCCACGCCTGGGCCGACTCGGCCGTGCTGGCGCTGTTCGCCTGCGCCGCGCTGGGCCTGGTGCTGTTCATCGCCCATGAGCGCCGCTGCCCGGAGCCACTGCTGCCACTCGGCCTGTTCGGCAACCGCGTGGCGGTGCTGTGCTGGGGCGTGATCTTCTTCGCCAGTTTCCAGTCGATCTCCCTGACCATGCTCATGCCGTTGCGCTACCAGGGCATCACCGGCGCCGGTGCCGACAGCGCTGCCCTACACCTCCTGCCGCTGGTGATGGGGCTGCCCATGGGTGCCTTCACCGGCGGGCGCATGACCAGCCTGACCGGGCGCTACAAGCCGCAGATCCTGGCCGGCGCACTGCTGATGCCGCTGGCCATTTTCGCCATGGCGCTGACCCCGCCGCAGTCGGCCTTGCTCAGTGCACTGTTCATGCTGCTGACCGGCATCGCGTGCGGGCTGCAGTTCCCGACCTCGCTGGTAGGCACGCAAAGCGCGGTGGACAGCAAGGATATCGGCGTGGCCACCAGCACCACCAACCTGTTCCGCTCGCTGGGCGGGGCCATGGGGGTGGCGTGCATGTCCAGCCTGCTGCTGGCGCTGCTGCACCAGGGCGGGTTCGAGTCGCTGGGTAATCCGTTGCTGGGGAGCCTGAAGGCCGGAGAAGTGGACCTGGTGACACAGGGGCGGTTGCTGGAGACGTTCCAGCAACTGTTGATGGGGAGTGCCGGGGTAGCCGTGCTGGGAATGTTTGCAGCGTTTGCATTGCCCGACCGGCAACTGCGCGGACGCTAGAAGCTACGCGATCTCTGTGGGAGCGGCCTTGTGTCGCGAAAGGGCCGCGAAGCGGCCCCAGGATTTCAGCAGTGATGCACAAATTGCCGGGGCTGCTGCGCAGCCCTATCGCGACACAAGGCCGCTCCCACAGGATCTGTGATTTGTTCAAGGTCACCCGAAAGCATTAATCCCCCCTTAACACAAAGGGGTAACACTCCCTCACAATCCTTAACAAAGTGTCATTTGCGCAGAGCCGGGCTCAAGCGCAGCATATCCAGCCCGGTGTCGACCCATTTTTCGACATCCTTCAACAGATCGACACTGTCAGGCAGCAACAGCCAGCGCCCGATCAGGCCATCGACATAGGCAAACATGGCCACCGCCGCGCGCTCGACATCCAGCTCGCCTGGCAACTGGCCCCGGCGCACGGCATTGGCCAACGCCAGGGTGATGCCCTTGTGGCAATCCAGCACCGCACCCTGGCGCTGCTGGCGAATTTCACACATGTCATCGGTGAACTCGCACTTGTGATGCAGGATTTCATTGATACGCCGGGTTCGGGCATCGAGCACCAGCTCGTTGAACACTTGCAGCAACAGCTTGCGCATGCAGCCAAGCGGGTCCACTTCGTCCTCGCTTTCGCTCGCCCGCGCCAGGTGGTCATGGGTTTCATGCAGGCTGTCGAGCAGCGCCTGCACCAACTCGGCCTTGTTGTTGAAGTGCCAGTAGATCGCCCCCCGCGTCACACCCGCCAGTTCGGCGATGTCGGCCAGGGTGGTTCGCGCAACCCCGCGCTTGTAGAAGGCCTTTTCCGCCGCCTCGATGATCTGGGCGCGGGTTTCCTGGGCTTCTTCTTTGGTTCGACGGACCATGGCAGTACAAACCTCATCTGCCCCGAACGCGCGGCGCGTGCGGGGAACACTCCGGGGGCACCTCTGCAGGGTGCCTCGCGGAGGAGCTAATCAAGGGCTGTGGCAGTACCCGAGTACAACCCAGCGGTATTTACAAACAACCATGAATGTAAGTATATTCCTTAGCAAGCTATTTATCCACCGGATAGCAATTTTTCCAGATCAAGACTCTTCCATTACTCTTGAGCGTCTCCCAGCTCCAGCGACCCGAGGATCCTCATGCAATTCAAGCCAGCCGTTACCGCTCTGGTTTCCGCCGTCGCCCTGGCAACCCTGCTCAGTGGCTGTAAGAAAGAAGAAGCAGCGCCAGCGGCGCAGGCTCCTCAGGTCGGCGTCGTGACCATCCAGCCCCAAGCCTTCACCCTGACCTCGGAATTGCCGGGGCGTACCAGTGCCTACCGCGTCGCCGAAGTGCGCCCGCAGGTCAACGGCATCATCCTCAAGCGCCTGTTCAAGGAAGGCAGTGAGGTCAAGGAAGGCCAGCAGCTGTACCAGATCGACCCTGCCGTGTACGAAGCCACCCTGGCCAATGCCCAGGCCAACCTGCAGGCCACCCGCTCGCTGGCCGAGCGCTACAAGCAGCTGATCGACGAACAGGCTGTCTCCAAGCAGGAATACGACGACGCCAATGCCAAACGATTGCAGGCCGAGGCTTCGCTCAAAAGCGCGCAGATCGACCTGCGCTACACCAAGGTCCTGGCACCGATCAGCGGCCGTATCGGCCGTTCTTCGTTCACCGAAGGTGCACTGGTGAGCAATGGCCAGGCCAACGCCATGGCCACCATCCAGCAACTCGACCCGATCTACGTCGACGTCACCCAGTCCACCGCCGAGCTGCTCAAGCTGCGCCGTGACCTGGAAAGCGGCCAGTTGCAAAAGGCCGGCGACAACGCCGCCTCGGTGCAGCTGGTGCTGGAAGACGGCAGCCTGTTCAAGCAGGAGGGCCGCCTGGAGTTCTCCGAGGTCTCGGTCGACGAGACCACCGGCTCGGTCACCCTGCGCGCCCTGTTCCCCAACCCCGATCACACCCTGCTGCCAGGCATGTTCGTGCATGCGCGGCTCAAGGCCGGGGTCAACGCCAACGCCATCCTGGCCCCGCAACAGGGCGTGACCCGCGACCTGAAAGGCGCGCCGACCGCGCTGGTGGTCAACCAGGAGAACAAGGTCGAACTGCGCCAGCTCAAGGCCAACCGTACCCTGGGCAGCGACTGGCTGATCGAGGAAGGCCTGAACCCGGGCGACCGCCTGATCACCGAAGGGCTGCAGTACGTGCGCCCGGGCGTCGAGGTCAAGGTCAGCGAAGCCACCAACGTCAAGAAGCCGGCCAGCCCTGTTCAGGCCAACGCGGCGAAAGCAGACGCCAAAGCGGAGTAAACCATGTCGAAGTTCTTTATCGATCGCCCGATCTTCGCCTGGGTGATCGCCTTGGTGATCATGCTGGTCGGCGCCTTGTCGATCCTGAAGCTGCCGATCAACCAGTACCCCAGCATCGCGCCGCCGGCCATCGCCATCGCCGTGACCTACCCGGGCGCCTCGGCGCAAACCGTGCAGGACACCGTGGTACAGGTGATCGAGCAGCAGCTCAACGGTATCGACAACCTGCGTTATGTGTCGTCGGAAAGTAACTCCGACGGCAGCATGACCATTACCGCCACCTTCGAGCAGGGCACCAACCCAGACACCGCGCAGGTGCAGGTGCAGAACAAGCTGAACCTGGCCACCCCGCTGCTGCCGCAGGAAGTGCAGCAGCAAGGTATCCGCGTCACCAAGGCAGTGAAGAACTTCCTGCTGGTGATCGGCCTGGTGTCCGAAGACGGCAGCATGACCAAGGACGACCTGGCCAACTACATCGTCTCCAACATGCAGGACCCGATCTCGCGTACCGCGGGTGTGGGTGACTTCCAGGTGTTCGGTGCGCAATACGCCATGCGTATCTGGCTCGATCCGGCCAAGCTGAACAAGTTCCAGCTGACCCCGGTCGACGTCAAGACCGCCGTGGCCGCGCAGAACGTGCAGGTGTCCTCCGGCCAGCTCGGCGGCCTGCCGGCCATGCCGGGTACCCAGCTGAACGCCACCATCATCGGCAAGACCCGCCTGCAGACTGCCGAGCAGTTCGAGAAGATCCTGCTCAAGGTCAACAGCGACGGTTCGCAGGTGCGTCTGGGTGATGTCGCCCAGGTTGGCCTGGGTGGTGAAAACTATGCCGTCAGCGCCCAGTTCAACGGCAAGCCGGCCTCCGGCCTGGCAGTAAAACTGGCCACCGGTGCCAACGCCCTGGACACCGCCAAGGCCCTGCGCCAGACCATCGCCGACCTGGAACCGTTCTTCCCGCCTGGGGTGAAAGCAGTATTCCCGTATGACACCACCCCGGTGGTCACCGAATCGATCAGTGGCGTTATCCACACCCTGATCGAAGCCGTGGTCCTGGTGTTCCTGGTGATGTACCTGTTCCTGCAGAACTTCCGCGCCACCATCATCACCACCATGACCGTACCGGTTGTGTTGCTGGGTACCTTCGGCATCCTTGCCGCTGCCGGCTTCAGCATCAACACCCTGACCATGTTCGCCATGGTCCTGGCCATCGGCCTGCTGGTGGACGACGCCATCGTCGTGGTGGAGAACGTCGAGCGGGTGATGTCCGAGGAAGGCTTGCCGCCCAAGGAAGCGACCAAGCGCTCGATGGAGCAGATCCAGGGTGCCCTGGTGGGTATCGCCCTGGTGCTGTCGGCGGTACTGCTGCCCATGGCATTCTTCGGCGGCTCCACGGGTGTGATCTACCGGCAGTTCTCCATCACCATCGTCTCGGCCATGGGCCTGTCGGTGCTGGTGGCGCTCATCTTCACCCCGGCCCTGTGCGCCACCATGCTCAAGCCGCTGAAGAAGGGCGAGCACCATGTGGCCAAGCGCGGCTTCTTTGGCTGGTTCAACCGCAACTTCGACCGCAGCGTAACCGGCTACGAGCGCAGCGTGGGTACCATCCTGCGCAACAAGGTACCGTTCCTGCTGGCCTACGCGCTGATCGTGGTCGGCATGATCTGGCTGTTCGCCCGCATCCCTACCGCGTTCCTGCCGGAAGAAGACCAAGGCGTATTGTTCGCCCAGGTACAGACCCCGGCCGGCTCCAGTGCCGAGCGCACCCAGGTGGTGGTCGACCAGATGCGTGAGTACCTGCTCAGCGAAGAGGCCGACACCGTGGCTTCGGTGTTCACCGTCAACGGCTTCAACTTCGCCGGCCGTGGCCAGAGCTCGGGTATGGCGTTCATCATGCTCAAGCCGTGGGATGAGCGCTCCAAGGAAAACAGCGTGTTCGCCCTTGCCCAGCGCGCCCAGCAGCACTTCTTCACCTTCCGCGATGCGATGGTGTTCGCCTTTGCCCCGCCTGCGGTGCTCGAACTGGGTAACGCCACCGGCTTCGACGTGTTCCTGCAGGACCGCGGCGGTGTCGGCCATGCCAAGCTGATGGAAGCGCGCAACCAGTTCCTGGCCAAGGCCGCGCAGAGCAAGATCCTCAGCGCCGTGCGCCCGAACGGCCTGAACGACGAGCCGCAGTACCAGCTGACCATCGATGACGAGCGTGCCAGCGCCCTGGGCGTGACCATCGCCGACATCAACAACACCCTGTCGATTGCCCTGGGTGCCAGCTACGTCAACGACTTCATCGACCGTGGCCGGGTCAAGAAGGTGTACATCCAGGGCGAGCCGAACGCGCGGATGAGCCCGGAAGACCTGCAGAAGTGGTACGTGCGCAATGGCGCCGGCGAAATGGTGCCGTTCTCCTCCTTCGCCAAGGGCGAATGGACCTACGGTTCGCCGAAGCTGTCGCGTTACAACGGCGTCGAGGCAATGGAAATCCTCGGTGCTCCGGCCCCGGGCTACAGTACCGGTGAAGCCATGGCCGAGGTCGAGCGCATTGCTGGCGAACTGCCAAGCGGCATCGGCTTCTCCTGGACCGGCATGTCCTACGAGGAAAAACTCTCCGGTTCGCAGATGCCGGCACTGTTCGCCCTCTCGGTACTGTTCGTGTTCCTGTGCCTGGCAGCCCTGTACGAAAGCTGGTCGATCCCGATCGCCGTGGTACTGGTAGTACCGCTGGGTATCATCGGTGCCCTGATCGCCACCAGCCTGCGCGGGTTGTCCAACGACGTGTACTTCCTGGTCGGCCTGTTGACCACCATCGGCCTGGCGGCGAAAAACGCCATCCTGATCGTCGAATTCGCCAAGGAACTGCACGAGCAAGGCCGCAGCCTGTACGACGCGGCGATCGAGGCGTGCCGCATGCGTCTGCGCCCGATCATCATGACCTCGCTGGCGTTCATCCTCGGCGTGGTACCGTTGACTATCGCCAGCGGCGCCGGCGCCGGCAGCCAGCATGCCATCGGTACTGGCGTGATCGGCGGCATGATCAGTGCGACCGTGCTGGCTATCTTCTGGGTACCACTGTTCTTCGTCGCAGTGTCGTCACTGTTCGGCAGCAAAGAGCCGGAAAAAGACGTCACCCCTGAAACTCCACGTTATGAGGCTGGGCAATGACCAAGTCTTTGTTGTCCCTGGCAGTAACCGCTTTCATTCTTGGCGGCTGCTCGTTGATCCCTGACTACAAGACCCCGGAATCGCCGGTGGCTGCGCAGTGGCCGCAAGGCCCTGCGTACTCGCCGACGCAATCGGCGGAAGTTGCCGCCGCCGAGCAGGGCTGGCGCCAGTTCTTCCACGACCCGGCACTGCAGCAGCTGATCCAGACATCGCTGGTCAACAACCGCGACCTGCGCGTTGCCGCGTTGAACATCGACGCCTACCGTGCGCAGTACCGCATCCAGCGTGCCGACCTGTTCCCGGCGGTTTCGGCCACCGGCAGCGGCAGCCGCCAGCGCGTACCGGCGAACATGTCGCAGACGGGCGAAGCGGGCATCACCAGCCAGTACTCGGCCACCCTGGGCGTCAGCGCCTATGAGCTGGACCTGTTCGGCCGCGTGCGCAGCCTGACCGAGCAGGCCCTGGAAACCTACCTGTCCAGCGAGCAGGCGCGTCGCTCCACGCAGATCAGCCTGGTGGCCAGCGTGGCCAACGCTTACTACACCTGGCAGGCCGACCAGGCGCTGTTCAAGCTGACCGAAGAAACGCTGAAGACCTACGAGGAAAGCTACAACCTCACCCGTCGCAGCAACGAAGTCGGCGTAGCCTCGGCACTCGACGTCAGCCAGGCGCGTACCGCCGTGGAAGGCGCCCGGGTCAAGTACTCGCAGTACCAGCGCCTGGTTGCCCAGGACGTCAACAGCCTGACCGTGCTGCTGGGCACCGGCATTCCCGCCGACCTGGCCAAGCCTCTGGAGCTCAATGCCGACCAGCTGGCCGAAGTACCGGCCGGCCTGCCGTCGGACATCCTCCAGCGTCGCCCGGACATCCAGGAAGCCGAGCACCTGCTCAAGGCCGCCAACGCCAACATTGGCGCGGCCCGCGCAGCGTTCTTCCCGAGCATCAGCCTGACCGCCAATGCCGGCAGCCTGAGCCCCGACATGGGCCACCTGTTCTCGGGCGGCCAGGGCACCTGGCTGTTCCAGCCGCAGATCAACCTGCCGATCTTCAACGCCGGCAGCCTGAAGGCCAGCCTGGACTACTCGAAGATCCAGAAGGACATCAACGTCGCCAAGTACGAAAAGACCATCCAGACCGCCTTCCAGGAAGTCTCCGATGGCCTGGCGGCGCGCAAGACCTTCGAAGAGCAGCTGCAGGCGCAACGCGACCTGGTGCAGGCGAACCAGGACTACTACCGCCTGGCCGAACGCCGCTATCGCATCGGTATCGACAGCAACCTGACCTTCCTCGACGCCCAGCGCAACCTGTTCAGCGCCCAGCAGGCACTGATCGGCGACCGCTTGTCGCAGCTGACCAGCGAGGTCAACCTGTACAAGGCGCTTGGCGGTGGCTGGTACGAGCAGACCGGGCAGGCCAACAACCAGCAGGCAGCGGTGGAAGCACCGAAGAGCTGATTGCAGCTGTCAAAGCATCAAGCCCACCCTCGCGGTGGGCTTTTTGTTTTGTTTTGCCTGTGCTGGCCTCTTCGCGGGCTTGCCCGCTCCCACAGGGCCACCACAGTTTCCAAAGCTGTGGTGATCCTGTGGGAGCGGGCAAGCCCGCGAAGAGGCCAGCACAGGAAAAACAATTAACCAACCAGAACATTCCGTTCGATTATCGCCCGCTTCCGTTTGTGGCGAATTGCCTCACCCCAGCCCTACCCCGCACCATCCTCACACGCAACGTTGCCCCGGTTCATCCCAAAAGACCCGCACCTGCAGGCCGCATCCTGCAGCGTACCGGCTCGCCCATAAAAACAAGAGATCCACGACAGATGAGCACTTTGCAACCCGCACGCCAGCTGCTGCCCGGCCTGTTGGCCATGTCCTGCGCGCTCCCCGTGTTCGCCGCCGACCAAGGTGGTTTCCTGGAGGACGCCAAGGCCACCCTCAACCTGCGCAACTTCTACATCAACCGCAACTTCGTCGACCCGGCCCACCCGCAGGCCAAGGCCGAGGAGTGGACGCAGAGCTTCATCCTCGACGCCCGCTCCGGCTTTACCCAAGGCACCGTCGGTTTCGGCGTGGACGTACTGGGCCTGTACTCGGTCAAGCTCGACGGCGGCAAAGGCACCACCAACACCCACCTGCTGCCGGTGCACGACGACGGCCGCCCGGCCGATGACTTCGGCCGCCTGGGCGTGGCACTGAAAGCCAAGCTGTCCGAAACCGAGCTGAAAGTGGGTGAATGGATGCCGGTACTGCCGATCCTGCGCTCGGACGATGGCCGCTCGCTGCCGCAGACCTTCCGCGGCGGCCAGCTGACCTCGAAGGAAATCGCCGGCCTGACCCTGTACGCCGGCCAGTTCCGCGGCAACAGCCCGCGCAACGACGCCAGCATGGAAGACATGTCGCTGAACGGTAAGGCCGCATTCACCTCCGACCGTTTCAACTTTGGCGGCGGCGAGTACACCTTCAACGACAAGCGCACCATGATCGGCGTGTGGGATGCCCAGCTCAAGGACATCTACCGCCAGCAGTACCTCAACCTGGTGCACAGCCAACCCCTGGGTGACTGGACCCTGGGCGCCAACCTGGGCTACTTCATCGGCAAGGAAGACGGCGCCGAACGCGCTGGCGAACTGGACAACCGCACTGCCTCGGCCATGCTCTCGGCGCGCTATCAGGGCCACACCTTCTACGTCGGCCTGCAGAAAGTCAGCGGCGACGACGCCTGGATGCGGGTCAACGGCACCAGCGGCGGCACCCTGGCAAACGACAGCTACAACTCCAGCTTCGACAACGCCAAGGAGCGCTCCTGGCAGGTGCGTCATGACTTCAACTTCGCCACCGTCGGCGTGCCAGGCCTGACCCTGATGAACCGCTACATAAAGGGTGACAACGTCACCGCAGGCGGCGTGGACGATGGCAAGGAATGGGCGCGGGAAACCGAATTAGCCTATGTGGTGCAGTCGGGCAGCTTCAAGGACCTGTCGGTGAAGTGGCGCAACTCCACCATGCGCCGCGACTTCAGCACCAACTCGTTCGATGAGAACCGGTTGATCGTGAGTTACCCGCTGAATCTCCTCTGAATTCTTCAGGTTCACCACAGTTTCAGAATCTGTGGTGAACCTGTGGGAGCGGGTTTACCCGCGAAGAGGCCAGAAGCCACAACAAATAACCATAAGCTATAAACAAATCAATAAACCTTCTTTGACGACATATGCAGCAACCGCTTGAATAGGCCCCTGATCCCCGCCCCAGAGCCGTGACATGGACCTCCGTCAGCTGCGCTACTTCATCGCCCTCACCGAATACCGCAGCTTCGTCCGTGCCGCCGAGGCCATGGGCATCACCCAACCCGCCTTCAGCCGTGCCATCCAGAGCCTGGAACACAGCTTCGGCTGCCCACTGGTCGACCGCGCCAGCAAAGCCCTGCCGCCCACCCCCGAAGGCCTGGTGGTGCTGCAGCATGCCCGGCGCCTGGTACAAGGTGCCGCGCAGCTGAGCAACGAAGTGCTGCAGATGACCAAGCTCGACGCCGGCGAGCTGCATTTCGGCAGCGGCCCGGCGCTGGCTGTGCGCCTGGTACCCGACGCCCTGCGCCACTTTCTCGAACGCCACCCGGGCATCCGCACCTCGCTGCTGGTGGACAACGCCGAACGCCTCGGCCAGGCTCTGCGCCGCGAGCAGATCGAGTTTTTCGTCGACGATATCCGCCCGTTCGAAGCCGACCCCAACTTCCACACCGAGCCCCTTTCACCACGCCCCGGCCTGTTCTTCTGCCGCCCGGGGCACCCATTGCTGGCCAAGGACAGCCTGTCGACCAACGACCTGTTCAGCTACCCCCTAGCCAGCGCCCTGCTCGCCCCCGGCGTGCGCAAGCGCCTGGCCAACCTGAGCGGGCGCAGCGATTTCACCCCGCACCTGCAAACCGAGCACCTGGCCGTGCTGCGCAGCGTGGTGCAGGCCAGCGATGCCATCGGCACCGCCAGCGAGGAAGCCGTGGCCGAAGACCTGGCCAGCGGCCGCCTGGTGCGCCTGCACTGGCGCAACCTGCCACCGGCACTGGAAGTGCTGAGCGTGCGCTGTGGCGTGGTCAGCCGCAGCGGTTACCGGCTATCGCCGGCGGCGCGAGCGATGATCGAGACGCTGGTGGGGCTGGATATGCCAGTGCGGGCTGCTGCCATTCGCTGAGCTGATGATGGTGGCAGGGGCGGGCTATCCTGAGCTATATCGGTCGCCTGTACCGGCCCTTTCGCGGGTGAACCCGCTCCCACAGGTACAGCGCAGCCCTCAGGAGTTGTGGTGCCCCCTGTGGGAGCGGGTTTACCCGCGAAGAGGCCAGAACAGGCAATACACCTCGATCAGGCAACCAGGGAGGCACAACAATGAAAACCCTCGTCGACCACCTGAGCCAATACGCCAGCTACCACCGCGACCCACGCAACATCGCCACCCACTTCGTCGGCATCCCGATGATCGTGCTGGCGGTCACCATCCTGCTGTCGCGCCCTGGCTGGGAGGTAGCCGGCATGTGGCTGTCCCCTGCCCTGCCAGCGGCGGCAGCCTCGGTCTGGTTCTACCTGCGCCTGGACCTGCGCTTCGGCCTGGTGATGGGGTTGTTGCTTGGGCTATGCCTGTGGGTCGGCCAGGTGCTGGCGATGCAGACGACAGCGCTGTGGCTCGGTGCCGGGCTGGGGGCGTTCGTGGTGGGCTGGATCATCCAGTTCGTCGGCCATTACTACGAAGGCCGCAAGCCGGCGTTTGTCGACGATGTCAGCGGATTGATCATCGGGCCGTTGTTCGTGGTGGCAGAAGCGGCATTCATGCTCGGCCTGTGCCCGGCCCTGAAACGCGCCGTCGAGGCCAACGCCGGGCCCGTGGTGGCGCGCTCTATGTAGGAGCGGCCTTGTGTCGCGATAGGGCTGCGAAGCGGCCCCAGGGTTTCAGCTTCGCAGCCAATATTGCCGGGGCCGCTTTGCGGCCCATCGCGACGCAAGGCCGCTCCTACAAGGGACCGCGTAGTGGTCAGGTACGCGACTCCACGCCCAGCTCATCCCACACCGACTCAGCCATGTGGAAGGTGGCATTGGCCGCCGGAATGCCGCAATAGATCGCGCTCTGCATCAGCACTTCCTTGATCTCGTCACGGGTCACGCCGTTGTTGGCCGCCGCGCGCAGGTGCAGCTTCAGCTCGTCGTTACGGTTCATGCCAATCAGCATGGCGATGGTGATCAGGCTACGGGTATGGCGCGGCAGGCCCGGGCGAGTCCAGATGTCACCCCAGGCGTGGCGGGTGATCATCTCCTGGAACTCGCCGTTGAAGTCGTTGAGCTTCTCCAGGCTGCGGTCCACGTGGGCATCGCCAAGCACTGCGCGGCGTACCTGCATGCCGGCGTCGTAACGTTGTTTCTCGTCCATGGCGGTATCCCTCAGTGAGCCAGCAGGAAGTCGAGCACGCGGCGGCTGAACGCCTCGCCGATCTCGACGTTGGACAGGTGCGCCGCCGGGAAGTCGACGTACTCGGCACCCGCGATACCGGCCTGCATGAAGCGGCCGTGCTCCGGAGTGGTCACCACGTCCTCGGTACCGGCAACGATCAGCGCCGGCACCTGGATGCGGCCCAACTGCTCGCGGTAGTCGGCATCGCGCACCGCGGCGCAGTTGCCGGCGTAGCCTTGCGGGCTGGTTTGCGCCAGCATCTGGCAGATACGCTGGGCTTGCGCTGGCTGGGCCTGGGCGAAGCCCGGGGTGAACCAGCGGGCGATGGAGGCATCGCGCAGGTCGACCATGGCCTGCTGGCCGCCCTTGAGCACGGTGTCGATACGGGTGTTCCACACCTCGTCGTTGGCGATCTTGGCGGCGGTATTGCACAGGGTCAGGCTGTGCAGGCGCTCGCCGGCATTGATGCCCAGCCACTGGCCGATCAGGCCGCCCATAGACAGGCCGACGAAGTGCGCCTTGGCGATATCCAGGCCATCGAGCAGGGCCAGCACGTCACGGCCCAGCTGTTCGATGCTGTAAGGGCCTTCAGTGACCAGCGACCCACCGTGGCCACGGGTGTCGTAGCGCAACACGCGCAAGTGCTGGCTCCACAGTGGAATCTGCGTGTCCCACATGCCCAGGTCGGTACCGAGCGAGTTGGACAGGACCAGCACCGGGGCGTTTTCCGGGCCATCGATCTGGTAATTCAAAACGCCATCGGCCAGTTGCAAGTGCGCCACAGCGGTCTCCTTCAGGCAGTGAAACGTTGATGTTCGGACACGGCGCGCGCCACCCAGACGCGGGCCTGGCCCAGGTAATGGGCAGGGTCGAGCAAGCGATCGAGTTCTTCGGCGGACAACTCGGCGCTGACTTGCGGCTCTTCACCCAGCACGGTGCGCAGGTGGCGCTGTTCGGCCACGGCGCGCTGGCAGCACTGCTCCAGCAGGTGGTGGGCGTGGTCGCGGCCCAGGCGCTGGGCAAGGACGATGCTCACCGCTTCGGCCAGCACCAGGCCCTGGGTCAGGTCGAGGTTACGGCGCATGTGCGCGGCATCCACTTCCATGCCCTCGGCAATCACCTGGGCCTGGCGCAGCGCACCAGATACCAGGCAGCAGATGTCCGGCAGGGTTTCCCATTCGGCATGCCACAGGCCGAGGCTGCGCTCATGCTCCTGGGGCATGGCGGCGAACAGCGTCGAAACCAGCCCCGGCACGCGGGTCGCGGCGCCGATCAGCACCGCGGCGCCGACAGGGTTGCGCTTGTGCGGCATGGTCGAAGACCCACCCTTGCCCGGCGCGGAAGGCTCGAACAGTTCCCCCGCCTCGGTCTGCATCAGCAGGCTGACATCACGGCCGAACTTGCCCAGGCTACCGGCGACCAGGCCCAGCACCGAGGCAAACTCCACCAGGCGGTCGCGCTGGGTGTGCCAGGGCTGCTCGGGCAGGGTCAGCTTGAGCTGCTCGGCCAGGGCTTCGGCCACCGGCATCGCCTTGCTGCCCAAAGCCGCCAGGCTGCCCGAGGCGCCGCCGAACTGCAGCACCAGCAAGCGTGGGCGCAGCTCCTGCAGGCGCTGGCGGTGACGGGTCAAGGCGCCCAGCACACCGGCCAGTTTCATGCCCAGGGTCACCGGGGTGGCATGCTGCAGCCAGGTGCGCCCCACCAGCGGCGTGTCGGCGTGCTGCAAGGCCTGGCGCGACAAGGTATCGGCCAGCTTGCCGAGGTCGGCTTCGATCAGGTCGAGGGCAGCACGCAGCTGCAGGACCAGCCCGGTGTCCATCGCGTCCTGGCTGGTGGCGCCCAGGTGCACATAGCGCTCGGCTTCGGGCACGCCACTGGCAATCACCTTGCCCAACGCCTTCACCAGCGGGATCGCCGAGTTGCCAGCAGTGGCGATGGCATTGGCCAGCGCGCCAACGTCATAGCGCTCGGCGTGGCACGCCGCCTCGATGGCCGCTACCGCGCTATGCGGGACCAGCCCGGCAGCCGCCTCGGCCCGCGCCAGCGCCGCTTCGAAATCGAGCATGCCCTGCAGGCGGCCACGGTCGGAGAAGATCTCGCGCATGGCCGGTGCGGTGAAGTAGGCGTCGAACAGTTGGTTGGTCATGCCACGTCCTTAATCATCGTGGTGCAGGTACGCGGCCTGCTTCGGCAAGCGCAGGCTGAACAGGAAGGCAATCGCCATCATCGCTGTCACGTACCAGTAGAAAGTGTTTTCCATGCCCAGGGTCTTCAGACCCAGGGCAACGTATTCGGCGGAACCGCCGAACGCCGCGTTGGCCACTGCATAGGCCAGGCCCACACCCAGCGCACGCACCTGCGGCGGGAACATCTCGGCCTTCACCAGGCCGCTGATCGAGGTGTAGAAACTGACGATACACAACGCCAGGGTAATCAGCACGAAGGCCATGAACGGGCTGCTCACGGTTTTCAGCGCCATCAGCAGCGGCACGGTGAACAGCGTACCCAGGGCGCCGAACAGCATCATCGAATTACGCCGGCCGATGCGGTCGGAGAGCATGCCGAAGAACGGCTGCAGCACCATGAACAGGAATAGCGCGCCAGTCATCACGTAGCTGGCGTTTTTTGCGGTCATGCCGGCGGTGTTGACCAGGTACTTCTGCATGTAGGTGGTGAAGGTGTAGAAGATCAGCGAACCGCCCGCGGTATAGCCGAGCACGGTGATGAAAGCCGCCGCGTGGTTGCGGAACAGGCCCTTGATGGTGCCGGCGTCCTTGTCCTGGCGGGTTTCGGCGCTGCTGGTCTCATGCAGCGAGCGGCGCAGCATCAGCGAGATCAGCGCGGCAATGGCGCCGACCACGAACGGAATGCGCCAGCCCCAGGCGCGCAGTTCTTCTTCAGTGAGCAGCTGCTGCAGGATCACCACCACCAGCACCGCCAGCAACTGGCCGCCGATCAGGGTCACGTACTGGAACGAGGCGAAGAAGCCGCGCTGGCCGCGCAGGGCCACTTCACTCATGTAGGTGGCAGTGGTGCCGTATTCGCCGCCTACCGACAGGCCCTGGATCAGCCGGGCCAGCAACAGCAGCGCCGGGGCCCAGGTGCCGATGCTGGCATAGGTGGGCAGGCAGGCGATCATCAGGGAGCCGAAGCACATCATCAGCACCGAGATCATCAGGGAATTCTTGCGACCATGGCGGTCAGCGAGGCGGCCGAAGATCCAGCCACCGATGGGGCGCATCAGAAAGCCCGCGGCGAACACGCCTGCCGTGTTCAACAACTGCACGGTGGGGTCGTCGGAGGGGAAGAAAGCCGGGGCAAAGTAGATCGCGCAGAAGGCATAGACGTAGAAGTCGAACCATTCCACCAGGTTGCCTGAAGAGGCACCAACGATAGCGAAGATGCGTTTGCTGCGTTCTTCGCCGGTGTAATAGGCTGAGGTCATGGTGAGTTTACTCCTGGAGGGTCGCAGGTAATTCTAGACACACCTGGTAACACACTCGTTCCGCTATCTGGCTGGCAATTAGCCTTGAGTCGCATGTGCCGGCCTCTTCGCGGGTAAACCCGCTCCCACAGGGGATGCGTGGTTCCCTGTGGGAGCGGGTTTACCCGCGAAGAGGCCGGTACAGGTCAAACCCGCTCGATGGCCAGCGCCAAACCTTGGCCTACGCCCACACACATGGTCGCCAGACCTTTACGCCCACCGCTCTTCTCCAGCTGGTGAAGCGCAGTCAGCACCAGGCGCGCACCGCTCATGCCCAGCGGGTGGCCCAGGGCGATGGCACCGCCGTTGGGGTTCACCTGCGGTGCATCGTCGGCCACACCCAGCTCACGCAGCACCGCCAGACCTTGGCTGGCAAAGGCTTCGTTGAGCTCGATCACATCGAAATCATTCACCGCCACACCCAGGCGCTCGGTCAGCTTGCGCACTGCCGGCACCGGGCCAATGCCCATCACCCGCGGTACAACACCGGCGCTGGCCATGCCCAGTACCCGGGCACGTGGGGTCAGGCCGTGTTTCTTCACCGCCTCGGCCGAGGCCAGGATCAACGCCGCGGCACCGTCGTTCACGCCCGAGGCGTTGCCGGCGGTGACGGTCTTGTCCGGGCCGTTGACCGGCTTGAGCTTGGTCAGGGCTTCCAGCGTGGTTTCCGGGCGCAGGTGCTCGTCATGCTCGACGATGGTCTCGCCCTTCTTGTGCGCGATACGCACCGGCACGATTTCTTCGGCGAAGAAACCGGCGGCCTGGGCGGCAGCTGCCTTCTGCTGGCTGCGCAGGGCGAAGGCGTCCTGGTCAGCACGCGAAACCTGGTAATCGTCGGCCACGTTGTCGGCGGTTTCCGGCATTGAATCCACACCGTACTGGCTCTTCATCAGTGGGTTGATGAAACGCCAGCCGATGGTCGTGTCTTCGAGCTTCATGTTGCGCGAATAGCCGCTTTCGGCCTTGCCCATGACGAACGGGGCACGCGACATCGACTCGACGCCGCCGGCAATCGCCAGCTCCATTTCGCCGCTGGCAATGGCGCGGAAGGCAGTGCCGATGGCATCCATGCCCGACGCGCACAGGCGGTTCAGGGTAACGCCCGGGATGCTCTGCGGCAGGCCGGCCAGCAACAGCGCCATGCGCGCCACGTTGCGGTTGTCTTCACCGGCCTGGTTGGCGCAGCCGAAGAACACTTCGTCAACCTGATCCCACTGCACGCTCGGGTTGCGCTCGATCAGCGCCTTCAGCGGCACGGCGGCCAGGTCGTCGGCCCGCACACCGGCCAGGGCGCCGCCGAAGCGGCCGATCGGGGTACGGATGGCGTCACAGATGAATACGTCGCGCATCAGGCTTCTCCTGCCACCTGGCCATGGGCCGCGGCGGTACGGGCTTCGAGGTCACGCAGGGCGGACAGCTCGACTTCGGTAGGTTCGGCAGTGGTCTGCACATCGTCGGCAAAGCGGATCGCCCAGCCAGTGGCGGCGATGATCTGCTCGCGGGTCACACCCGGGTGGATCGCGGTGACGACGAATTCGTGGGTGCCGGCTTCCGGCTCCATGATGCACAGGTCGGTGATGATGCCGACCGGGCCGTCGCCTGGCAGGCCAAGGCGTTTGCGCGAGTCGCCGCCTTCACCGTGGCCAACAGAGGTGATGAAGTCCAGCTTGTCGACGAAGGCACGCGGCGACTGCTTGAGGATGATCAGCACCTGCTTGGCAGAGCCGGCGATTTCCGGTGCGCCACCGGCACCCGGCAGGCGGGTTTTCGGGGCGTGGTAGTCACCGACCACAGTCGTGTTGATGTTGCCGAAGCGGTCGACCTGGGCGGCGCCGAGGAAGCCGACGTCGATGCGCCCACCTTGCAGCCAGTAGCGGAAGATCTCGCCGGTCGGCACCACGGTGTCAGCGGTTTCGGCCAGCTCGCCGTCGCCGATCGACAGCGGCAGCACGCTGGGCTTGGCGCCGATCGGGCCGGATTCGTAGATCAGCACCACATCTGGCGACGAGGTCAGGCGCGCCAGGTTGGCAGCCTTGGATGGCAGGCCGATGCCGACGAAGCACACAGCACCGTTGCGCAGGCGACGGGCTGCGGCGACGGTCATCATTTCGGAAGTGGAGTAGCTCATTGTGCGGCCTCCGCAGTGCTGGCCAGCTTGGCCTTGAATTCGTTGAAATCGGCAGTGCCACGGATGTAGGTGTCGATCCAGGCGGTGAACGATTCGCGGCTACGCGCGATCGGGTCCCAGGCCTGGTAGAAGCGGTTGTCACGCTCGTAGTAGCCGTGGGCATAGGACGGGTGCGCACCACCTGGCACCAGGCACACCGCGCTCAGCGCCCAGGTCGGCAGCACGCAGGCGTTCATCGGCGCCTGCAGGTCGTCGACGATTTCCTCGACGGTGACGATGCAGCGCTTGGCGGCCAGGGCGGCTTCCTTCTGCACACCGAGGATGCCCCACAGCAGCACGTTGCCTTTACGGTCGGCCTTTTGCGCGTGGATCACGGTCACGTCCGGGCGCACCGACGGCACGGCTGCCAGCACTTCACCGGTGAACGGGCAGGTGACGCTCTTGATCAGTGGGTTGACCTTCGGCAGGTCGGAGCCGGCGTAGGCACGCAGCACGGCGAACGGCAGGCCAGAAGCACCGGCGACATAGGCGTTGGCCAGGTCGGCGTGGCTGTGTTCTTCGATTTCGATGGCGTGTGGCCACTGCTTCTCGACGGCATCACGCAGGCGGTGCAGCGAACCGACACCCGGGTTACCACCCCAGGAGAAGATCAGCTTGCTGGCGCAACCGGCGCCGATCAGCTGGTCGTAGATCAGGTCCGGAGTCATGCGCACCAGGGTCAGGTCGCGCTTGCCCTGACGGATGATCTCGTGGCCGGCGGCAGTCGGGATCAGGTGGGTGAAACCTTCGAGGGCGACGGTATCGCCATCCTGGATGAACTGCTTCACGGCTTCGTGAAGCGGGAGAATTGCAGCCATTTGGAGACTCCTGGTCAGGGTGCTTCGGTGAGCTCAGATTAAGGAGACTGGTGGGTGGCTTACAATCCGATAATCGACTATTTGTGCGATTATCGAACCATTTGTTGTCCTGCTACTCATCTTGATTCTGGGGCTGCTGCGCAGCCCTTTCGCGACACAAGGCCGCTCCTACAGGGGATCGCGTTTCCCTGTAGGAGCAGCCTTGTGCTGCGAAGGGCCGCAAACTTCAGGTCGCGTCAGCGTGGCTCACCAGCCCTTTCACGATCACACCCACGGTCGCCAGCCCCGCCGGCACCAGCAACGCCGTCAGCACCTGTTCGAAGTTCCAGCCCAGCCCCAGCAGCGTTGCGCCACTCCAGGCCCCGAGAATCGCCCCGAAGCGGCCGATACCCAGCATCCACGATACCCCTGTGGCGCGGCCCTGTGTCGGATAGAAGCGCGCCGCCAGCGAAGGCATCGCCGACTGGGCGCCGTTCACGCACATGCCGGCAACCAGCACCAGGGTGGCCAATACGGTGATGTTGACCAGGCTCTGCCCCACGGCGTAGGCGAACACCCCGGCCAGCAGGTAGAAAATGCCGATCACCTTGTGCGGGTTGAAGCGGTCCATTGCCCAGCCCACGCCGACGGCACTCAGCACGCCACCGAACTGGAACAGTGCGCCGATGAAGGCAGCCTGTTCCATGCTCGCGCCGCTGTCGCGCATCAAGGTTGGCAGCCAGCTGGTCAGCAGATAGACGATCACCAGGCCCATGAAGTAGGTCAGCCACAACAGCATGGTGCCCATGCCGTAGGTACCGGAGAAGATCAGCGCGAACACGTTGCGCGCTGCCACCGCCTTCTGCTCCGGCACGCTGAAGCTGCCCGCCTCGGCCACCACCAGCGGCGCGATGGGCGACAAGGTCTGGCGCACCTTGTCGGTGCCCCGATTGCGCACCACCAGGAACCGCGCCGACTCCGGCAGCCATACCATCAGCACCAGCGCCAGCAGCAACGGCAGCACGCCACCGATCACCAGCAGGCTGTGCCAGCCGTAAGCCGGGATCATCTTGGCGGAAATGAAACCACCACCGGCCATGCCCAGGTTGAAGCCGCAGAACATGCTGGTCACCAGCAGCGACTTGAGGCGCTCGGGGGTGTATTCAGACAACAGCGTGGTGGCGTTGGGCATGCCTGCGCCAAGGCCCAGGCCGGTCAGGAAGCGCAACACCAGCAACTGGTCGACGTTGGTGGCATAGGCCGAGGCCAGGCTGAAGCCGCCGAATACCAGCACCGCGCCCACCAGCACGCCCTTGCGACCAAACCGGTCCGCCAGCGGGCCGGAGCCGAGGGCACCGAAAACCATGCCGATCAATGCAGCACTCATGACCGGGCCGAGGCTGGCGCGGTCAATCCCCCACTCCTGCGACAGGGCCGGGGCGATGAAGCCCATGGCGGCGGTGTCCAGGCCATCGAGGAAGACGATCAGGAAGCACAGCAACACCACCCGCCATTGGTAGCGGGACAGCGGCTGCTGATTGATGAACGACTGGACGTCGAGGCTTTTGCCGACGTTGGTTTGCGCTTGGTTCATTGTTGTTATCCAGAATGAGGGGCACAGCCAGGCCACTGCACGCGATAAACCGGTACAGAGGACAATAGTTTGAGGGAATGCGGCCGGCGTCAGCCTGGATATAACGGTACTGCGCGCGGGTGCGGCCGCGGCAGCGAGGGGACAGTATTCATGTAAGTGCCTCTTATTATGTTTTTCTTGTTCGGTCGGCACAGCCGACCGTTGCGAGAGACATTAATCAGCGGGCGGTGGTGGCGCAATTGACCGCGAACGACACTGTGCGTTTATCGCACAGGAAACGGTTTTGCCTGTTCTAAATTTGAAAGGGGGCGCTGTGCGCCCCAATCGCGACACAAGGCCGCTCCCACAGGTATCGCACAATATTTGATATATGCGAGGCCCTTGTGGGAGCGGCCTTGTGTCGCGATTGGGCCGCAAAGCGGCCCCCGGCAGGCTCAGCCAAACAACTGATGGCAAAGGTCCCGGCTGGCCGCCAGCAGGATCGGCAAGAACCGCTGCTCCAGTTCACTGCGCGTCACCCGCCCGACATGGGTACTCACATTCAACGCCGCCAACACCTGCCCCGAGGCGTCATACACCGGCACCGCAATCGAACGCAGCCCCTGCTCCAGCTCCTGGTCCACCACGCACCAGCCCTGGGCGCGCACCTGCTGGATACAGGCGAACAGCGACTCGGGGTCATGCAAGGTACGGCTGGTACGCGCCTTCAGGTCGGCACGCTCCAGGTATTCACGCAGGCTGGTGTCGTCCATGGCCGCCAACAGAATGCGCCCCATCGATGTGCAATAGGCCGGCAGGCGCCCGCCCACCGACAGGTCGACCGAAATCAGCCGCTCCACGGTGGCCGAACGGGCTATATAAAGAATGTCGTCACCTTCGAGCGTGGCCATGTTGGCCGCCTCGTGCAGCTGGTCGCTGATGCGGTCCAGGTAAGGCTGGGCGGAAATCGCCAGCGGCGTCGACGACAGGTACGCATGCCCCAGCGTCAGCACTTTGGGCAACAGCGAATAGGTGCGCCCGTCGGTGGTGGCGTAACCCAGCTTGATCAACGTGTGCAGGCAACGGCGTACCGCCGCACGAGGGATTTCGGTGCGGTGGCTGATCTGGGCGATGGTCAGGTGACGCTTGCGTTCCTGGAAAGCCTGGATCACAGCCAGGCCTCGCGCCAGGGAGGTCATGAAGTCCGGGTCGCCAGTAAAGGCCTGGATGCGCTTTGCCGGGGAAGCCACGATCGGCGGTGCCAGGGCTGCCGAGGCAGACCGCCCCTGCTCCGGGTTGCCCGACTCTGGATTGACGGAATCGTTGGCCAGGGTTTCGTCACTCATCGCACACCTCAAAAAAAACGCCCACTCGTGCGATTATCGAACAAACGGCCGATAATCGCAATTGACCGCTGACACTTTTACTTATACCTTTCTCATGCCACTTGTGGCTTCTTTGGAGAGACTGGTCAGGTACCCACCGTAGAAGTCCCCAGGCAACGGCCTCGCCTTTTGGCGAGGCCGTTTTTCATTACCCTCCCGGTCGACGGGCCCGCTGCTGCATTGCAACGAACTTTTGTCCGTCTTGCCTTTCAAACTTGTACGAAAGGCCCAAACTGTTGTCGGATGCATTGCGTTACTTGCGTCTGGTGATGTCAGGGTTGGGTAAATAACGATGTTCGGCGAAATATCGGTTGCTATAATCGATTGCGCGGGCCTCGACGATGCCGTGGCAATGGAACCTTCCGCTGTATCAAACCGTTGCGGCCAGCAAGGCATGTGCACGCTGCACAGCGCATAACAACACTCATCAAAACTAATTCAGGTACTACTGTGACGAAAGATGAACTGCGCGCGGAACTCGAGCGCCAGGCTGAACGTTACAAGGATGTTTACGGTGGCGAAGTCACCACTTACGCCGCACAACCGGATCCGGAACGCAAACCTTGGCGCAAGCGCGCAAGCGTGCGCGACCAGGCCTTCAGCCAGGAACTGGAACGCATGGAAAAGGAACTGCGCAGCGACACTCCCTGACCCCGGGACCACGCCAGCGCGTCGTCGCCCGGCCAGCCCGGGCGCGGTCGATCTTTACTGTCTGGCCGAAGGTGAAATGGAATTACACAAATTTCATACGGCCGTTTGAACAGAAGCGAAGCGGCTTTTTCTCCAGCTTTTTGCCGGTTTTCGCCAGGTTTTGCGCGTTTTAGCGGACATTTCCCTTCCTGCACGCCCCTCCGTGCACATCCCGCTCCCGACAGGAAGATTGCCGTCGGTCTGTCGCGGATGCATCGATTGCCAAGGTTTTCTGGCATAATCCCGCCCCCCTAAGACCGCCAGACAACCTTCATGATCGAATTATTCAGCGGACTGGATGCCTGGGTGTTGGTGAGCCTGCTGCTCGCCTTGACCTTCGTGCTCGCCTTCGAGTTCATCAATGGCTTTCATGACACCGCCAACGCGGTAGCTACCGTCATCTATACCAAAGCCATGCCGCCGCACCTCGCCGTGTTCTTCTCCGGCGTGTTCAACTTCCTTGGCGTTCTGCTCGGCGGTGTCGGGGTGGCCTATGCCATCGTGCACCTGCTGCCGGTAGAGCTGCTGATCAATGTGAACACCGGACACGGCCTGGCCATGGTCTTCTCGCTGCTGGCTGCGGCCATCACCTGGAACCTGGGCACCTGGTACTTCGGTATCCCCGCCTCCAGCTCGCACACGCTGATCGGCTCCATCCTCGGCGTCGGCCTGGCCAACGCCCTGATCAACGACATCCCGCTGGGCGACGGCGTCAACTGGCAGAAGGCGATCGACATCGCCATGTCGCTGGTGGTCTCGCCGATGGCCGGCTTCGCCGTTGCCGCCCTGGTACTGATCGGCCTGAAGTGGTGGCGCCCGCTGTCGAAGATGCACAAGACCCCCGAGCAGCGCCGCAAGCTCGACGACAAGAAGCACCCGCCGTTCTGGAACCGCCTGGTACTGGTGGTTTCGGCCATGGGCGTGAGCTTCGTGCACGGCTCCAACGACGGCCAGAAAGGCATCGGCCTGATCATGCTGGTGCTGATCGGTATCGTTCCGGCCAAGTTCGTTCTCGACCTGAACAGCACCACCTATCAGATCGAGCGTACCCGCGACGCCACCCTGCACATGAGCCAGTTCTACCAGCGCAACGCCGCCACCCTGGGCGAGTTCCTGGCACTGGGCAAGGCCAAGGCCAGCGACCTGCCGGAGCAGTTCAGCTGCAACCCGCAGCAGACCGAGCCGACCATTGCCGCGCTGCAATCCTCGCTGCAGGGCGTGACCGACTACCACAGCCTGAGTGCCGACAAGCGTGTCGAAGTGCGCCGCTACCTGCTGTGCCTGGACGACACGGCGAAGAAGGTCGGCAAGCTGCCAGGCCTGGAAGCCCGTGAAAAGGCCGACCTGGAAAAACTGCGCAAAGACCTGACCGCCACCACCGAGTACGCCCCGTTCTGGGTGATCGTGGCCGTCGCCCTGGCCCTGGGCCTGGGTACCATGGTCGGCTGGAAGCGCGTGGTACTGACCGTTGGCGAGAAGATCGGCAAGCAGGGCATGACCTATGCCCAGGGCATGTCGGCGCAGATCACCGCGGCTTGCGCCATCGGCATGGCCAACATCTTCGCCCTGCCGGTATCGACCACCCACGTGTTGTCGTCCGGTGTGGCCGGCACCATGGTCGCCAACAAGAGCGGCCTGCAAGGCGGCACCGTGAAGACCATCCTGCTGGCCTGGGTACTGACCCTGCCTGCGTCGATGGGCCTGGCGGCCGGCCTGTTCTGGCTGGCGTCCAAAGCCATTGGCTGAGTGATACCGCAATAAGAAGAAGGCGCCCTCGGGCGCCTTTTTCGTATCCGCAACACACACGCCTCTTGTAGGAGCGGCCTTGTGTCGCGAAAGGGCTGCAGAGCAGCCCCAGCAATTTGTGCATCTGCGCTGAAATCCCGGGGCTGCTTCGCAGCCCTTTCGCGACACAAGGCCGCTCCTACAGGTACAGCGCAGGCCTGTGGATGGGGGCCGATACAGGCAACCTACCTTTTCTTGCCCCCCAGCAACGACCCCATCAACCCACGCACCAACTGCCGCCCCAGCTGGTTGGCCGCCTGGCGCACCGCCGACTTGATTGCCTGCCCTGCCGCACTTTGCAAGAACTCACCAGCCTTGTCGGCAAAGCTCTCTTCATCTGCCTTGGGTTGCGGCGCGGGCTCCACCGGCTCGCCCTTGCGCTGGGTCAGCATCTCATACGCCGACTCACGGTCCACCGGCTTGTCGTAACGCCCCGCCAGCGGCGAATCGGCAATCAGCGCACTGCGCTCAGCCGCACTCAACGGCCCGATACGCGACTGCGGCGGTGCAATCAGCACCCGTTGCACCATCGCAGGCGTGCCCTTCTCTTCCAACGTCCCCACCAGTGCCTCGCCAATGCCCAGTTCAGTCAGCACCGCCAGGGTGTCGAACGCCGGGTTGGGGCGGAAGCCATCAGCCACCGCCCGCAGCGACTTCTGCTCCTTGGCAGTGAACGCCCGCAAGCCATGCTGGATGCGCAAGCCCAACTGGGCCAGTACCGCATCCGGCAAATCCCCCGGCGACTGGGTAACGAAGTACACCCCCACACCCTTGGAGCGAATCAGCCGCACCACCTGCTCCAGGCGATCCTGCAATGCCTTGGGCGTATCGTTGAACAACAAGTGCGCTTCATCGAAGAACAACGCCAGCACCGGCTTGTCAGCATCACCGCGCTCGGGCAGTTGCTCGAACAACTCGGCCAGCAGCCACAACAGGAAGGTCGCGTACACCTTGGGGGCATCGTGAACCAACCGGCTGGCGTCCAGCAGGTGGATACGCCCACGGCCATCCGGGTCTGGCCGCAGGAGGTCCTCGAGCTGCAACCCCGGTTCACCGAACAACGCCTCGGCGCCCTGCTGCTCCAGGGTCGCCAACCGGCGCAACAGCGCCTGAGTGGAGGCCGTGGTCATCAGCGCGCTGTCTTCGCCCAGCAATTGCGGGTCGTCCTTCAAGTGCGCGAGCAGCGCCTTGAGGTCCTTGAGGTCGAGCAGCAGCAGGCCTTCACGGTCGGCCACCTTGAACGCCGCGTACAGCGCCGCCTGTTGGCTGTCGGTCAGTTCCAGCAGGTTGCCCAGCAGCAGCGGCCCCATTTCACTGAGGGTGGTGCGCAGCGGGTGGCCGGACTGCCCGGCAATATCCCACAGGCTCACCGGGTAAGCCTGGGGCCTGTGCCCCAGCCAGGGCATGCCGGCGATGCGCTCGGCCACCTTGCCCTGCGGCGCACCAGCAGCGCCCAGGCCGCAAAGGTCACCTTTGACATCGGCGGCGAACAGCGCAACCCCCGCGTCACTGAACGTTTCCGCCAGATGCTGCAGGGTGACGGTCTTGCCAGTACCCGTTGCACCCGCTACCAGGCCATGGCGGTTGGCCAGCCTCATGGCTTGCCCAACCGGCTGGCCATCCGGGCCAGCACCTACAACGATGGTCGAAATTTCCGACATCTCTTTAATCCTCTGCTCAAGCTTTAGCGTAATTCGGCCGATACCTGTGGGTGATATTCGCCTTAATAGAGAGGAACAACCGAAAAGGGACTTTTCGGGATGTTGCACTGCTTTGCGACTCCACGCGTGCAAACGCCTGATATGAAACCTTAGCGGAACCGATTACGCCATGAACAAAAGCCTTCGTTTCAGCCACAAGATTCTTTTGGCAGCGTCACTGATCGTGATACTCGCCTTCAGCCTTTTCACGCTCTACAACGATTACCTCCAGCGTAATGCGATCCGCGAGGACCTCGAAAACTATCTGGCTGAAATGGGCGCTTCCACTTCGACCAATATTCGCAACCTGTTCGAAGGCCGTATCAAGCTGGTGGAAAACCTGGCACAGAACATAGCCCAGGACCCGACCAACGCCGAAACACTGATGGGCCAGAATGCGCTGGTTTCCAGCTTCCTCACCGTCTACCTGGGCAAGGTCGACGGTGGCTTCAGCGTACGCCCTGATTCGAAAATGCCCGACGGCTACGACCCGCGCACCCGCCCCTGGTACAAGGACGGCATGAATGCCGCCGGCGCGACCCTGACCGAGCCGTACATCGACATGACCACCAACAAGATGGTCATCGGCATCCTCAGCAAGGTTTCCGCCAGTGTCGGCGTGGTCGGTGGCGACCTGGCCCTGGACGGCCTGGTACAGATCATCAACTCGCTGAACTTCGGCGGCATGGGCTACGCCTTCCTGGTCAACGACCAGGGCAAGATCCTGGTGCACCCGGACAAAGACCTGGTGATGAAGTCGCTGTCGGACCTGTTCCCGCAGCACACGCCGAAACTGACCGGTGAGCTGACCGAAGTACAGAGCGAAGGCCAGGCCCGCCTGCTGACCTTCACCCCGATCACCGGCCTGCCTTCGGCCAACTGGTACATCGGTCTGTCGGTGGACAAGGACAAGGCATTCTCGATGCTCAGCACCTTCCGCACCTCGGCGGTGATCGCCACGCTGGTGGCGGTGGTGATCATCATCGGCCTGCTCGGCCTGCTGATCCGTGTGCTGATGCAGCCGCTGCACACCATGACCCGCGCCATGGAAGACATCGCCGAAGGTGAAGGCGACCTGACCAAGCGCCTGCGTATCCACAACCACGACGAATTCGGCATCCTGGGCAGCGCCTTCAACCGTTTCGTCGAGCGTATTCACAGCTCGATCCGCGAAGTGTCCTCGGCCACCGAGCAGGTCAACGAAGTAGCCCTGCGGGTCATCAGTGCCTCGAACTCGTCGATGACCAACTCCGACGAACAGTCCAACCGCACCAACAGCGTGGCCGCCGCCATCAACGAACTGGGCGCCGCCGCCCAGGAAATTGCCGGCAACGCCGCCCAGGCTTCGCAGCACGCCAGTTCGGCGCGGTTGCTGGCCGAAGAAGGGCAGCAGGTGGTGGAACGCAACATTGCGGCAATGAACCGCCTGTCCGACCTGATCGTCACTTCCAGCGCGCACATCGAGACGCTGAACAGCAAGACCGTCAACATCGGCCAGATCCTCGAAGTGATCACCAGCATTTCCCAGCAGACCAACCTGCTGGCGCTGAACGCGGCCATCGAAGCGGCCCGCGCCGGTGAAGCCGGGCGTGGTTTTGCGGTTGTAGCCGATGAAGTACGCAACCTGGCGCACCGCACCCAGGAGTCGGCGCAACAGGTGCAGACCATGATCGAAGAACTGCAGGTCGGCGCGCGCGAATCGGTCGAGACCATGGACCAGAGCCAGCGCCACAGCCAGGACAGCATGCAGATCGCCAACCAGGCCGGTGAGCGGCTGGACAGCGTTACCGTGCGCATCGGCGAGATCGACGGCATGAACCAGTCGGTGGCCACCGCCACCGAAGAGCAGACCGCCGTGGTCGAAGCGATCAACATGGACATCAACGAGATCAACATGCTCAACCAGGAAGGCGTGGAAAACCTGCAGGCCACCCTGCGGGCCTGCTCTGACCTGGAGCAGCAGGCCGGCCGCCTGAAGCACCTGGTGGGCAGCTTCCGCATCTGATCTCGATCCGCGTCGCCTGCTTCGCGGGCTCGCCCGCTCCCACAGGAACTGCACACCCCCTGGGGCCTGTGTAACTCCTGTGGGAGCGGGCAAGCCCGCGAAGAAGTCCACACCGATCCCCCGCCTTCCCCCGCCCCGCCCAACCCCGATCGAACAAACTATCCTTCTGATAGGTCAACCTTTAGGCGCGTCATCGCCGGCCCGTTAGCGCCGGATGACAGACCCGAAGACGATCCCGGAGGGATGCTGATCGTGCACATCGCCGACATCACCATGTTCTACGCCCCCGCCAGTGGCGGCGTACGTACCTATCTTGATGCCAAACACCACCGCCTCGACGCCATCCAGGGCGTCCGCCACAGCTTGCTGATACCCGGTGCCAGCGCCCAGCACGCCGATGGCATCTACCAGGTGCCCGCACCGCCGCTGCCGTTCGGCAATGGCTACCGCTTCCCGGTGCGCCTGGCCCCCTGGTGCAATGTACTGCGCAGGCTCAAGCCCGACCTGATCGAAGTCGGCGACCCCTACCTGACCGCCTGGGCTGCGCTGGAAGCGCGGCGCAAGCTCGATGTGCCGGTGATCGGCTTCTACCATTCCGACCTGCCGCTACTGGTCAGCAACCGCATGGGCAACTGGTTCACCCCCAATGTCGAGGCCTATGTCAGCAAGCTGTACGGCAATTTCGACCGGGTCCTGGCCCCCAGCCAGGTCATGGCCGACAAGTTGCGCCGCCTGGGTGTGCGCGATGTGCACGTGCAGCGCCTGGGCGTCGACCTGGCCACCTTCCACCCCAGCCAGCGCGACCCGCAACTGCGTGCCGAACTGGGCATTGCCGACACCACTCGCCTGCTGATCTACGCCGGCCGTGGCTCGCGGGAAAAGAACCTGCCGGTGCTGCTCGAGTGCATGCAGCACCTGGGCCACCCCTACCACTTGCTGCTGGTGGGTTCGAACATGCCGGCCAACGTGCCGCAGAACGTCAGTGTCATCGATCACTTCTGCCCGGCTCCGGAAGTCGCCCGGCTGATGGCCAGCGCCGACCTGCTGGTGCACGCCGGCGACCAGGAAACCTTCGGCCTGGTCATTCTCGAAGCGATGGCCAGCGCCACGCCGGTGGTGGCCGTGCGCGCCGGTGCTTTCGGCGAAATCGTCAACGAACAGTGCGGGCGCCTGTGCCGCCCCAACGATAGCAAAGCCATGGCGACGGCCGTGCAGGAGGCGTTCGAGGCCGGCGTGCGCAAGCTCGGGGCTCAGGCCCGTCGCCATGCCGAGCAGCAGTATTCGTGGGACCACGTGGTCGCCGGCCTGCTGCAGCACTACCAGGCCGTGCTTGGCCACCAGCCGCAGGTCCGTGCCCATGGCTGAACCACTGCCGCCAGCGCGCAGCCTGATGCTGGTGCTGCACGATGTCGCGCCCGAGACCTGGCCCGACTATCAACCCTTCGTCCAGGCCGTCGACGCCATCGGCGGCATCCCCATGACCTGGCTGGTGGTGCCGGACTTTCACCACCGCAACCCGCTGCAGCGCTCGCCCACCTTCTGCCGCTTGCTCGAACGGCGCCTGGCCCAGGGCGACGAGCTTGCCCTGCACGGCTTCTACCATGCCGACAACGGCCCGCCACCACGCACGCCCGGCGAATACTTCATGCGCCGCATCTATACCCATGAAGGCGAGTTCTACGCCCTGGACCAGCAGCAGGCCCTGCAACGCCTGGAGCACGGCCTGGCCCTGTTCGCCCAGCAGGGCTGGCCGGTGGCCGGCTTCGTCGCGCCTGCCTGGTTGATGAGCGAAGGCACCCGCCAGGCACTGCGCCGCCTGCCGCTGCGCTACACCAGCACGCCACAGCACTTGTACCGTTTACCAGACTTCACCGCGATCAAGGCCCCGGGGCTGGTCTGGAGTGCCCGCAGCGCCTGGCGTCGCGGCCTGTCACGGGTGCTGTGCGACTGGCAATGCCGGCGCTGGCGTGACGCCCAGACCCTGCGCCTGGGCCTGCACCCGGTGGACATGCGCCATCGCGCGTCCCGCGACTATTGGCTGAACACCTTGCACACGCTACTGGCACAGGGCCGCGAGCCCCTGACCAAGTCCACCTGGCTCGACCGCCAGGCCAGCGCATGAACCGCCTGGCCTGGCTGGCCCTGGCACTGCTGGGTGCCGTGCTGGTGCCAGCCCTGCTCGGTGGCAGCGAGCTTCTACCGAGGCTGCAGCGCTTCGCACCCAGCCTGATGCTGACCCTGCTGGGCATGATCCTGCTGTGCTGGGTCATCAACGCCATCCGCTTGCGCCTGTTGCTCGGCCAGCAAGGAGCAAGGCTTGGGCGCCTGCGCAGCCTGGGTGTGGTGATGGCCACCGAGTTCGCCATCTGTACCACCCCCGGCGGCAGCGGCGGCCCCTTGACCCTGATGGCCCTGCTGGCACGTGACCGGATCGGCCCGGCGCGCAGCGGCGCGGTGTTTGCCATGGATCAGTTGAACGACTTGGTGTTCTTTTTCTGCGCGATGCTGGCGATTGCCGGCTATGCACTGTTCCACAGCCTGGGCCGCAGCCAGGAAAGCATGTTGCTGGGCAGCGCGTTGCTGCTGTGCACGGCACTGGCCGGGGTGATCGGCCTGCTGCGCTACCGGCGCACGGTGATGCGCGTGAACGGCAGGCTGCTGCGCCGCCTGGGCATGAGCCGCCAGCGCAAGCGGCGCTGGGCGCGCAAGCTGCTGCGCTTCATCGACGCACTGGCGCAGACCTGGCGCCTGCCCAAGCGCACGCTGACCCTGGTGTTCACCCTGACCTGCGCCCACTGGGGCCTGCGCTACAGCGTGTTGTATCTGGTATTGAGGGGGTTGGGGGTAGACCTGGCGTGGATTCCCAGCTTTTTGGTACAGATGCTCTCGCTCAGTGCCGGCCAGTTCAGCCTGCTGCCTGGCGGTGCCGGTGCCGCCGAGCTGACTTCGGCCAGCTTGCTGACGCCACTGGTGGGCAGTTCGACCGCAGCTGCGGCGATCCTGATATGGCGGGCTGTCACTTACTACTTTTATCTGCTGGCGGGTGGGCCGGTGTTTGTGTGCCTGCTGGCGCGCCCGCTGCTGGAGCGTTGGCGGCGTCAGGCGGGTTGAGCTGCTGCCAAAGTTCGGCGGCGCCGGGGAAATCGGTGCCATCGGTGTCGGCCAGGGCTTCGGGGTCGTAGCGGGCCAGGCAGCCTTCACCGAGTGTGGGTGGGGGTGAGGCGGTGGGTTGGTTGCGCTGCTTGGCCATCGGCTTATCCCTCAGATTGCTGGGGGCGCTTCGCGCCCCTTTCGCGACACAAGGCCGCTCCTACAGGAGTTACGCGACGCAGTGCCGGTACGCGATCCCTTGTAGGAGCGGCCTTGTGTCGCGATGGGCTGCAAAGCAGCCCCAGAACCTCACAGGCAACCAGTCTGTATCAGTCAAACACCACAGTCTTGTTGCCATGCACCAGCACCCGGTCTTCCAGGTGATAACGCAGGCCACGGGCCAGCACCATCTTCTCCACATCACGGCCAAAGCGGACCATGTCGTCGATGCTGTCGGCATGGCTGACACGCACCACGTCCTGCTCGATGATCGGTCCGGCGTCCAGCTCTTCGGTGACGTAGTGGCAAGTCGCGCCGATCAGCTTCACACCACGCAGGGCGGCCTGGTGATACGGCTTGGCGCCGACGAACGACGGCAGGAAGCTGTGGTGGATGTTGATCACCTTTTCAGCATAGTCCTGGCACAGTTGCGGCGGCAGGATCTGCATGTAGCGGGCCAGCACCACCACGTCGGCGGCGTGCTCCTGCACCAGGCGCGACACTTCGGCAAAGGCCGGGGCCTTGTCCTTGGGGTCGACCGGTACATGGAAGAACGGAATACCGTGCCACTCGACCATGCTGCGCAGGTCGTTGTGGTTGGAGATCACGCAAGGGATCTCGCAGTCCAGTTCATCGGTGTGCCAGCGGTGCAGCAGGTCGGCCAGGCAGTGCGACTCGCGGCTGGCCATCAGCACCACGCGCTTTTTCTGCGCCGAGTCGGTAATGCGCCAGGTCATGGAGAACTCTTCGGCGATCGGCGCAAACGCCTCGCGGAAGGCTTCGATACCGAATGGCAGCGATTCGGCGCGGATTTCATGGCGCATGAAGAACCAACCGCTCTGCTCATCGGAGTGGTGGCTGGCTTCGTTGATCCAGCCATTGTACAAGGCCAGGAAATTACTGACTTTCGCCACGATGCCAACACGGTCGGGGCAGGCGATCACCAGACGATAGGTGCGCATGAATGAGACTCCAGAACTTCGCAAAGGCGCTCATTCTAGCGGCCCGCCAGGAAAAACGCAGTATTGATCGCAGCGGCCGTGGCCTGTGTTCCTGACGAGATGCACTGCCAGCATTCTCTGACAGACATGACGAAATGCAGGGTTAATTGTAAATTTTTGTTCACGTAGAAAATGGTTGTCACAGCTTAGTTAACAGTTAATTGCCCAACAATATGTTTACTTGCGAGTATTGCCTGTCTATTATTGCCCCACACATTTCTGAACACGCATTAAGGAACACTCCATGTCCCTGATCAACGAGTACCGCGCTACCGAAGAAGCCATCAAGGAACTTCAGGCCCGCCTGGCCAACCTGTCGCAGGATGACAAGCTGAAGAAAGAACTGGAGTTCGAAGGCAAACTGCGCACACTGATGGGCGAGTACTCCAAGTCGCTGCGCGACGTGATTGCCCTGCTCGACCCAGAGTCGAAACTGAGCAAGGCACCTCGTGGTGCGGTCAAGACTACCGCCACCAAGCGTGCACGCAAGGTCAAGCAATACAAGAACCCGCACAACAATGAAGTGATCGAAACCAAAGGCGGCAACCACAAGACCCTGAAAGAATGGAAAGCCAAGTGGGGTGGCGATGTGGTTGAAAGCTGGGCGACCCTGCTGGACTGATTGTCCGCACACGCCTGCTGCTTATCGCAACAAGAACGCCGGCATATTGCCGGCGTTTTTGTTTGTCCGCGTTTTGTGTCAGCGCTCAGCCAATTGCAAACTGTGCCTGCAATTGCCGGACATGTACCTGCCACGCGTCCAGCACGCGCCGCCCCGCCTCGTCGGCGCCCTCCCAGGCCTGCTGCCGCGCCTGTTCGAAGTCGCCCAGCGTATTCGGCGCGCCCCAATGCGGGTCGCTCAGGCGCTGCTGGCAGAAGCTGAACCAGCGTTGCCGCTCTTCGCCGGTCAGGGTCTCGGGGAAGTTGCGCGCCCGATAGCGGAACAACAGTTCAGGCAGGCGCGGGTCATCGAACATCCACTGCCCACGGCCCAACTGCGCCGGTTCCAGTGCACGAACTTGCTCACATAAGCGGCGGTCACGGTCCCCCAGAAAACCGTCATACAACTGTTGTTCCGGGTCTTCACTCGGGGTGAAGTCTTCCTTGCCGTAGATGTGTTCCAGCTTGTCTTGCCATTGCGCCTGTTGCTTGGCCAATTCTTCGCCGCGCAATTGTAACAACGTCAAGTCCAGGCCCAACCGTTGTTGATCGGCCGGACGCAATACCGAAAGTGGCGCCAGTACCGGGCAGCGATTGATCTGCACCAGTTTGAGCGGCACGGGTAATTCGCCTTCGGCCAGTTCTTCATGGCGGGTATACAAACGCTGGCGTAGAACTTCAGCACTTTCCCGTAGTAACGGTAGGGTTTCCTGATGCAGGTCGCACACAATCAGTGCATTGCGATTACGCGGGTGCCAGGCCAGTGGCAATACGACACCAAGGTAATTGCGTGCCGCCGAGAAGCGCCCGGATATATGCACCAGTGGCTGCAACAAACGAATCTGCTCCATCACTTTATGCTTGCTGCGCAACTGGAACAGCCAGTCATACAACTTGGGCTGTTTCTGCCGGATCAGGCGGGCCAGGGCGATGGTTGCCCGCACGTCGGAAAGCGCTTCGTGGGCATGGCCATGGTCGATGCCATTGGCCTTGCTCAGCAGCTCCAGGCGCAGACTGGTGCGCCCGTCCTGCTGCGGCCACTCGATGCCGTCCGGGCGCAATGCATAGGCCGTGCGTACGATGTCGATCAGGTCCCAGCGGCTGTTGCCACCCTGCCACTCTCGGGCATAAGGGTCGAAAAAGTTGCGGTACAGGCTGTAGCGGGTCACTTCGTCGTCGAAGCGCAGGGTGTTGTAGCCGGCGCCACAGGTACCAGGGTGCGCCAGCTGCGCATGCACCCGGGTCATGAACTCGGCTTCGCACAGGCCCTGCTCGGCCAGCAGTTGCGGGGTGATGCCGGTCACCAGGCAGGCGGCCGGGTGCGGCAGGATATCGTCGGAGGGCCGGCAATAAAGGCTGATCGGCTCGTCGATTTCGTTGAGGTCGAAGTCGGTGCGCACGCCGGCCACCTGCAGCGGCCGGTCGCAGCGCGGGTTGATGCCGGTGGTTTCGTAGTCGTGCCAGAAAATGCTGGAGGTCACGGGGTCGTCCTGTATCGAGGTCGACCCGATTCTAGCGCGATTCTGGCGCGACTCCAGCGAGCCTGGGCCCGAGGCTCAGGCAGAGGCGTTGGCGGGGCGGAAACTGAAATAGTCGCGCAACGAGCGGACGAATTCGTCGTACTCGCGGGGCGCCTGCAGCAGCATGAAGCCCGAATCGTAGTGCCCGGGCGTCTGGTCTTCGCGGCACCACAGGCAGCTGGCGGTAAGGTTGACGAATTGATGCCCGCCACCAACCAGCGGCAGGCGTAATTGCAGATCGTAGTCGGGCCCGACCAGCACAGGTAGCTGGCTTATCAACATCAGCCCGTCTTCGGAGGCGTTGCCCAGCTGGCCGATGGCCTGGCCGGTAATGCGGTTGAACACCTTGAGAACACAAGGCAGCTGATGGCGTTCGATGTGGCGCTTGTTGAACATGATCGCAAGTGCAGTCCGTATCCGATGCCAGGAATACGTGGAACTGGCGGTTGTTGTAACAGCTGAGTTACAGATTAGCCCAGCACGCGCGGCAAATCCCGTGAAATAAATCACACCTTGGTGTTAACGCCAAGGTGCGGCGGTCACCGGGTTTGCCACGGCGGCTTCGGCGCCGCGCAAATGGCCGAGTTTCTCCAGGGTCTGCAGGCGTGCCTGGGCACGATAGGCGTATTCATTGCCCGGGTACTGCTGAATCAGGTACTGGTAGGTCTGCGCCGCATCCACGTACAAGGCCTGGCGCTCCAGGCACTGGCCGCGCAGCAGCGACACCTCGGGGTGGATGAACGGTCGCGCACGGCTGGTGCGGTCGACCTGCGACAGCTCGAGCATGACCCGTGCGCAATCGCCACGGTCGTAGGCGCGGTAGGCATTGTTCAGGTGGTGGTCCATGGACCAGCGGGTGCAGCCGACGGCGCTGGCCGCCAGGGCTAAAACGATCAGGGCTCGCATGGGGGTCTCCTTTGATGCCAGTGTATCGGCCTTTGCCGGCAAATCTTCACACCCTTTTGCAAGGATACCCTGCCCGTTCAAATGCCACCCTGCCTTGGTCGCAGGTAGTGCAACGGAACAATGACTACAGCGAGATTCAGGAGTAGCCTTTCGCTGCGCTTCACTATAGGAGTCTGTGCATGAGCATCCGCCGTACCAAAATCGTCGCCACCCTTGGCCCCGCCAGCAACTCGCCGGAAGTGATCGAACAGCTGATCCTCGCCGGCCTGGACGTGGCACGCCTGAACTTCTCCCACGGCACTCCGGACGAGCACAAGGCCCGCGCGCGCCTGATCCGTGACATCGCCGCCAAGAACGGCCGCCATGTTGCACTGCTGGGCGACCTGCAGGGTCCGAAGATCCGCATCGCCAAGTTCGCCAACAAGCGCATCGAATTGAAGATCGGTGACAAGTTCACCTTCTCCACCGCCCACCCGCTGACCGAAGGCAACCAGGACATCGTCGGTATCGACTACCCCGACCTGGTCAAGGACTGCGGCGTTGGTGACGAGTTGCTGCTCGACGATGGCCGCGTGGTGATGCGCGTCGAGACCGCCACCGCAGATGCCCTGCACTGCGTGGTGATCATCGGTGGCCCGCTGTCGGACCACAAAGGCATCAACCGTAAAGGTGGCGGCCTGACCGCACCGGCCCTGACCGAAAAAGACAAGGCCGACATCAAGCTGGCCGCGGAAATGGACCTGGACTACCTGGCCGTGTCCTTCCCGCGTGACGCCAGCGACATGGAATACGCACGCAAGCTGCGTGACGAAGCTGGCGGCAGCGCCTGGCTGGTGGCCAAGATCGAACGCGCCGAAGCGGTGGCCGACGACGAAACCCTCGACAAGCTGATCCTCGCCTCCGACGCCGTCATGGTCGCCCGTGGCGACCTGGGCGTGGAAATCGGCGACGCCGAGCTGATCGCCATCCAGAAGAAGATCATCCAGCACGCCCGCCGCAACAACAAGGCGGTGATCGTGGCGACCCAGATGATGGAGTCGATGATCCAGAACCCGATGCCGACCCGTGCCGAAGTGTCCGACGTGGCCAACGCCGTGCTGGACAACACCGACGCGGTGATGCTGTCGGCCGAGAGTGCCGCCGGTGCCTACCCGATCGAAGCCGTCCAGGCCATGGCCCGCATCTGCCTGGGTGCCGAAAAGCACCCGACCAGCCAGAAGTCCAGCCACCGCCTGCACACCACCTTCGAGCGCTGCGACGAGAGCATCGCGCTGGCGGCCATGTACACCGCCAACCACTTCCCGGGCGTGAAGGCGATCATCGCCCTGACCGAGAGTGGCTACACCCCGTTGATCATGTCGCGCCTGCGTTCGCACGTGCCGATCTTCGCCCTGTCGCCGCACCGCGCTACCCAGGCCCGTGCCAACATGTTCCGCGGCGTGTACCCGATCGCCTTCGACCCGGCCTCGCTGCCGGCCGACAAGGTGAGCCAGGCAGCGGTCGACGAACTGCTCAAGCGTGGCCTGGTGGAGCAAGGTGACTGGGTAATCCTGACCAAGGGTGACAGCTACCACACCATCGGTGGCACCAATGGCATGAAGATCCTGCATGTCGGTGATCCGCTGGTCGGTTGATCCTGCTTGAAAGGGGGCCGCTTTGCGGCCCTTCGCGACACAAGGCCGCTCCTACAAGGGATACGCATTCCCCTGTAGGAGCGGCCTTGTGTCGCGAAAGGAGGGCAAAGCCCTCCCCTGCTCACTCAGGCATGCTCGACAAACACATCGGCAAACACCTGCCCCCGCGGCACCCCGGCAATGAACAGCCGCCGGGCAAACCGCTCGACACTCCCTGGCGCCCCGCACACCAGCGCCACCGTCTGCCGCGATGACGGCCGCAACCCGGCCAACGCCTCATCCAGCTGCTCTGCCAGCACCAGCTCGACATTCACATCCGCCATCTCCCGCAACGGCTCGGCCAGATAATGCCCAACGCCCTCGCGCGCCACATGCATGACCCTGATTTCCCCTTGGTGCCCCTGCCGCAGAGCCTCGCGCAAGATGCCCCACAACGGCGCCAGCCCGGTCCCCGCCGCCAGCAACCACAGCGGCCGCTGCTGCCAGTCCGGGTCGTAATGCAATGCCCCACCCCTTAGCTCGCCCAGGCGCAACACATCACCCAGCTGCAAACCACGGGCCTTGTCACAAAAGGCGCCGGGGCGCTGGCAGTCGATATGAAACTCGAGGAAATCATCTTCGCCCGGCAGGCTGGCCAAGAAGTAAGGCCGCGCTACCGCGCCATTCCACAGCACCACATGCTGCCCCGCCTGGTAACGCATTGCCCGTTCGGGCCGCAGCCGCACGCGCAGCACATCGCCGAACCAGTCCAGGGCACAGACCTGCGCCGGCACGCCATCCTGCTGCGGGTCGAACAACGCCACGCGCAGGTCCTCGACTACCCGGCACTGGCAGGCCAGGCGCCAGCCCTGGGCGTGCTTGTCCTGCGCCAGGGCCTCGGGCATGGCATCCAGCGGTTGCCCGCCCAGGCAGTGCACCAGGCAGGCATGGCAACTGCCAGCGCGGCAACTGTAGGGCACATTCAGCCCGGCCTCGTTCAGGGCATCGAGCAGGTTGCTGCCGGTCGGCACCGCCCAGCGGCGCTCGCCCACGCAAAGTTCGGGCATGTTCTGGTTTCTCTTCCCGCTTTGGATTGTTGGGGGCGCTTTGCGCCCCTTTCGCGACGCAAGACCGCTCCCACAAAGGCACGGCGTACACCGGCCCATCATGTGGGAGCGGCCTTGTGTCGCGAAAGGGCTGCGCAGCAGCCCCAATCGATTTTACGGCCAGCCGCGCAACCCAGCAGCAAAAAGAATGCCTGCCACCTGCCGACCATGGTCCAGACCGGCCGCAGGTGTGCCCGGCACGGATGCGCGCTATACTGCCGCGCCTTTTTCCGTCGGCCTGACCTGCCGGCGCCTTGCAAGGCGCTTCGACACGCTGGTCGGCACCGTCGAGCGCCGTAATGAATGTTCCCGTCTTTAAGAGGAGCGCGCTGCATGACCGTGATCAAGCAAGACGACCTGATTCAGAGCGTCGCCGACGCCCTGCAATTCATCTCGTACTACCACCCCGTCGATTTCATCCAGGCCATGCACGAGGCCTATCTGCGTGAAGAGTCGCCTGCTGCGCGCGATTCCATCGCCCAGATCCTGATCAACTCGCGCATGTGCGCCACCGGCCACCGCCCGATCTGCCAGGACACCGGTATCGTCACCGTGTTCGTGCGCGTGGGCATGGACGTGCGCTGGGACGGCGCCACCCTGAGCGTCGACGACATGATCAACGAAGGTGTGCGTCGCGCCTACAACCTGCCTGAAAACGTCCTGCGCGCTTCGATCCTGGCCGACCCGGCCGGTGCCCGCAAGAACACCAAGGACAACACCCCGGCAGTGATCCACTACTCCATCGTCCCCGGCGACAAGGTCGAGGTCGATGTCGCAGCCAAGGGCGGCGGCTCGGAGAACAAGTCGAAGATGGCCATGCTCAACCCGTCCGACTCGATCGTCGACTGGGTACTGAAGACCGTCCCGACCATGGGCGCTGGCTGGTGCCCGCCTGGCATGCTCGGCATCGGCATCGGCGGTACCGCCGAGAAGGCCGCCGTGATGGCCAAGGAAGTGTTGATGGAGTCCATCGACATCCACGAACTGAAAGCTCGTGGCCCGCAGAACCGCCTGGAAGAAATCCGCCTGGAGCTGTTCGAGAAGGTCAACCAGCTGGGCATTGGCGCCCAGGGCCTGGGTGGCCTGACCACCGTGCTCGACGTCAAGATCATGGACTACCCGACTCACGCCGCTTCGCTGCCGGTGTGCATGATCCCCAACTGCGCCGCCACCCGCCACGCCCACTTCGTGCTCGATGGCTCCGGCCCGGCCGAGCTGGAAGCGCCGTCGCTGGACGCCTATCCGGAAATCGTCTGGGAAGCCGGCCCGAGCGCCCGTCGCGTCAACCTCGACGCCATCACCCCGGAAGAAGTCGCCAGCTGGAAGCCGGGCGAAACCATCCTGCTCAACGGCAAGATGCTGACCGGCCGCGATGCCGCGCACAAGCGCATGGTCGAAATGCTCAACCGTGGCGAAGAGCTGCCGGTGGACCTGAAAGGCCGCTTCATCTACTACGTTGGCCCGGTCGACCCGGTCGGTGACGAAGTGGTAGGCCCAGCCGGCCCGACCACCGCCACCCGCATGGACAAGTTCACCCGCCAGATCCTCGAGCAGACCGGTCTGCTGGGCATGATCGGCAAGTCCGAGCGCGGCCCTGCCGCCATCGAAGCGATCAAGGACAACAAGGCCGTGTACCTGATGGCCGTCGGCGGCGCTGCCTACCTGGTGGCCCAGGCCATCCGCAAGTCGAAGGTCCTGGCCTTCGCCGAGCTGGGCATGGAAGCGATCTACGAGTTCGAGGTCAAGGACATGCCGGTGACTGTCGCCGTGGACAGCAACGGTGAGTCGGTACACATCACTGGCCCTGCCCTGTGGCAGAGCAAGATTGCCCAGAGCCTGGCAGTCGAAGTGAAGTAAGCCTGATGTAACAGCGGCGGCCTCTTCGCGGGCTTGCCCGCTCCCACAGGTACAGCGCAAGCCCGAGGGCTACGCGTTACCTGTGGGAGCGGGTTCACCCGCGAAGAGGCCGCCCCTGCTCTACACAATTCTTTCGAACTGCTCCGGCCAATCCCTTCGGGTAAACACCTGCCCTTCCCGCTTCACCCGCCGTACTTCCTCAAGGTCCACCTCACAGACCAGCCACTGACTGGTTGCAGGGCTCGATTCTTCACTCAAGGCCACCACCCCATCCCCCGGCATCCCATGATCCGGCGGCACGAACAGCCCTGCCCGGCCGATATTCTCGTCCAGCGCCGGCGACCAGGGCGCCAGCCCGACCGTAGGGCTCTGCAACACCGCAATCTGGTTCTCCAGCGCCCGCGCCTGGGCACCGATACGCACCCGGTGGTAACCCGCCTCGGTGTCGGTACAGCTCGGCGCCAGGATCAGGTCGGCACCACCCTCGGCCAGGCGCCGCGCCAGCATCGGGAATTCGTTGTCGTAGCAGATCAGGATGCCCAGGCGCCCCAATTCGGTATCGAACACCTGCAGCCCCTGGCCTGCGGCTATATCCCATTGCTCCCGTTCGAAACGGGTCATCATCAACTTGTCCTGGTAACCCAGCACGCCCTTGGGGCCGAACAGCCAGGCACGGTTGCGGTAGCGCCCATCGCTGTCCAGCACCGGTACGCTACCCGGTTGCAGGTAGATTCCCCAGCGCCGGGCAAGGCTCTCGCACAAGGCCTTCCAGGGCTCGATCAGCGGCTGGATACCGGCGATGGAGGCCTTCAGGTCACCCCGCTGCTCGGCACTCAGCTGCCCGCTGAGCACCAGCCCGGCGTACTCCGGCAACAGCACCAGGTGGGCCCCCGCCTCCACCGCTTCGGCACACAGGCCTTGCAGGTGGTCGGCGTAGGCATCCCAGGTTTCATGCAGCTCGATGGCGTACTGGCAGGCCGCCAGACGGATCATATCGGCAGTTCCTTGAGCCAGAACGACATCAGCTTGTCGGAGCTTTCCTGCTCGTCCAGGTCGCGCCAGGCGTAGCTGGTGCGCAGCGACGGGTCGTGCAGGAAGCCGCGGTTACGCCAGAAGCCATGCAATGGCTTGTAGTCCGCTGGCCGCCGTGGATGCACGCCTGGCCGCTCGACCGCACAGAACGCGCAGTAGTCGAACTCGGCCAGCTTGTGGGCGTAGGACTCGCGCTCGATGAAAAAGCGCACCCCCAGGCCCTGGCCACGGTACTCGGGCAGTACCACCGATTCACCGAAGTAGTACACGCTGGTCGGGTCGCGCCCCTGGGCCAGGAACGGCTGCTGGAACTCGGGGGCGACATCCACCAGCGGCAGGCCGGTGGAGGCGCCAACGACCTTGCCGTCGTCCAGTGCCAGCACCACCAGGCTGCGCCCGGAGCGGGCATAGGTGGCCAGGTAGTCGGCCTCGTACTCCGGGGTGCCGTCGTAAAGGTAGGGAAACTCGCGGAACACGGTAAGGCGCAGGCGAGCGAGGTCATCGATGTAAGGCGCGATAGCGGCGCCGTGCAACAGGCGTATTTCCATGCTTGGCGGTCGTTTTGTCGATGTGGATGACGCGCTCGGCTAAGCCGGGCTTGAGGGGAAACCCTATCATCCGGAGCAACGACCCGCCTTTTCCCTCCACGACAGGTATTGTTCCATGACCGCTACCGAACTGGTAAATGCTTACTACGCCGCCTTCAACGCTGGCGACATGCCGGCCTTTCTCGCCCTGCTCAGCGAGGATGTGATCCACGACATCAACCAGGGCGAGCGGCAGATGGGCAAGGCCCGGTTTGCAGCGTTCATGGACAAGATGAACCGCTGCTACCGCGAGCGCCTGGCCGATATCGTGGTGATGCAGAACGCCGACGGCAGCCGCGCGGCGGCGGAGTTCACCGTGCATGGGGAATATCTGGCCGATGACGAAGGGTTGCCGGCGGCCAACGGGCAGACCTATGTACTGCCGGCGGGGGCGTTTTTCTACATCCATTGCGGGAAGATTGCCCGGGTGACCAACTACTACAACCTCAATGACTGGGTCGAGCAGGTGGGTTAAGCCTGGTTGACTGTGCTGCCTGCACTGGCCTCATCGCCGGCAAGCCAGCTCCCACAGGTACTCCACAGGTCTTGAAACCTTCGCTAAACCTGTGGGAGCTGGCTTGCCGGCGAAGAGGCCCTGTCAGGCAATACGGGTACCAAGCACCTTGAGGAATGCCGCCAACCACGCCGGATGTGCCGGCCATGCCGGTGCCGTCACCAGGTTGCCGTCCACATGCGCCTGGTCCACCGCGATATCGATGAATGTCCCGCCCGCCAAGCGCACTTCCGGGGCGCACGCCGGGTACGCACTGCATTCGCGCCCTTCCAGCACGCCGGCCGCCGCCAGCAACTGGGCACCATGGCATACCGCCGCGATCGGCTTGCCGGCCTGGTTGAATGCGCGCACCAGCTCTAGGACCTTTTCATCCAGGCGCAGGTACTCCGGTGCACGTCCACCCGGGATCAGCAACGCGTCGTAACCCTCGGCACGCACCCGCACGAAATCGTAGTTCAGGGCAAAGTTGTGCCCCGGCTTTTCGCTGTAGGTCTGTTCGCCCTCGAAATCATGAATCGCGGTACGCACGGTCTGCCCCGCGACCTTTTCCGGGCATACCGCATGCACCGTGTGCCCGACCATGCTCAGCGCCTGGAACGGCACCATGACTTCGTAATCTTCGACGTAGTCGCCGACCAACATGAGAATTTTCTTCGCCGTCATCGCACCCACTCCTTCGATTGCCTTGAGACAGTCACTGCACGATAGCCGGTCTCAGTCGCGACGGTCGAGCAAGTTGACCACCAACCGGTCCAGCCAACCCCACAACCGCTGCTTCACCCGGCGCCATAGCGGCCGGGCATTCCAGTGGCCCAGGTCGACCACCTCGCTCAAGGCGAAATCACGCTCGAAACTGGCCTGCACGGCTGCCGTCAGCGGCGGGTCGAGTGCCTCGATATTGGCCTCGAGATTGAAGCGCAGGTTCCAGTGATCGAAGTTGCATGAGCCGATACTGACCCAGTCGTCGATCAGCACCATCTTCAGGTGCAGGAAACACGGCTGGTACTCATAGATGCGCACCCCGGCGCGCAGCAGACGCGGGTAATAGCGGTGCCCGGCGTAACGTACCGAGGGGTGATCGGTGCGCGGCCCGGTCAGCAGCAGCCGCACATCGACCCCCTTGCCGGCAGCCCGGCGCAGCGACCGGCGCACGCTCCAGGTCGGCAGGAAGTAAGGCGTGGCCAGCCAAACTCGCTGCTTGCCGCTGTTGATCGCCCGCACCAGCGAATGCAGGATGTCCTGGTGCTGGCGGGCGTCGGCATAGGCCACCCGGCCCATGCCCTGCCCCTGCGCAGGCACCTTGGGCAGGCGCGGCAGGCCAAAGCCCTCGGCGGGGCGCCAGGCAGTGCGACGGTTGTTGGCGTGCCACTGGCGGTCGAACAGCAACTGCCAGTCGCTTACCACCGGCCCCTGCATCTGCACCATCACCTCGTGCCATTCACTGGTCGCCTCGCCCGGTGTCCAGAACTCGTCGGTGACACCCGTGCCGCCCACCACTGCCCAGCGCTCGTCCACCAGCAGCAACTTGCGGTGATCGCGGTACAGGTTGCGCAGGCCACGCTTCCAGCGCAGGCGGTTGTACCAGCGCAAGTACACACCTGCGTCCAGCAGGCGCTGACGCAACTGGCTGTTGAAAGCCAACGAGCCATAGTCGTCGAACAGGCAGCGCACCCGCACGCCACGTCGGGCAGCCTGCTCCAGCGCTTCGACCACCGCATCCGCGCAGTCACCGGCCTCGACCAGGTACAACTCCAGGTCGACCTGGAACTCGGCGCGCATGATCGCCAGGAGCATGCGCGGAAAAAACTCGGGGCCGTCGATCAGCAGTTCGAACTGGTTGCCATCCCGCCAGGGAAAGACCGGCCCGGGCATGTCAGCGGGCGGTGAAGATCAGCACCGCGCTAACCGGCACCGACGGGTTGATGGACTTGAGCCCGGCGAGCTTGCGCAGGCGTTGCAGCCCCGGCAACAGGCCGAAATCCTCGGCGCGCAGCACCAGGGGCTCAAGGGTCACCACCTGGAAGCGTCGCTCGTCCAGGCGGGTGGCCAGCAGCAGGGCGTTGTAGCTGTGCGACTGGCCATGCAGGGTCACGGTCAATGGCAGGCGCAGTTCTATCTGGGCACCGTTGGCCAGGTCGTTGATCGGCCGCAGGTCCAGTTGCGCCTGCACCTTGGCTTCGGCAAAGCGCTCGACCTCGAACAGGTCCTCGCGCATGCGTTCGTCACGCAGCGGAATACCGCTGCTCACCGAATCCATCTCGATGCTCAACCCGGCCACACCCTTGCGGTCGACCGTGCCATGCAGCACCAGGAAGCGGTGCACTTCGGCGGTGTTACCGTTCTTGCCGGTAATGAACGAAAGGCGCGAAGACTCGCCATCGAGGTGCCAGTTGGCATGGGCGGGCAGGCAAAAAGCCAGCAACAAGGCGGGCAGCAGGCGGGGCAGCTTGAACATGACAGATCTCGTGAAACCAGGCCGCCAACCTTACCCGCCCGCCTTCACGGCAGCAAGCGGCAGCCCTCGCGCGGGCCTTGCCAGGCGGCCTGATTGCGACGGCCCAGGCCTTCGGCGGTGACCTGCCGCTGTTGGCTGTCTTCCTCCAGCAGGCTCAGCGGCAGCCATTGCTTCACGTAGCCTTGGCAATACGCCGGCTCGAACCCCATGACGAAGCGGCACGAGCAATATTCCTTGGCCGAGTAGGCCGAAAGGATACCGGGGAAGTCTGCGAAGGCCTGGCGCTCGTGCCAGGCCCAGTACACCAGCCCCAGCAACACCACCAGCAGCACCCGCTTCATGCCCCCTCCCCGGCCAGCGCCGCGAGTATCCGCTTGAGCAGTTCGTCGTGCTGGTAGCTGCCGTCGCGATCATCGGCGTAACGCACGATCACCAGCTTTTGCGCGGGCAGCACGTACAGCGCCTGGCCCCAGTGGCCAAGGGCTGCGTAGGTGTCTGCGGGTGCACTCGGCCAAGGCCGTGCAGCGCCGGCCAGCGGCTGGTTGAGCCACCAGTGGCCACCGGGGTTGGCCTCGCCGGGCAGCGCTTCGGCCTCGGCAAACGGCGTGCGGTTGAAAGCCACCCAGGGCTTGGGCAGCAATTGCCGATCCTGCCAGCGCCCGTCGCGCTGCATCAGCAGGCCGATGCGCGCCAGGTCGCGAGCGCTGAGGTACAGGTAGGACGAACCCACATAGGTACCCGCGCGGTCCCGCTCCCATACCGCGCTGTCGATCCCCAACGGAGTGAACAGCGCATGCCAGGGGTAGTCGGGGTACTGACCGGCATCGAGCATGCCGCGCAACGCGGCGGCCAGCAGGTTGCTGTCGCCACTGGAATAGAGAAACCGCTGGCCCGGGCTGGCCACCGCTTCCCGCGCCGCCGCATAGGCCGCCATGTCCTCGCGGCCACGGGTATACAGCATGGCCACCACCGAGGACTTGAGCGGGGCGTATTCGTAGTCTTCCTGCCAGTCCAGGCCGCTGGCCCAATGCAGCAGATCGGCCATGCGCACGCCGGGATGGGCGTGCATGGCCGGGTAGAAGCGGGTGACCGGGTCCTGCAGCTGGAAGCGGCCTTCGCCCTGGGCTACGCCCAATAGCGTGGCGAGTACGCTCTTGCTGATCGACCAGGTGAGGTGGGCGGTGGCGGCAGTGCTGGGGGCGGCGTAGCGTTCGTGGAGGATGCGGCCGTCGCGGATGATCAGCAGCGCGTCGGTGCGGATGCCGCTGCGTTCGGGGGTGGTGTGTGCGGGGAAGGCGTAGGCGTCGACGGCTTGCCAGTCGAGGGAGGTGTTGTCGATTGGCCAGTCGGGTTCAGGCCAGTCTTCGGCCCGGGCACAACCCGCAAGCAATATCAGGATGATCAACAGTACCTTCATCGTGATCGCCATTATTGGGGCCGCTGCGCAGCCCTATCGCGACACAAGGCCGCTCCTACAGTGGAACGCGTCAAGTTCAGGCTGACGCTGTACCTGTAGGAGCGGCCTTGTGTCGCGAAAGGGCCGCAAAGCGGCCCCAGGATTCATCGGATCACACAAACCTATCAGGCATTCATGACAATCCCGCAGCAGCCCAAGCCTTGTTCAGCCGCTTCTCCCGCGCCGCCGCCGCCAGCGCCATCACCCCCTGGTCACGCTGCCAGATCTGCGCCCACTGCGCCGGCCCCGCCGCCAACGCAGCATCGATCTCCCCTCGCAGCGCCTGGAACTGTGCAAACAATCCCCCTAGCAACAAATGGCAACCAACGCTATCGGCGCACTGCCGGCTACCTTCGGCACACCCGGCCAGCAGCCCAAGCAACTGCAGGCGCAGGGCCTGCGGCCAGGCGCACTCCTGCCCCACGCCATATAGCCAGGCCGTCAACGCCGTAAGCACATACAAGTCCTCCAGCGAACGGAACGGCTTCACATAGGCATCCCAACCATCACCGGCCAGCAACTCGCACGCCGCCTGCTCCAGCACCAGTCGCCCATGGCCCACCTCCGGCATCAGCGGCAGGGTCGGCAGCGCTTCCAGCGTCACACCAGGCTCCCCGGGGTAGACCACCGCCAGGTTCAACTGCGGCGCCGCGCCCGTCGCCTCGCAGCGCGCCGCCACCAGCAGCCATTCCGCCTCCAGGCCGGCAGTGACGAAGTCCTTGCTGCCGGTCAGCCGCAAGCCGTCCAGGCGCGTGCGCATGTCCGCCGGCCGCACGCTGCGCCGCTCGGTGGCGCACAGGGCACCGAGGCTGGGTGGAGCACTGGGCCACAGCACGCGCAAGGCGGCCTGGTAGCCGACCAGGAAGGCCAGGCCCGGGGTGGCCATCGCGCGCCCGCCGAGCACCGCCAGTTCGAACGGGGCAACCGGGCCAAGGCGCTCGAGCAGCGCGGCATAGGTTTCGCCCAGGGTGCCCGCCAGCGCTTGGCGAAGCGGGTCGTTGAGTCGTTGCAACCAGGCCATCGGTCGGCTCCTTGCTGAGGGGCTTTCAGTTGAGGCTCAGGGGGTGTCACGCAAGCATCACCAAAGATTCACAGGGGTGACACCCCATCTACCTAGGCTGACTTTGCACAACAAAGCCGACCGGCCGCAACCCTTCATGGCTGGCTTATGGAGACTCGTAATGACTCGGATCGCTCACGCTGGCGACAACAGCACCGAACGCCGTCTGCAAGCCGAACGCCTGGTTGGCGCTGCGGCCCTGCAGGAAGCCCAGGCCCTGCGCTACAAAGTGTTCAGCGCCGAATTCAAGGCCAAGCTCAAAGGAGCCGAGCAAGGCCTGGACATGGACGACTACGACGTGCACTGCCGCCACATTGGCGTACGCGACCTGAGCACTGGCGAGCTGGTTGCCACCACACGCCTGCTCGACCATCAGGCCGCCAGCAGCCTGGGCCGCTTCTATAGCGAAAAGGAATTCAGCCTGCACGGCCTGTTGCAGCTGCAAGGCCCAATCCTGGAGCTGGGCCGTACCTGCGTAGCCCCCGATTACCGCAACGGCGGCACCATCGCCGTGCTCTGGGGCGAACTGGCCGAAGTGCTCAACGAAGGCCGCTACAGCTACCTGATGGGCTGCGCCAGCATCCCCATGCAGGATGGCGGGGTGCAGGCCCACGCGGTGATGCAGCGCCTACGTGACCGCTACCTGTGCACCGAGCACCTGCGCGCCGAGCCGAAGAACCCGTTGCCCAACCTGGCCCTGCCGAACAACGTCATCGCCGAAATGCCACCGCTGCTCAAGGCTTACATGCGCCTGGGCGCGAAGATCTGCGGCGAGCCGTGCTGGGACGAAGACTTCCAGGTGGCCGATGTGTTCATCCTGCTCAAGCGCGACGAACTGTGCCCACGCTACGCCCGCCACTTCAAGGCAGCGGTCTGATGCCGAAGCTGCGGGTAATGGCCCGCCTGACTCGACTGCTGCTGGTACTGCTGCTGGGCATGCTGATGGCCAGCGTGATCGCCCTGGGCGAACGCCTGGGGTTCAAGGCGCCCATCGAGCGCCGCCAGCGCTGGACCTGCCTGTTCATGAAGCGCCTGGTCGCGGCCCTGCCCTTCGATGTGCGGGTGGTCGGCGAGCTGCCGCAGCGGCCGATGCTGTGGGTCAGCAACCACGTGTCCTGGACCGATATCCCCCTGCTCGGCATGCTGCTGCCGCTGTCGTTCCTGTCCAAGGCCGAAGTCCGCCACTGGCCGGTGGCCGGCTGGCTGGCAGAAAAGGCCGGCACCCTGTTCATCCGCCGTGGCGGGGGCGACAGCCAGCGCCTGCGTGAACAGATCGCCGGGCAGCTGGGCCTTGCCCGGCCGTTGCTGATCTTCCCGGAAGGCACCACCACCAGCGGCCGTACCCTGCGCACCTTCCATGGCCGCCTGCTGGCAGGCGCCATCGACCGTGGCGTGGCGGTGCAGCCGGTCGCCATCCAGTACCTGCGCGATGGCCAGATCGACCCGATTGCACCGTTCATTGGTGACGATGACCTGGTGTCGCACCTGATGCGCCTGTTTGCCCTGCCGCGGGGCGAGGTATGCATTCACCTGCTGCAGCCGATCGGTAGCGTGGGCAAGGAGCGAGCGGTGCTGGCGTTGCAGGCGCAGCAGGCGATTCACCTGGCGTTGTTCGGGGTTGAAGAAGTTGAGCTGGCGCCACGGCGGCAGGCGCGGGCTGCCTGAATTCCCGCACTGCCAGTACCGGCCTCTTCGCGGGCTAGCCCGCTCCCACAGGGCCCGCGCATATCTTGAGAACTGCGCCAACCTGTGGGAGCGGGCAAGCCCGCGAAGAATCGAGCGCAGGACTAACTGCCAGACAACCGGCCAGCCGCTGCAAACGCCTGCAACTGTGGATAAAACTCCCTGAAGTCCGCCAGCAATGGCTCATACAGCCGCTCCAGCTCCCCCATCACCCCAACCATCCCCTCCGGCCGCGACAAGCGCCGGGCAATGCCGTTGAACACCTGCTCCAGCGTGGCAAAGTCGCCATACGCCCCCAGCCAGTCATCCGCCGCCATGAACGGCGCAATCCCCGCCAGCCGCCCCGGCAACTCGGGCTCCGCCAGCAACACCCGATAAAAGTCCCCGGTGAACTGCGCCAGCGGCTGCTCGGCATAATCCCGCCAATGCCGGGCCAGGCAATGGTCGAAAAACACATCCAGAACAATGCCGGCAAAGCGCCGCCGCTCCCGCGGAAAGCGCGCCAGTGCCGCCAGCACCAACGGGTGCTGGTCGGTATAGCTGTCGATATGCCGGTGCAGCCGGATGGCCGCCTCCAGCGCAGGCGGGAAGCGCCCTTCCAGCGAGCCTTTGACGAAGTCGCCATACAGGCTGCCAAGCAGTTGTTGCGGCGCCGGGCCGCCAAGGTGCAGGTGTGCGAGGTAGTTCATGAGCGCAGTCTAGCACCGCCGCCGCCTATATCGTTATAACGCGATATAGCGATTCGTGCTCAGCTCAGAACCTCTTCATATTTGTATATCGGGAATCCACGATTTACATTTCGCCCTATCGCGATATACCGCTACAACGAGCCTCAACCCATGCCTCTCGATCTCGACGAAATCATAAAAGCGCTGGCCCACCCGGTCAGGCGAGAAATCCTCAGCTGGCTGAAGGACCCGGCAACGCAATTCCCCGACCAGTACCACAGCACCGAGAACGGTGTGTGTGCCGGGCAGATCGACCAACGCTGCGGCCTGTCGCAGTCGACCGTCTCCGCCCACCTGGCCACCCTGCAGCGCGCCGGGCTGATCAGCAGCCAGAAGATCGGCCAATGGCACTTCTTCAAACGCAACGAAGCCACTATCCAGGCGTTTCTCGAACAACTGCGCCAAGCACTCTGAACAGGCAGGTAACCGTCATGACCACGCTTTTCGATCCGATCACCCTGGGCGACCTGCAACTGCCCAACCGCATCATCATGGCCCCGCTCACCCGCTGCCGGGCCGACGAAGGCCGCGTGCCCAATGCGCTGATGGCCGAGTACTACGTGCAGCGCGCCAGCGCCGGGCTGATCCTCAGCGAGGCGACCTCGGTCAGTGCCATGGGCGTCGGCTACCCGGATACCCCTGGTATCTGGAACGACGAGCAAGTGCGTGGCTGGAACAATGTGACCAAGGCCGTGCATGCCGCTGGCGGGCGCATCTTCCTGCAGCTGTGGCACGTTGGCCGCATCTCCCACCCCAGCTACCTGAACGGCGAGCTGCCGGTAGCCCCCAGCGCGATCCAGCCCAAGGGCCATGTAAGCCTGGTGCGCCCGCTCAGTGACTACCCCACCCCACGCGCGCTGGAAACCGAAGAAATCATCGACATCGTCGAGGCCTACCGCAGCGGTGCCGAGAATGCCAAGGCTGCCGGTTTCGATGGCGTGGAGATCCACGGTGCCAACGGCTACCTGCTCGACCAGTTCCTGCAGAGCAGCACCAACCAGCGCACCGACCGCTACGGCGGCTCGCTGGAAAACCGTGCGCGGCTGCTGCTGGAAGTGACCGATGCGGCCATCGAGGTGTGGGGCGCAAACCGCGTGGGCGTGCACCTGGCGCCGCGTGCCGATGCCCATGACATGGGCGATGCCGACCGTGCCGAAACCTTTACCTACGTGGCCCGTGAGCTGGGCAAGCGGGGTATTGCCTTCATCTGCTCACGGGAAAAGGAAGCCGATGACAGTATCGGCCCGCTGATCAAAGAGGCGTTCGGTGGCCCGTACATCGTCAATGAGCGGTTTGACAAGGCCAGTGCCAATGCAGCCCTGGCCAATGGCAAGGCCGACGCCGTGGCGTTTGGCGTGCCGTTCATCGCCAACCCTGACCTGCCGGCGCGGTTGGCGGCGGATGCGCCGTTGAACGAGGCGCGGCCGGAGACTTTCTATGGCAAGGGGCCGGTGGGGTACATCGATTATCCGCGGTTGTGATTCAGGGCCATTCGCGGGCACGCCCGCTCCCACAGGGTCAGCACAATCTTCAAGCTTGTCGCTGTACCTGTGGGAGCGGGCGTGCCCGCGAAGAAGGTTCAGGTGATCTCACGGCCGGGCATTGATCTGCTGCTGCAGGTTCTGGATCTGGCTCTGCAAGGTATTCAGGTTGCGGGTCGTCTGCGCCCGGAAGGCGTCGAATTCCTGCACCGAAGCACCACTGGACGCCGCCGCGGCCGGGCGGTTGTCGATCTGGCTCTTGAGCACCAGGATGTCCTGCTCCAGGTCCTGGATGGCCGCGCTCGGGTTACCCTGCTTCTTCAGCGCTGCCACCTCGTTGCCCAGGCTCTTGAGCTGCCCGTCCAGCTTGGCGCCATCAGCCTGCGCGGCCTTCAGCGCAGCAACCTGTTCGTTCAGGCCCTTGAACTGCGTATCCAGCTTGCCACCATCGACCTGCCCCGAGCGCAACGCGGCCAGCTCACCATTCACTGCCTTCAGTTGCGCCTGCAACTGGCTCTGCAGCTCGGTCACGGCCTTCTGCTGTTCACGGGTATCGGCCAGTACCTGCTCCAGGCGCTTGCCCAGGTCACCGGTCTGCCCGGCCACACCCTTCTGCAACTGGCGCAGCTGCAGCTTCAACGCCTCGCTGTTGGTAGTGGCGCCGGATTCGCTGGCCGCCACCTTGCCGCTGATCGCCTGCAGGCGCCCGGCAGCCTCTTCGCTGATGCGGGCGAAGCTTTCCTGGGTCGCCACCAGTTGCTGCTCCATCAGCGAGATCTGCTGGAAGCTCCACCAGCCAAGGCCCGCCAAGGCGATGAACGAGGCCCCGAGCAATGCCCATAGCGGCGCCGTGCTGGCACCGCGAGCGGCTTTCTGGCGGCTGCGCACCACGTGCGCCGGCATCAGTTCGTCATCGTCATGGGTGCCGGCCCGCAGGGTAGGCACATCATCGTAGTCATCGTGAGCATGGTTACGCATGGATACATTCAACCGCGGTAGTCGCAAAGAGGCACGAGTATAAACCGCCAGCGCGGCGCGTTGATGTCCATTGTCGGCCCGACGGTTTCACTGCCCCGGCGGCTGGTGCTTCCACCAGGCACAGAATTCATCCAGCGCCGTCCACAGGCTGACCTTGGGCTGGTAGTCCAGGTACTGCCGGGCGCGGCTGATATCCAGGGTGAAATCGCGGCTCATCACCTGCATCCCCAGGCGCGACAGGGTCGGTTGCGGGCGCCCCGGCCACAACATGCAGGCCGCCTCGTTCAGCGCGGCCAGGCTGTAGGCCAGGCCGTAGGAGCGGTACCGGGTAACCTGCGGCAACTGCATCTGGCGCATCACGTAGTTGACCACGTCCCACAGCGGCAGCGGCTGGCCGTTGCTGATGTTATAGGCCTGGCCCAGCGCCCGGTCGTCGGCGAACAGAGCACTGAGCAGCGCTTCGTTGAGGTTGTGCACGCTGGTGAAATCGACTTTGTTCAGGCCGTTGCCGATGATCGCCACACGCCCCTTGCGCTGCATCTGCATCAGCCGCGGGAAGATACTGGCATCGCCGGCGCCGGTGACGAAGCGCGGGCGCAGCGCCAGCACCTCGAGGCCGAACTCCTGGGCACCGAACACTTTCTGTTCGGCCATGTGCTTGGTCTGCCCGTAATGGTCATGGAAGCGGCGCGGCACCTGCTCTTCCCGGATGTCCAGGCGCGAGCGGCCATTGAAGTAGATCGACGGCGACGACAGGTGTACCAGGCGTCGTACGTGCTCCTTCAAGCAGCCCTCGACCACGTTTTCGGTGACCACCACATTGCCTTGATAGAAGTCCTGGTAGCGCCCCCAGTTGCCCACTGCGCCGGCGCAGTGCACCACCGCCTCGACGCCTTGGCACAGGCGGCGTGCCAGCTCGGCATCACCCAGGTCGCCGGGGATGAACTGGGCGCCGCGCTTGACCAGGTGCTCGACCCCTTCGGCTCGACGGCCGCTGACCCGCACGTCCAGGCCCTGCTCCAGGGCAAAGCGCGCAAAGCGCCCGCCAATGAAGCCACTCGCGCCGGTGACCAGAATTCGCATGTAAGACTCCGTCTTGCCAGATTTCAGATGCAACTGACGCCAGCCGTGGCTACAAGGGCACCAGCCATTGCCGTGCGGTGTGCCGCAGGTGGTCGGTCAGTTGCGCGAGCAGTTGCCCGCCATTGCGCCAATGATGCCAGTACAGCGGCACATCGATGGGGGTATCGCTGCAGATTTCCACCAACTGGCCGCTGGCCAGTTGCTCGCGAGCCTGCAGTTCCGGCACCAGGCCCCAGCCCAGGCCGGCTTCGGTCATGCGCAGGAAGCCTTCGGACGACGGGCACAAGTGGTGCAGGAAGCCATCCTCGATGCCCAGCGATGCCAGGTAGCGGTGTTGCAGGAAGTCGTCCGGGCCGTACACGATCGCCGGGGTACGGGCCAGGCGGCTGGCAGCGAAGCCCTGCGGAAAATGCCGCGCCATGAACCCGGGGCTGGCCAGCGCCCGGTAGCGCATGGCGCCCAGCGGCAGGCTGCGCGCGCCGGCGACCGGCCGCTCGCTGCCACACAGGCAGGCCGCCACTTCGCCCGCACGCATGCGTTTCAGGCCCACTTCCTGGTCTTCCACCACCAGGTCGGTCAGCACGTTCTGCTGTGCGCAGAAGTTGCCCACTGCGCCGGCCCACCAGGTAGCCAGGCTGTCGGCGTTGAGGGCGATGCGCAGGCGCTCCGGCATGCCCTCCTCGTCCAGCGCCGGCACCTGGCGCTGCAGGTCGCGTTCGAGCAGGCGCACCTGCTGCACATGGTTGAGCAACTGGCGGCCGACTTCGGTCGGGCTTGGCGGTGTGGCACGCACCAGCACCGGCTGGCCGACCCGCGCCTCGAGCAGCTTGATGCGCTGGGAGATGGCCGACTGCGACAAGCCCAGCACCTGCGCCGCGCGTTCGAAACCACCCTGCTCGATCACGGCGGCAAGGGCGGCCAGCAGCTTGTAGTCGAACATCGATTTTCCTAATGACGGATCAGCTCTATTTGTTTTTCTTATACAGCGTGGTTCATCACAATGACCAGCATCTTTTGGACTCTTTGGAGAGCACGCCATGTGGCAAAGCTATCTCAACGGCATGCTCGTGGCCTTCGGCCTGATCATGGCCATCGGTGCACAGAACGCCTTCGTCCTCGCCCAGAGCTTGCGCCGCGAGCATCATTTGCCGGTGGCGGCACTGTGCATCGTCTGTGACGCCATCCTGGTAGCAGCCGGTGTGTTCGGCCTGGCCACCGTGCTGGCGCACAACCCGACGTTGCTGGCGATCGCCCGCTGGGGCGGGGCGGTGTTCCTGATCTGGTACGGCGCCAAGGCTTTGCGCAGCGCCTGCTCCAGGCAGAGCCTGCAGCACCAGCAAGGCCAGGGTGCGCGCTCACGCCGCGCGGTACTGCTCAGCGCCCTGGCGGTGACCCTGCTGAACCCGCACGTATACCTCGACACGGTGCTGCTGATCGGCTCGCTGGGCGCCCAGCAGGCTGCGCCTGGCGCCTACGTGGCCGGCGCTGCCAGCGCCTCGCTGCTGTGGTTCTCGACCCTGGCGATCGGTGCCGCCTGGCTAGCACCTTGGCTGGCTCGGCCGGCGACCTGGCGCATGCTCGACCTGATGGTGGCGGTGATGATGTTCGCGGTGGCGGCGCAGTTGATCTTCAACTGACCTCGGCTCACCACAACATCTTTATCGCCTGTGAGATCGAGCGCCGCCCGCGCGGCGCTTCGCAGCACAAGGCTGCTCCTACATCTGTTTTGGGCCAGTAATGCCTGCACCAACGCGCGCGACCGCCTTGTTGGTCCGACACGATATCGAGGTGAACACTAAGGGGCCGAGCGCGCCTGCCTCAGGAATGACTGGCCTGAAACAGATGTAGGAGCAGCCTTGTGCTGCGAAGCGCCGCGCGGGCGGCGCTCGATCTCACAGGCGCTACAAGCGTTAAGCCGAACACCACCGGTCGGCACACCCCGACCGCTCTGGAACCTCTATTCCCTATCTTTGTTGCGTGGTTATGCGCCGGGCCCGGTGCTATGATCCAGCCCTTGCGTCGCAAAGAGTACAAACTCGCCGACGCTCATCGGGCCGCCCGTGATCGGCCTTGCGCAAACCGCAAACAGACCTGAATCAGGAGATCCACCATGGCTTTTGAATTGCCGCCGCTGCCGTACGCCCACGATGCCCTGCAGCCGCACATCTCCAAGGAAACCCTGGAGTATCACCACGACAAGCACCACAACACCTATGTCGTGAACCTGAACAACCTGGTCCCAGGCACCGAATTCGAAGGCAAGACCCTGGAAGAGATCGTCAAGAGCTCTTCGGGCGGCATCTTCAACAACGCCGCTCAAGTCTGGAACCACACCTTCTACTGGAACTGCCTGGCACCAAACGCCGGTGGCCAGCCGACCGGTGCCCTGGCTGACGCCATCAACGCCGCTTTCGGTTCCTTCGACAAGTTCAAGGAAGAGTTCACCAAGACTTCGGTTGGCACCTTCGGTTCCGGCTGGGGCTGGCTGGTGAAGAAGGCTGACGGTTCCCTGGCCCTGGCCAGCACCATCGGCGCCGGCTGCCCGCTGACCAGCGGCGACACCCCGCTGCTGACCTGCGACGTATGGGAACACGCCTACTACATCGACTACCGCAACCTGCGTCCGAAGTACGTCGAGGCGTTCTGGAACCTGGTCAACTGGGCCTTCGTTGCCGAACAGTTCGAAGGCAAGACCTTCAAGGCCTGAGTCATTCAGCCCTGAACAAAAAACCCGGCCCGGTGCCGGGTTTTTTTATGCCTGTACCGGCCTCTTCGCGGGCACGCCCGCTCCCACAGGGATAGCATCAGGTCCACAGGCGGCGCCCTACCTGTGGGAGCGGGCGTGCCCGCGAAGGGGTCAGCACAGATTTCACCTTCAACCCACCAGCAAAGGCTTGCTCAGCCCGCATAGCACGCTAACATCAAACCTCTGGAAGATTGTTACAGCGCATTCAAGTTGCGGGGTCAGGCAACCGATACACTATTGATGGTCGGCCGATAGTGTATCGTCATCGTTGATGGCAAAATGATGCCATGCGCATGGATTAAGGAAACCCCATTGAAGCTGGAATTGCGGAACAGCTTGTCGGTCAAGTTGCTTAGGGTCGTGCTGCTGTCGGCGCTAGCGGTCGGTGTCGTGCTCAGCTGTGCGCAAATCGTCTACGACACCTACAAGACCCGCCAGGCCGTGAACAACGATGCCCAGCGCATCCTCGACATGTTCCGCGACCCCTCGACCCAGGCGGTATACAGCCTCGACCGCGAAATGGGCATGCAGGTGATGGAAGGCCTGTTCCAGGACGAATCGGTACGCATGGCCTCCATCGGCCACCCCAACGAAACCATGCTGGCGGAAAAGTCCCGCCCGTTGCAGGACATGTCCATGCGCTGGCTGACCGACCTGATCCTCGGCCAGGAACGTACCTACACCACGCAACTGGTCGGCCGCGGCCCCTACAGCGAATACTACGGCGACCTGAGCATCACCCTGGACACCTCGTCCTACGGCGAAGACTTCCTGATCAACGCCGTGATCATCTTCATCTCCGGTGTGCTGCGGGCCCTGGCCATGGGCCTGGTGCTGTACCTGGTCTACCACTGGCTGCTGACCAAACCGCTGTCGAAGATCATCGAGCACCTCACCCAGATCAACCCCGACCGCCCAAGCCAGCACCAACTGCCGCTGCTCAAGGGCCACGAGAAGAACGAGCTGGGCCTTTGGGTAAATACCGCCAACCAGTTGCTGGCCTCGATCGAGCGCAACACCCATCTGCGCCACGAGGCGGAAAACAGCCTGCAACGCATGGCCCAGTACGACTTCCTCACCGGCCTGCCCAACCGCCAGCAGCTGCAGCAGCAACTGGACAAGATCCTGGTCGACGGCGGCCGCCTGCAACACCGCGTGGCGGTACTGTGCGTAGGCCTGGACGACTTCAAGGGCATCAACGAGCAGTTCAGCTACCAGGTCGGCGACCAGCTGCTGCTGGCCCTGGCCGACCGCCTGCGCGCCCACAGTGGCCGCCTGGGCGCCCTGGCACGCCTGGGTGGTGACCAGTTCGCCCTGGTGCAGGCCAATATCGAGCAGCCCTACGAGGCGGCCGAACTGGCGCAGAGTATCCTCGACGACCTGGAAGTGCCGTTCGACCTCGACCACCACCAGCAGATCCGCCTGCGCGCCACCATCGGCATCACCCTGTTCCCGGAAGACGGCGACAGCACCGAGAAGCTGCTGCAGAAAGCCGAACAGACCATGACCCTGGCCAAGGCCCGTTCGCGCAACCGCTACCAGTTCTACATCGCCAGCGTCGACAGCGAGATGCGCCGCCGTCGCGAGCTGGAAAAGGACCTGCGCGAAGCCCTGCCGCGCAACCAGCTGTACCTGGTGTACCAGCCACAGATCAGCTACCGCGACCACCGCGTGGTCGGTGTCGAGGCATTGCTGCGCTGGCAGCACCCGGAGCTGGGCATGGTGCCGCCAGATCAGTTCATCCCCCTGGCCGAACAGAACGGCAGCATCATCAGCATTGGCGAATGGGTGCTCGACCAGGCCTGCCGGCAATTGCGCGAATGGCACGACATGGGCTTCAGCGAGCTGCGCATGGCGGTCAACCTGTCCACCGTGCAGCTGCACCACAGCGAACTGCCGCGGGTGGTCAACAACCTGCTGCAGGCCTATCGCCTGCCGCCGCGCAGCCTGGAACTGGAAGTCACTGAGACCGGCCTGATGGAAGACATCAGCACCGCCGCCCAGCACCTGCTGAGCCTGCGCCGCTCCGGAGCATTGATTGCCATCGACGACTTCGGCACCGGCTACTCGTCGCTCAGCTACCTGAAATCGCTGCCGCTGGACAAGATCAAGATCGACAAGAGCTTCGTCCAGGACCTGCTGGACGACGATGACGACGCCACCATCGTTCGCGCCATCATCCAGCTGGGCAAGAGCCTGGGGATGCAGGTGATCGCCGAAGGCGTGGAAACCGCCGAACAGGAAACCTACATCGTCGCCCAGGGCTGCCACGAGGGCCAGGGCTACCACTACAGCAAGCCGCTGTCGGCCCGTGAGCTGACCAACTTCCTCAAGCAGGCACAGCGAAACCAGGTTTCGATGCTCTGAGCCGCCTGCCCGGTTACAGGCCGTGACCGGCATTTACACGAATTGCATGCCCGCCCCCTTTACAGCAAATGCAAATCTTTCGCATGATGTTGCGGTTTCGCGTGCCACGGCGCACGGTCCACCCCTTGGTCCAACCACACGACGCAGGAAAACCAATAATGATTCGAATGCCTCTGGCCTCCGCCAGTCTGCTGGCCATTGCCATCGCTCTCGCCGGTTGCGGTGAAGGCAAGGACGACAAGGCCGCCGCGCCGCAAGCCCAGGCACCTGCTGCCGCCAGCACCACCGCTGCGGCGCCCGGGGCTGTCGACGAAGCTGCCGGCAAAGCCGTGGTCAAGCATTACGCCGAGCTGGTCTACGCCGTGTACAGCGATTCGCTGAGCACCGCCAAGACCCTGCAGACCGCAGTCGACGCGTTCCTGGCCAAGCCCAACGACGAAACCCTGAAGGCAGCCAAAGAAGCCTGGGTCGCCTCGCGCGTACCGTACCTGCAGAGCGAAGCCTTCCGCTTCGGCAACACCATCATCGACGACTGGGAAGGCCAGGTGAACGCCTGGCCGCTGGACGAAGGCCTGATCGACTACGTCGACAAGAGCTATGAGCACGCCCTGGGCAACCCGGCGGCCAACGCCAACATCATCGCCAACACCGAGATCCAGGTGGGAGAAGAGAAGGTCGACGTCAAGGACATCACCCCCGAGAAGCTGGCCAGCCTGAACGAACTGGGCGGCTCCGAGGCCAACGTCGCCACCGGCTACCACGCCATCGAGTTCCTGCTCTGGGGCCAGGACCTGAACGGCACCGGCCCGGGCGCGGGCAACCGTCCGGCGTCGGACTACCTGGAAGGCAAGGGCGCCACCGGCGGCCACAACGACCGCCGCCGTGCCTACCTGAAAGCGGTCACCGACCTGCTGGTCAAGGACCTCGAAGAGATGGTCGGCAACTGGGCACCGAACGTCGCCGACAACTACCGCGCCAAGCTGGAAGCCGAGTCGGTCAACGACGGCCTGCGCAAGATGCTGTTCGGCATGGGCAGCCTGTCGCTGGGCGAACTGGCTGGCGAACGCATGAAGGTTTCGCTGGAGGCCAACTCGCCGGAAGACGAGCACGACTGCTTCAGCGACAACACCCACTACTCGCACTTCTACGACGCCAAGGGCATCCGCAACGTCTACCTGGGCGAGTACACCCGCCCGGACGGCAGCAAGGTGACCGGCCCGAGCCTGTCATCGCTGGTGGCCAAGGTAGACCCGGCCGCCGACGCCACCCTCAAGGCCGACCTGGAAGCCACCGAAGCCAAGATCCAGGTGATCGTCGACCACGCCCTCAAGGGCGAGCACTACGACCAGCTGATCGCTGCCGACAACGCAGCCGGCAACCAGATCGTGCGTGACGCCATCGCCTCCCTGGTCAAGCAGACCGGTGCGATCGAGCAGGCCGCGGGCAAGCTGGGCATTGCCAACCTGAACCCGGATACCGCGGATCACGAGTTCTAATCCTGCTGTAGCGGTTCTGAAAGAGGCGGCCTTCGGGTCGCCTTTTTCTTTGCAAGCTGCACGGTCCCCTGTAGGAGCGGCCTTGTGTCGCGAAGGGCTGCAAAGCAGCCCCAGCTATCTGGACGTTGACGCTATGGTCCTGGGGCCGCTTTGCGGCCCTTCGCGACACAAGGCCGCTCCTACAAGAGCCCGCACCAATGCTGCCGACATGGCCAACTGACACCGATTTCATCCAGCAATTGCAAATTGCTCTTATTCAAACTCCCTCACCCTGCTAAGCTTGCACGCCGGTTTTTCGCTCACGCCCAGGATTCTCGATGTCCTTGTCGCTGTCCCGACTCTCCCCCCTGCTGCTGGCCTTTGCCCTCGCCGCCTGTGACGACGCCCCGCGTTTCACCCAGGCCGAGCCCGGCGAAGCGTTGTCGGGCGGCAAAGCCACCGTGCAGCGCACTGACCGCAATGCCTATTCCCTGCCCTCGGCCAACCTCTCGCCCGAGCGGCGCCTGGACTTCGCCGTAGGCAACAGCTTCTTCCGCAACCCCTGGGTGATCGCCCCGTCCACCACCACCGCCCGTGACGGCCTGGGCCCGCTGTTCAACACCAATGCCTGCCAGAACTGCCACGTGCGCGACGGCCGCGGCCACCCGCCAGAGCCGGGCGACAGCAACGCCGTATCGATGCTGGTACGCCTGTCGATCCCCGACCAGCCCTACCTGGCCAAGGTGGTCGAACGCCTCGGCGTGGTGCCGGAGCCGGTCTATGGCACCCAGCTGCAGGACATGGCCATCCCTGGCGTGACGCCGGAAGGCAAGGTGCGGGTGAGCTACACCAGCGAAACGGTGTCGTTCGAGGACGGCCACCAGGTCGAGCTGCGCAAGCCGGCCCTGCAGATCACCCAACTCGGCTATGGCGTGATGCACCCCGACACGCGCTTTTCGGCGCGGGTGGCGCCGCCGATGATCGGCCTGGGCCTGCTCGAAGCCATCCCCGAAGCCGACCTGCTGGCCAACGAAGACCCGGATGACCGCAACCGCGACGGCATCCGCGGCCGGGCCAACCGGGTGTGGGACGACGCCCAAGGCAAGACCGTGGTCGGCCGCTTCGGCTGGAAGGCCGGGCAGCCCAACGTCAACCAGCAGAACGTGCACGCCTTTGCCGGCGACATGGGCCTGACCACCACCCTGCAGCCCAACGACGACTGTACCCCGGCGCAGGCCGACTGCCTGGCCGCGCCCAACGGCGACGGTGCCAATGGCGAGAAGGAAGTCAGCGACAACATCCTGCGCCTGGTCACTTTCTACACCCGCAACCTGGCCGTGCCGGCCCGCCGCGACGTGGGCTCGCCGCAGGTGCTGGCAGGCAAGAACCTGTTCTACCAGGCCGGCTGCCAGGGCTGCCATACACCGCAGTTCACCACCGCCGCCAATGCCGCCGAGCCGGAGCTGGCCAACCAGCTGATCCGTCCCTACAGCGACCTGCTGCTGCATGACATGGGCCCGGGCCTGGCCGACGAGCGCACCGAATTTGCCGCCAACGGCCAGGACTGGCGCACCCCGCCACTGTGGGGCATCGGCCTGAGCGAAACGGTCAGTGGCCACAGCCAGTTCCTGCACGACGGCCGCGCCCGCAACCTGCTCGAAGCCGTGCTCTGGCACGGTGGCGAGGCCGAGGCGGCACGCAATTTCGTACTCACTTTCAATGCCGAGCAGCGTGCCGCGTTGCTGGCGTTCCTGAACTCACTTTAAAAAGCGCAAAGGAGCCGGGCATGTTCCGACCCAAACTGTTGTTCACCAGCCTCGCCGCACTCGCCCTCGGCGCCTGCTCGCCGCAGGACCCGCAAGCCGTGACCTCCGCTGCCATCGCCAAGCAGGTGATCCTGCCCACCTACAGCCGCTGGGTCGAAGCCGACCGCACGCTGGCCGCCAGCGCCCTGGCCTACTGCGAAGGCAAGGAAACCCTGGACAAGGCCCGTGCCGACTTCCTCAACGCGCAAAAGGCCTGGGCCGAGCTGCAACCGCTGCTGGTCGGCCCGCTGGCCGAAGGCAACCGCGCCTGGCAGGTACAGTTCTGGCCCGACAAGAAGAACCTGGTCGGCCGCCAGGTCGAGCAACTGGTCAACGCCGACCAGCCGGTCGATGCCGCGGCCCTGGGCAAGGCCAGCGTGGTGGTACGTGGCCTGTCGGCCTACGAGTACATCCTGTTCGATAGCAAGCCGGACATCGCCACCGCCGAGCAGAAAGCCCGCTACTGCCCGTTGCTGGTGGCCATTGGTGAACACCAGAAGGCCCTGGCCGAAGAGATCCTCAAGGGCTGGAACAGCACCGACGGCATGCTCTCGCAGATGACCAAGTTCCCCAACCAGCGCTACGCCGACTCCCACGAGGCCATCGCCGACCTGCTGCGCGCTCAGGTCACCGCCCTGGACAGCCTGAAGAAAAAGCTCGGTGCGCCGATGGGCCGCCAGAGCAAGGGTATCCCGCAGCCACTGCAGGCCGAAGCCTGGCGCAGCCACAGCTCGCTCAAGAGCCTGGAGGCCAGCCTCAAGGCCGCCGAAGCGGTCTGGGTCGGGGTCGACAACCAAGGCCTGCGCGGCTTGCTGTCCAGCGATCAGAAAGCCCTGGCGGACAAGATCGACGCCGCCTACGCTGCCTCGCTCAAACTGCTGGCCGCCAACCAGAAGACCTTGGGCGAGCTGCTGGCCGACGACGCCGGCCAGCAAACCCTGAACCAGATCTACGACAGCCTCAACGCCGTCCACCGCCTGCACGAAGGCGAGCTGGCCAAGGCGTTGAACATCCAGCTGGGCTTCAATGCCAACGACGGTGACTGATCATGCTGCGACGCCAGGCCCTCAAACTCGGTAGCGTATTGCTCAGCGCCCTCACCCTGGGCGGCTGGAGCCTGTTCCGCAACAAAGGCAGCGAGCCCCTGCTGCTGTCGGCGCGTGACGACGGCGACGGCAAGCACTATGCGGTCGGGTTCCGCCTGGACGGCACCCAGGTGTTCAGCACCCAGGTCGCCCAACGTTGCCATGCCATCATCCATCACCCGGACCTGCCGATCGCCCTGTTCGTCGCCCGCCGTCCCGGCACCGAAAGCTACCTGGTCGACCTGCGCGACGGGCGCCTGCTGCAGACCGTCACCTCGCAGCCGAACCGGCACTTCTACGGCCACGCGGTCATCCACAAAGGTGGCGAATGGCTGTATGCCACCGAGAACGACACCACCGACCCGGGGCGTGGCGTACTCGGTGTGTACCGCTTCGAAGGCGAGCGCCTGGTGCACACCGGGGAGATTCCGACCCACGGCATCGGCCCGCACGAAGTGGCCTGGCTGCCGGACGGCGAAACGCTGATCGTGGCCAACGGCGGTATCCGCACCGAAGCCGAAAGCCGGGTGGAGATGAACCTCGACGCCATGGAACCGAGCCTGGTGCTGATGCAGCGCGACGGTACCCTGCTGAGCAAGGAAACCCTGGCCCAGCAGATGAACAGCGTGCGCCACCTGGCAGTAGGCAGCGATGGCACCATCGCCGCCTGCCAACAGTTCATGGGCGATGCCGATGAAACCGCAGAGCTGCTGGCGATCAAGCGCCCGGGCGAGCCGTTCAAGGCCTTCCCGGTGCCGGAGCGGCAGTTGCAGGCCATGGCCCAGTACACCGCCAGCGTGGCTATCCACAGCGAGCTGCGGCTGGTGGCGCTGACCGCGCCACGGGCCAACCGCCTGTTCGTCTGGGACCTGGACAGCGGCGCGGTGCGGCTGGATGCGCCAATGCCCGATTGCGCGGGGGTGGGCGCGGTACAGGACGGCTTTGTCGTCACCTCCGGGCAGGGCCGTTGCCGGTTCTATGATTGCCGCAAGGCCGAGCTGGTCGGGCAACCGATGAACCTGCCGTCGGGTTTCTGGGACAACCACCTGCATCTGGTCTGATTTTTCTGCTGCCTTCACCGGCCTCTTCGCGGGCACGCCCGCTCCCACAGGGGCCGCGCAACCCACTGACTGCGCGGTTCCTGTGGGAGCGGGCGTGCCCGCGAAGGGGCCGGCCCAGGCATTCCACTCCCCTTCCCCCCAAAAACAGTCAATACTTCCCCCATCCACACGTGGGCAGGATCGCCCGTTGTCGTGTCTAAGCGAATAACAACCGCATCCAAGGAACCGGACCTATGCTGCGCCGCCGCATGCTCATCATGTTGGCCGTGGTTCTGCTGATCGTGCTGGCCCTGGGGGGCTACAAAGCCTTTTCGATCTACCAGCAGATCCAGATGTTCACTGCCCCCAAGCCGCCCATCACCGTGGCGGCCGCCTTGGCCGAACAGCGCCCGTGGCAAGAGCGCCTGCCCGCCGTCGGCAGCCTCAAGGCGCTACAGGGCGTGGAGCTGAGCCTGGAGGTGGAGGGTATCGTCAAGGCCCTGCATTTCGACTCGGGCCAGCAGGTCAAGGCCGGGCAACTGTTGCTGCAACTCAACGACGACCAGGAAACCGCCCTGCTCGGCACCGCCCAGGCCGACCTGGGCCTGGCCAAGGTAGATTTCGGACGTGGCAGCCAGCTGGTCGGCGACTCGGCCATCTCCCGCGGCGAGTTCGACCGCCTCACCGCCCAGTACCGGCGCAACCAGGCGGTGGTCGACCAGCTCAAGGCATCGAAGACCAAGAAGAGCATCAGCGCCCCGTTCAGCGGCACCATCGGCATTCGCCAGGTGGACGTCGGCGACTACCTCGCCGCCGGCACGGTGATCGCCACCCTGCAGGACACATCCAGCCTCTACGTCGACTTCAACGTACCGGAACAGGCCCTGCCGCACCTCAGCCTGGGCCAGCAGGTGCTGGTGCAGGTGGCCGCCTACCCGGGCCAGACCTTCCCAGCCAGCCTCAGCGCCATCAACCCCAAGGTCGAGGAAACCACGCGCAACCTGCTGGTGCGCGCGACCATGGCCAACCCGGACGGCAAGCTGCTGCCGGGCATGTTCGCCAGCCTGCTGATCCTGCTACCCAACCCGCAGCCACAAGTGGTAGTGCCGGAAAGCGCCATCACCTACACCCTGTATGGCAACTCGGTATACGTCGCCACGCCGAAAAAGGACAAGGACGGCAAGCCGGAAAACGACGACAAGGGCCAGCCGCAGCTCACCGCCGAGCAGCGCACGGTGCAGACCGGCGAGCGCCGTGACGGCGTGGTGGTGGTCAGCAAGGGCCTGCAGGCCGGGGAACAGGTGGTCACCGCCGGCCAACTGAAGCTCACCCCCGGCGCCGCGATCCGCATCGGCCAGGACAAAGCCCTCAAGCCCGCACAGGGCGCGCCGGGCAAGGACTGACAGGAGGCTGGCATGGCGTTCACCGACCCGTTCATCCGCCGCCCGGTGCTGGCCAGCGTGGTCAGCCTGCTGATCCTGCTGCTGGGCTTCCAGGCCTGGAACAAGCTGCAGATCCGCCAGTACCCGCAAATGGAAAACGCCCTGATCACGGTGACCACCGCCTACCCCGGCGCCAACGCCGAGACCATCCAGGGCTATATCACCCAGCCGCTGCAGCAAAGCCTGGCCAGCGCCGAAGGCATCGACTACATGACCTCGGTGAGCCGGCAAAACTTCTCGATCATTTCCATCTACGCCCGCATCGGCGCCGACAGCGACCGGTTGTTCACCGAACTGCTGGCCAAGGCCAACGAAGTGCGCAACAAGCTGCCCCAGGACTCGGAAGACCCGGTACTGAGCAAGGAAGCCGCCGATGCCTCGGCGCTGATGTACATCAGTTTCTACAGCAAGGAGATGAGCAACCCGCAAATCACCGACTATCTGTCACGGGTGATCCAGCCCAAGCTGGCGACCCTGCCGGGCATGGCCGAAGCGGAAATCCTCGGCAACCAGGTGTTCGCCATGCGCATCTGGATCGACCCGGTGAAACTGGCAGGCTATGGCCTGTCGGCCACCGACGTGACCAATGCCGTGCGCCGCTACAACTTCCTTTCCGCGGCCGGCGAGGTGAAGGGTGAATACGTGGTCACCAGCATCAACGCCAGCACCGAGCTGAAGTCGGCCGAGGCGTTCGCCGCCCTGCCGGTCAAGACCAGTGGCGACAGCCGCGTGCTGCTGGGCGATGTGGCACGGGTCGAGATGGGGGCGGAAAACTACGACACGGTCAGCTCGTTCGACGGCACCCCATCGGTGTACATCGGCATCAAGGCCACACCGGCCGCCAACCCGCTGGACGTCATCAAGGAAGTGCGGCGCATCATGCCCGAGCTGGAAAACCAGCTACCCTCGGCGCTGAAGGTATCGATCGCCTACGACGCCACACTGTTCATCCAGGCCTCCATCGACGAAGTGATCAAGACCCTCGGCGAAGCGGTACTGATCGTCATCGTGGTGGTGTTCCTGTTCCTCGGTGCCCTGCGTTCGGTGCTGATCCCGGTGGTGACCATCCCGCTGTCGATGATCGGCGTGCTGTTCTTCATGCAGATGATGGGCTACTCGCTCAACCTGCTGACCCTGCTGGCCATGGTGCTGGCCATCGGGCTGGTGGTGGACGACGCGATTGTCGTGGTGGAGAACATCCACCGGCACATGGAAGAAGGCAAGTCGCCGTTCGACGCCGCCCTCGAGGGCGCCCGCGAAATCGCCATGCCGGTGGTGTCGATGACCATCACCCTGGCGGCGGTGTATGCACCGATCGGCTTCCTTACCGGGCTCACCGGCGCGCTGTTCAAGGAGTTTGCCCTGACCCTGGCCGGTGCGGTGATCATCTCCGGCATCGTTGCCCTCACCCTGTCACCGATGATGTGCGCCCTGCTGCTGCGCCAGGAACAGAACCCCAGCGGCCTGGCCCACCGCCTGGACATGCTGTTCGAACGCCTGAAGGTGCGCTACCAGCGCCTGCTGCACACCACCCTCGACAGCCGGCCTGTCGTGCTGGTGTTTGCCGTGATCATCCTGTGCCTGATTCCGGTACTGCTGAAGTTCACCCAGAACGAACTGGCGCCGAACGAGGACCAAGGGGTGATCTTCATGATGAGCAGTTCGCCGCAGCCGGCCAACCTTGATTACCTCAACGCCTATACCGACGAATTCACCCCGCTGTTCAAGGCTTTCCCCGAATATTACTCGTCGTTCCAGATCAACGGTTTCAATGGCGTGCAGACCGGCATCGGTGGCTTCCTGCTCAAGCCCTGGAACGAGCGCGAACGCACGCAGATGGAGTTGCTGCCGCTGGTGCAGAGCAAGCTCGAGGAAATCAGTGGCCTGCAGATCTTCGGCTTCAACCTGCCGTCGCTGCCCGGCACCGGCGAGGGCCTGCCATTCCAGTTCGTCATCAACAGCGCTGGCGACTACCCGGCACTGCTGGATGTGGCCCAGCGCATCAAGGCCCGCGCCCAGGATACCGGCAAGTTCGCCTTCCTCGACATCGACCTGGCCTTCGACAAGCCCGAGGTGGTGGTGGATATCGACCGGGCCAAGGCAGCGCAGATGGGGGTGTCGATGGACACCTTGGGCAGCACCCTTGCTACCTTGCTGGGCGAGGCGGAAATCAACCGCTTCACCCTCGAAGGCCGCAGCTACAAGGTGATTGCCCAGGTCGAGCGGCCGTACCGCGACAACCCCGGCTGGCTGAACAACTACTACGTGAAGAACGACCAGGGCCAACTGCTGCCACTATCCACCCTCATCACCCTCACCGACCGCGCCCGCCCGCGCCAGCTCAACCAGTTCCAGCAGCTGAACTCGGCGATCATCCAGGGCGTGCCCATGGTCAGCCTGGGCGAGGCGCTGCAGACCGTGCAGGGCATCGCCCGCGAAGAGGCTCCGGAAGGCTTCGCCTTCGACTATGCCGGCGTGGCGCGGCAGTACGTGCAGGAAGGCAGCGCGCTGTGGGTGACCTTCGGCCTGGCGTTGGCGATCATCTTCCTGGTGCTGGCGGCGCAGTTCGAAAGCTTCCGCGACCCGCTGGTGATTCTGGTGACGGTACCGTTGTCGATCTGTGGCGCGCTGCTGCCGCTGTTCCTGGGCGTATCGAGCATGAACATCTACACCCAGGTCGGGCTGGTGACGCTGATCGGGCTGATCAGCAAGCACGGCATCCTCATTGTCGAGTTTGCCAACCAGTTGCGTGAGGAGCGCGGCCTGAGCGTGCGCGAGGCGATCGAGGAAGCCGCGGCGATTCGCCTGCGGCCGGTGCTGATGACCACGGCGGCGATGGTGTTCGGCATGGTGCCGCTGATCCTGGCGACCGGGGCGGGGGCGGTAAGCCGCTTCGACATCGGTACGGTGATTGCCACCGGGATGTCGATCGGCACGCTGTTTACCCTGTTCGTGTTGCCTTGTATCTACACCCTGCTGGCGCACAAAGAGGTGGCCAGAGCGACATCGGTTGCCTGAACCGGCCTCTTCGCGGGTAAACCCGCTCCCACAGGTACGGCACCGGATCCGGAATGGGTGCAGTACCTGTGGGAGCGGGTTTACCCGCGAAGAGGCCGGCAAGGCAAATGCAAAAATGCCAGAGGCCCCGCAATCGCAAGGCCTCTGGCATTTCCATCTACCACCGGGTTCAACCGAACGGCCGCAACCCCTGGCGCATGCCGAACAGGAACAGCAACAAGTCCTGGTCCGGCGCGGCCTCGGCCTGTTGCTGCGGTTTCACATCCCGCGGCAACGCGCACTGGTCGGCCAGCTCGGCCTTGCTGAACACTGTCGGCCTCGGCTCTTCCCACGCAGCCACCGCTGCGGTGGTCACCGCCAAGCCAGCTACCAGGAACAAAGCTCGAGCTATTTCTAGTTTCATTGCCCTAACCCTTTGACAGCGCTGCCAAACGCCATCTGGTAAAAGTAGAGCAGTGTTTGCCATTCCGCGTCATTGATCGACGAATGGCGGCGCAGCTGGCGCAGGTCATTGCCCGCCGCGCGCTGGCAGCTGATGCGCCGCCGGCATTTTTCCAGGTCCAGCAGGGCGACCTCGACCCGGGCCTGCTCGCCCTCGCCAATCACCTTGATGAACACGTGCTTGCCATACAGGCAGCCGTGCTGCCAGTGCCCCAGGTGCATGCGCGCCAGGTTGTCCGCCAGGTCCTTGAGCATGCGCTCATGCACCACCTGCGGGTAACGCTCGCGGGCACCTTCGGCATGCCAGGTGTCGAGTTCGACGAAGCCGTCGAGTGCTTCGCTAACCAGCAGCGCACGCCACTGCTGGTCGGCACCACGCTCGGCGCCACAGAAGACGATGCGCGGTACACGCACGCCCAGTTGCTCGAAGCTGTTCAACGCATCGAGTTCACGCAATACGGTCGGCCGGCCGAAAGGGTGCAGCAGGCTACGGTAGATATGCCCGACCTGGCGCTTGGCATACAGCAGCTTGCCATTGCCATCGTCGAGGCGTTGCACACCACTCTCGCCACCACGGCGCTGGTTAGGCTCCTCGACCCACTCGCCCTGCTGGCGCCAGTAAAAATCGAACCGCGACTCCCCTCTCTGGGCTACAGCCATCAAACACTACCCCTTACGCAATACATAGACCCGCCACATGGCATAGAACGGCAGGAAGTCGAGGCGTTCCTGGATTCTGAAGCCGGCGGCTCGGAATTCTTCTTCGACCGTGTCGGCCGGTAACACAAAACGGTTCTGGTAATTGTCCTGGTCGCCCTTTCTGGCGCTGCGACGCTGTTCCAGCTTTTTCCGGCGCCAGGCCTTGAAGTTGCCATCCACCCACAAGGACAGGATCACACTATCACGGCTAACCCGTTGAAATTCCGACAGAATGGTCTTTCTGTGCGCCGCTTCGCCAATGTGGTGGAACAAGCGCATGCAGAAAATGCTGTCCACCGAGTTGTCCGGCAAGTCGATGGCAAACGCCGAAGTCTGCAAAGGGCGTACCCGTGCAACCACCTCTGGCGCTTGCGCGGTACAGGCTGTCTCAATCATCGCTTCGGAGTTGTCGGCGCCGATGATCACCCGGTTGGGCTTTTCTGCCAGCAATGGCCAGAAGCGGCCGGCACCGCATGGCAGGTCGAGGACTAGCCCAGGCTCACCAGCCAATGCCAAGGCGCGACGCGCCAGTTGCTCATCACGCTTGTGGGAAAGGCGTCGCGCCAGGCCATCCTGGTGCTTGAGAAAGTACTCGCGCGCATGTTCTTTGTCGTACTTCTCGGAAAATTCAAGCTTGATGGGGCTACGCATTGGGCATCTCCTGACTCCATTCCGCCCACATTAGGTAAGCAAGCGTAGGAATCAGGTCATGCTGATGTGAAAAATATGTTGAGCGCCGCATGACCTGTTACAACAGATTACTCGACCAAAGCCTCCGGGTCGCCCTTGGCCGCGGTATTGCTCAGGTCCACCATGAAACGGCAGCCGTGCGGCAAGGTCGAGGTCAGGGTGACATGCCAGCCCTGGTCGTCGCAGATCCGCTGTACCAACGACAGGCCCAGGCCCAGGCCCTCGCCGCGCCGCTCATCGCCGCGCACGAACGGCCGGAACATCGCCTCGCGCTGCTCCTCCGGGATACCCACGCCGCTGTCCTCCACGCTGAAGCCGTTGGCTTCCAGGCTCAGGCGGATGTAGCCACTGTCGGTGTAGTGCGCGGCATTGCGCAGCAGGTTGCCCATCACCGACTGCAGGAAGGTGGCGTTGTACAGCACCGGGCTGGCACTGACGCGACCATCGAAATACAGGGCCAGGCCCTTCTGTTCGATGGTGTCGCGCCAGACCCCGACCAGTTCGTCCGCCACTTCCCGCAGGGTGGCCCGCGAAGCCACGGCGCCCTCGTCGCGCTGTGCCCGGGCCAGCATCAGGAAGGTCTTGACCAGTTCGCGCATTTCTTCCGTGGCCCGCGCCACACGCTCCACCTGGCTGCGCGAGCGAGCGTCCAGCGTCGGGTTTTCCATCAGCAGTTCGCACGAGGTGGCCAGCACCATCAAGGGCGTGCGCAGTTCATGGCTGACGTCGCTGGTGAACAACCGTTCGCGGGTCAGCGCATCGCGCAGGCGGCCCAGGGTATCGTCGAAGGCTACCGCCAGCTGGCCGACTTCGTCCGCGGCGTAGTCCGGCGCCAGCGGCGGGGCCAGGCCCAGCAACTGGTCACGGTGGCGTACCTGGCGCGCCAGGCGGATCACCGGCGCCATCACTCGGCGCGCCACCAGCCAGCCGAGGATGACCGCCAGCACCAGGCTGAGCAGGAAGCCCACCACCACCACCGCGAACAGCACGCGCTCGCGCTCCTCGAAGTCGCTCTGGTCCTGCAGCAGCACATAGCGGCGGCCATCGACGATCTCGACCATGGCGTGGTACGACAGCTGATCGCGGAATACCTCGTGGAAGCCGCGGTCGAGGTGGCGCAGGTCCTTGGGCAGCTCGAAGTCGTCACGCCCGCCGCTGAAGTAGAACAGCTGGTCGGGACGTGGCCGGTGGCTCCAGTCGCTGACGCTGTCCATGCGCAGCAGGCGTTGCAGGTCACCGCCCAGCACCGAGGAAATCAGCCGCTCTTCGACCAGGTGCACGGTGCCGACGATGCCGAAGGCGAAGGCCCCGGCCACCAGCGCGCTCATCAGGGCAAAGGCGATGATGATGCGCTGGGCAAGGCTTTGCTTAAACTCCATCACGGCCCTCGGCGAGGCGATAGCCGACGCCATGGACGGTATGCAGCAGCGGTTTTTCAAACGGCTTGTCGATCACCTGGCGCAGCTGGTGCACGTGGCTGCGCAGGCTGTCGCTGTCAGGGCAGTCATCGCCCCACAGGGCTTCTTCCAGCACTTCGCGACGCAATACGTGCGGGCTCTTCTGCATCAGCACCGCCAGCAGCTTGAGGCCGACCGGGTTGAGCTTGAGCAAGCGGCCCTGGCGGGTGACTTCGAGGGTGTCGAGGTCATAGCTGAGGTCAGCCACCTGCAAGGTGCGGCGCCCGCCACCTTGGGCCCGGCGCAGCACCGCCTCTATGCGAGCGGCCAGCTCCGACAGGGCGAAGGGCTTGAGCAGGTAATCGTCGGCACCGGAGCGGAAGCCTTGCAGGCGATCGTCCAGTTGGTCGCGGGCGGTGAGCATGATCACCGGCGTATCGCGGCGGGCGTCTTCGCGCAGGCGCTTGCACAGGGTGTAGCCGTCGATGCCCGGCAACATGATGTCGAGCACGATCAGGTCGTAGTGCTCGGTGGCAGCCAGGTGCAGGCCGGACAGGCCATCCTGGGCGCAGTCGACGGTGTAGCCCTTCATGCCCAGGTAATCGGCCAGGTTGGCCAGGATATCGCGGTTGTCTTCAACCAAAAGAATGCGCATCGGTTTCTCCTGTGCGGCGCTTCTCGCTGTGGTGCGCGGCAGGCGCAGCTTAAGGCCTATGCCTGCAGGGTGCCAGCCCCAGGGAAAATTCAGCGCACTTGACGGTTTTTTCACTGATCCTTCACGGACACAGGATAGCGGGCGGCCGACAATGCCCGATCTTTTTCGCGCCCTGGAGCCGTCATGCAGCAACCAACCCGCCCTCGCCCGATCAATTTCTGGCTGTACCTTGGGCTACCCCTGGCGACCGCGCTTGGCCTGATCCTGCTGGAACTGACCTCGGTCGACATGGACATTGCCAACCTGTTCTTCGACCCTGCTGCCGGGCAATTCATCGGCCGCCACAGCTATTTGCTGGAGAACATCCTGCATGACCGGGTCAAACAGGGGGTGATCCTGCTGGGCGTGATGTCGCTGGTGACCTTTGCTGCCAGCTTCTTCTGGAAGCGCCTGTTCGGCTGGCGCCGTGAGCTGGGCTGCCTGGTACTGGCACTGGGCCTGTCCACGGCGTTTGTCACACCGCTGAAGAAAGTGACTCAGGTGCAATGCCCGTGGAGCCTGACCCAGTTTGGCGGCAAGGAAACCTACAGCAAGCTGCTGGAGCCGCGGCCGGCGACCGACAAGCCCGGGCTGTGCTGGCCGGGCGGGCATGCCGCCACCGGGTTCTGCCTGTTCGGGCTGTTCTTCATGTTGCGTGATCGCAAGCCGAGGCTGGCGCGGGTGGCGTTGGCGGTGGCCTTAGTGGCCGGGTCTGTGCTTTCGCTGGGGCGGATGATGCAAGGGGCGCACTTCCTTTCGCACAACGTGTGGACGGCGGTGTTCTGCTGGTTGATCGGCTTGGGGTCGTATTACCTGGTTCTGTATCGTCGGGGAATGGCTGAGGTGCCTGCTGCCGAGCGTAGCGTCGCCTGACCCAGGGGCCGCTTTGCGGCCCTTTCGCAGCACAAGGCTGCTCCTACAAGAGTACGAGATCGTCTGTAGGAGCAGCCCTGTGCTGCGAAAGGGCCCTCACAAGGAAAACAAAAAAGCCCCGGTTCTCACGAACCGGGGCTTTTCATGGTGCAGGGGGTAAGGCTGGCTTACATCATGCCGCCCATGCCACCCATGCCGCCCATGTCAGGCATGCCAGCAGCTGGCTTGTCTTCCGGCAGGTCGGCAACCATGGCTTCGGTGGTGATCATCAGACCGCCGATCGAAGCAGCAGCTTGCAGCGCCGAACGGGTGACCTTGGCTGGGTCCAGGATGCCCATCTCGATCATGTCGCCGTATTCGCCGGTAGCAGCGTTGTAACCGAAGTTACCCGAACCTTGCTTGACCTTGTCAGCGACAACGCTTGGCTCGTCGCCGGCGTTGGCAGTGATCTGGCGCAGCGGCGCTTCAACGGCGCGACGCAGCAGGGCGATACCGACGTTCTGGTCTTCGTTGTCGCCTTTGAGGTTGGCAATGGCAGCCAGGGAGCGAACCAGGGCCACACCACCGCCAGGCACCACGCCTTCTTCAACGGCTGCACGGGTAGCGTGCAGGGCGTCTTCAACGCGGGCTTTCTTCTCTTTCATTTCAACTTCGGTGCCGGCACCGACCTTGATCACGGCAACACCGCCAGCCAGCTTGGCCAGACGCTCTTGCAGCTTCTCACGGTCGTAGTCCGAGGAAGTCTCTTCGATCTGGGCACGGATCTGCTTGACGCGTGCTTCGATCTCGGTGTCGGCGCCAGCGCCGTCGATGATGGTGGTGTTTTCCTTGGACAGGATGACGCGCTTGGCGTTACCCAGGTGCTCCAGGGTAGCGGTTTCCAGGGACAGGCCGATTTCTTCGGAGATGACCTGGCCGCCAGTCAGGACGGCGATGTCCTGCAGCATGGCCTTGCGGCGGTCGCCGAAGCCCGGAGCCTTGACCGCAGCAACCTTGACGATGCCGCGCATGTTGTTGACTACCAGGGTAGCCAGGGCTTCGCCTTCAACGTCTTCGGCAACGATCAGCAGTGGGCGGCCGGCCTTGGCAACGGCTTCCAGAACTGGCAGCAGCTCACGGATGTTGGAGATCTTCTTGTCGACCAGCAGCAGCAGCGGGCCTTCCAGCTCGGCAACCATGGTGTCCGGCTTGTTGACGAAGTACGGCGACAGGTAGCCACGGTCGAACTGCATGCCTTCCACGACCGACAGTTCGTTTTCCAGGCCCGAGCCTTCTTCAACGGTGATCACGCCTTCTTTACCGACTTTTTCCATGGCTTCGGCAATGATTTCACCGATGGAGTTGTCGGAGTTGGCGGAGATGGTACCTACCTGGGCGATGGCCTTGGAGTCGGCGCATGGCTTGGACAGGTTCTTCAGCTCGGCGACGACGGCAGCGGTGGCCTTGTCGATGCCGCGCTTCAGGTCCATCGGGTTCATGCCGGCAGCGACGGCTTTCAGGCCTTCGTTGACGATGGCCTGAGCCAGGACGGTAGCGGTGGTGGTGCCGTCACCGGCAGCGTCGTTGGCCTTGGAAGCAACTTCCTTGACCAGCTGGGCGCCCATGTTCTCGAAGGCGTCTTTCAGCTCGATTTCTTTGGCGACGGAAACGCCGTCCTTGGTGATGGTCGGCGCGCCGAAGCTCTTGGCCAGCACCACGTTACGGCCTTTCGGGCCCAGGGTCGCTTTTACCGCGTCAGCCAGAACGTTGACACCAACCAGCATTTTCTTACGAGCGGAGTCGCCGAATTTTACATCTTTAGCAGCCATGATCGTTTAATCCTTGGAATTCTTTGGAGTAACGGGAAGTCGGGGAAATCAGCCTTCGATAACGGCGAGGATTTCGTTTTCGGCCATGACCAGCAGGTCTTCGCCATCGACTTTCACGGTGTTGCTGCCCGAGTAAGGGCCGAAAACCACTTTGTCACCCACTTTCACGGCCAGCGCGCGAACTTCGCCGTTGTCCAGGATGCGACCGGTGCCGACGGCGACGACTTCGCCGCGGTTTGGTTTTTCAGCGGCCGAACCCGGCAGGACGATACCGCCAGCGGTTTTCGATTCTTCTTCGCTGCGACGGATAACGACGCGGTCATGCAGAGGACGAAGCTTCATTGTCGATCTCTCCCAAATAGTGGTTTTCATCGGCCGGTGTCGACACCGGCGGTTTGATGCAGTCCGGCGTTGCCGGGGGTGATCCGCAATGGGCGAAGCACCTGTGTAATGTCTGGTGTCGCCACCAGAAACCTTGCGGTGACCACATACATGAGGCCGCCATATTCAATTACAAGGCTTGTTTCAGAAAATTTTTCATTAGCGCCTTGGCCCCGCAAAAAGCTGGGGCCGCTGCGCGCCCCTTTTGCGACACAAGGCCGCTCCCACAGGAGGTGTGCATTCCCTGTGGGAGCGGCCTTGTGTCGCGAAAGGGGCGCGAAGCGGCCCCCGGCTATTACTTGTCGCGGCGCTCGTACTCGCCTTCGATCACATTCGGCCGATGCCCGCCATCCTGCGGCCGGGCCTGGAACGGGTCGTCCTGGAAGGCGCGCTGGCGCATGGCCTGGGCCTCGGCACGCTCGCGCATCTTGCGCGCGGCCAGGTGACGGGTGAATGGCAGCAGGCAGAGCAAGCCCAGCACGTCGCTGATGAAACCTGGCAGCAACAGCAGGCCACCACCAACGGCCAGCATCATGCCCTGGAACATGTCCTCGGCGGGCAGTTCGCCACGCTGCAGGCTTTCACGGGCGCGCAGTGCGGTGGCCAGCCCGGCCACGCGCATCACCAGCACACCCAGGGCGGAGCCGGCGATGATCAGCAGCAGCGCCGGGAAGAAACCGATGGCGGCACTGACCTTCACGAAGACGAACAGCTCCAGCACGGGAAACAGTAGAAACAACAGTAGAAAAGCACGCATCAAAGCATTCCTCGTCGGAAGAGACCCTTCCTGTAAGACCAACAAATGGATGCGGGCGCTCGGCTTTTCAACCCTCGACTTCTGTCGCAACCGGCCACTGGTCGGCGCGTGCCAGTAAAACCAGGGCTTCGCGGACTTGTGTCGGCGTGTTGCAAGTACTTGGGAAAGGCAACCAGTGCACCGCCTGGCCGATACGCAGGTGCATGCCTTCACTGTCTACCCCGACCATCTGCGCTGGCGCATGGCTTGGCAGCTCGGTCAGTTGCACATAGTGGGCGATGGCGTTGGCGTGGTCGTTGTTCATGTGCTCGACCATGCTTGCCTCTGCTTTACCGGCGAACGGGTTGGCCAGGGTTACCTGGTCAAGCCAGTGGATCGCGCCGAAGCCGCCGATGTAGCGGTGGCGCACCGGCTGCAGCACCCAGAAGTCGAAGTCGTGGGCCTTGTGGTAGTTGGCCGCGTCCGGGAAATAGCGGTAGTAGCGCTCGGCGGCGGCCTCGATGGCGGTCTCCTCCACCAGCTTGTGCGCCTCGGCCATCACCGTCAGGCGCCCCACGGCCTGCACGTCCTCGGCTTCGCGTTCGCCCACCAGCAGCGAGCACTTGGGGTCTTTCTGCAGGTTGTGGGTGTGCTGGGCGATGCGGCTGATGAGGATCAGCGGGTTGCCCTGGGCGTCCAGGCAGTACGGCACGACCGAGCCGAACGGGTAGCCGGGCATCGACTTGGAATGGGTCGAGAGCACGCCGCGGTATTCCTTGAGCAGCAGCTCCCGGGCGGGGCGGATGGCATTGGTACTCACTTGGGGGCGGCTCCTGATATCGGGCTGGATGGGACAAGATAAGCATTATCAGATCCAGTGCCAATGGGGCTGCTTTGCAGCCCATCGCGACACAAGGCCGCTCCTACAAGAGATCGCGTACATCCTGTATCGCGATAGGCCGCAAAGATTTACCAGGTAACGCCGAAGCCTGCGGTATAGCGGGTCTTGTCCAGGTCACTGTCACGCGTACCGGTGATGACGTCCTTCTCCGCCTTGAGGTTGAGCGAGGCCCACTCGGTGACCTTGTAGCGCAGGCCAATCTCGGCATCCAGCGCGTAGTCGGCCACGCCACCCAGCGGCTTGGCGAACTCGCCGTTGGTGAACAGCTGCACGTTCTTGCCAATCAGGTAACGGGTGTAGTCCCACTTCACCGCCGCGGAATAGAAGTTGTCCTTGGCGCCATCCTGGTATTCGAAGTCGGTACGGTTGATCAGCGAACCCAGCGAGAACGCGCCCAGCTCGTCGTCCCAGAACTGGTAACCCGGGCCGGTACCCACGGTGCGCTGGCGGGCGAGGTCTTCGATGCGGTCGCGCTTGTACTCCGCGCGCCCCTGCCAAAACCACTTCTCGGTAAGGAAGCGGTCCAGGGCGTACTCGGCACTCCAGTTGTCGGTGGTGGTGACGTCGTCCTTGGTCTCGCGGTTGTATTCGCCTTCGGCGTTGTGCCGCCAGCGGCCATGGCGGGCGCTGGTCTTGAAGCCGATGTCGTAGTCGTCGGTGTCGTTCTCGGCGCGCTTGTAGTCCAGCGCCACGTCGACATTGCCCTTCCACACGAAGTCCTCGACCAGTGGCTTGGGCTTCATGATCTGCTCGATGCTGGCCAGCTCCACGGTCTTTGGCGCCTCGCCATTGGCCAAGGTCACCTTGCCGGGCTCGGCGGCCTTCAGCGACTTGGCGCGCTCACCGCTGTAGGCGTCCTGCTTGACCAGCATCTCCTGGTCGCTCTCCAAGGTCTGGACTTCTTTCCAGTCCAGGGCGATGGAACCGCCATAGGGGGTTTCCAGCAGCAGCTTGCCGCCATCGAAGACTTTGATCTTGCCGCTGAGCCGGTCACCGTTCTTCATCCACACGGTGTCGGCGAACACCGGGGAGGCGCACAGGGAAACAGCAAGCAGGCACAACAAGGATCTAGAATTCATAAGCGGGCTATGTTTTGCGGACTACGGGTTCGATTTGACGAAAAAAGCCGGGCATTATCCAGATAACCACGACCAGAGCAAGGAAAGACCGGGAGCATGCCGTTGAGTTCAACTCTCATTTGCCAGACCGCCGGTCCGGTTTCATCTGCAGCCCAGTGGGGGCCTGATGTCTGACGGATATGAGCACGCCCTGGACTCCGCCGAGGGCCGACGAACGGCGCTGTATTCGGTACTCGGCCAAGTGCCGGCCGGCAAGGTGGTCAGCTATGGCCAGTTGGCCGAGCTGGCGGGGCTTGGGCGGGCGGCACGCTGGGTCGGGCGTACCCTCGGGCAACTGCCCGCGGACACTCGCCTGCCCTGGCACCGGGTGCTTGGCGCAGGTGGCCGGCTGAGCCTGGCACTGGGTACCCCGTCCGGGGATGAACAACGGGCGCGACTGCGTGCGGAGGGTGTGAATGTAACCAACAATCGTGTGGATATGACGCGCCATGGCTGGCGCCCGATGGAGCACAGCGGTTAGAGTGCGCGCTTTGTTTTCGCAAACTTGAGGCAGATGTTGGCCCATGCCCCGTAAAACCTGGCGCGCTGCGCTTGCTGCCTATGCCAGCCCGTCAACCTTGGTACTTTTGCTGCTCGGCTTCGCTGCCGGTCTGCCTTACATGCTGGTGTTCTCCACCCTTTCGGTGTGGTTGCGCGAAGCCGGCGTGGCCCGCGAGACCATTGGTTACGCCAGCCTGATCGGCCTGGCCTACGCCTTCAAGTGGGTGTGGTCGCCGCTGCTCGACCAATGGCGCCTGCCGCTGCTCGGCAGCCTGGGGCGTCGGCGTTCGTGGCTGCTGCTGTCGCAGGCGCTGGTGGTGGTCGGGCTGGTCGGCATGAGCCTGTGCGATCCCCAGCAGCACCTGTCATGGCTGATCGCCCTGGCGGTGCTGGTGGCCTTCGCCTCCGCTACCCAGGACATCGCCGTCGATGCCTACCGCCTGGAAATCGCCGACGACCAGCGCCAGGCTGCGCTCGCTGCCAGCTACATGGCCGGCTACCGCGTGGCGGCCCTGCTGGCCACGGCTGGTGCACTGTTCTTCGCCGAGTGGTTCGGCTCCACCGGTTTCAGCTACCTGCACAAGGCCTGGGCCGGCACCTACGTCATGTTCGCGGTGATGATGCTGCCCGCCGTGTTCACCACCCTGATCATGCGCGAACCGCCCGTACCCATGCGTACCCAGCTGTCGGCAGCGCGCTATGGGCTGGTGCACCAGCTGGCCTCGGTGTTCGTGCTGATCATCCTGCTGGTTTCGGTACCGGCCAGCTTTACCCAGATGTTCAATACCGGCTGGTCCAGCGTCATCTCCGGTGATGCCACGCCACTGGACCTGCTGCTGGAGGACCGCGCCTTCCTGCGCCTGATCCTCTACGTGCTGCTGACCTGGGCGTGCCTGTCGAGCCTGGGCCGTCGCGGCCTGGCCCCGGTGCTGACCCCGGTCAACGACTTCATCGCCCGCTACCGCTGGCAGGCACTGCTGCTGCTCGGCCTGATCGCCACCTATCGCATGTCGGACACGGTGATGGGCGTGATGGCCAACGTGTTCTACATCGACATGGGCTTCACCAAGGACCAGATCGCCAGCGTCAGCAAGATCTTCGGCCTGATCATGACCCTGGTCGGCGCCGGGGTTGGTGGCCTGCTGATCGTGCGCTTCGGCATCATGCCGATCCTGTTCATCGGCGGTGTGGCCTCGGCGGGTACCAACATCCTGTTCCTGATGCTGGCCGACATGGGCCCGAACCTGCAGATGCTGGTGGTGACCATCTCGCTGGACAACTTCAGCTCCGGCATGGCCACCTCGGCCTTCGTCGCCTACCTGTCGAGCCTGACCAACCTGAAGTTCTCGGCTACCCAGTACGCGTTGCTCAGTTCGATCATGCTGCTGTTGCCAAGGCTGATCGGGGGTTATTCGGGGGTGATGGTGGAGAAGTTCGGTTACCACGACTTCTTCCTGATCACTGCCCTGCTGGGCGTGCCGACCTTGATCCTGATTGCCCTGCAGTGGCGCCAGGAGGCCGGGCCGGGCAAACCGGTGGCAGAGGAAGGTTCGGCGGCCGAGCGGCCCTGACAGATTTGTATTGCCTGTACTGGCCTCTTCGCGGGTAAACCCGCTCCCACAGGGACTGCACAGCTCTCGAGGGCAGTGCTGTACCTGTGGGAGCGGGTTTACCCGCGAAGAGGCCAGTACAGGCAATAAAGTTTACTGAGCAACAGCCCCCTCACCAGGCCGCCCACCCACCACAAACCACAGCGGCCACAGCGCCAAGGCCCCCGCCACACCCGCCGCCAGGGCAAAGTGCAGCAAGCTGGCCCCGGCGCCAATCATCGCCAGCACCGCCCCACCCAACCCCAGCAAGGCGATGGTGATCATCCCCAGCATGGCCGAGACCAGGCCCTTGCTCTGCTCGCTGGCGAACAGCGTCATGCGATACAGCACCGCGTTGGCCACGCCCAACCCCAGTGCGTACAGCGACATGCCCGCCACCACGCTGGTCACGCTCGGCCAGTACCAGGTCGCCAGCACCATCAGGCACAGGCCGGCCAGGTATGGCCACAACGCACCCCGCACCAGCGCCGGCAGCGGATAGCGGTCGGCGATGCGGTTGATGATCAGGTTGCCCAGGATCAGCCCGCCAAACACCGGCAACTGCCACAAGGCGTATTCCATGGTGCTCAGCCCCTCGTCGTGGATCAGCAGCACCGGCGACAGGCCGATCCAGCCAATCAGCGGCAGACCGACCAGGCCCAGGGCCGCGCTACCAGCGACAAAGCGGCGGTTGGCCAGCAACTGGCCGTAACCGGCCAGCAGCGGCAGCAGGTGGATGGGCGTGAATGCCAGGCGCGAGCCATCACGACGTTCCACGCCAAGGGTTTCCGGCATCAGCCGGTGCAGCAGCAGCCAGGCCAGAACCGCGCCGATGGCAAAGGCCACGAACAGCCAGCGCCAGTCCAGCCACTGCAGCAGCAAGGTGCCCACCAGCGGCCCGAGCAGTGGCGAGAGCAAGGCGATGTTGGCCAGCAGGGCCATCATGCGCACGGCGTCCGCTTCGCTGAAGGCTTCGTTCAGGGCCGGGTAGCTGACCGTGACCACAAAGCCCAGGCCGATGCCCTGCAGCAGGCGCAGCAAGTTGAACAGGCCGATGTCGTGGACCCAGAAGGTGGCCAGGCAGGCCAGGCCGAAGAACGCGCAGCCAATCAGCAGCAACGGGCGCCGGCCATAGCGGTCGGCCAGCGGGCCGATCAGCCATTGCAGCACCACGCCACCCAGCAGGTACAGGTTGAGGGCGTGGGGAATGTATTCGGGGCTGGCGTTCAGGTCGCCGACCACCACCGGCATGGCCGGCATGACGGCGTCGCTGGCCAGGTAGGTGAGCAGCTCGAACAGCGCCAGGGTCAGGCCGAACAGCAAGGCGCGCAGGGGGGTGATGTACAGCAGTGGTTTCATGATGGCGTATCGGGTGTGGCAGGTGGGGTCAGGCTATATGCCAGAAATGGCGGGGTATTGCTGTGAACAAGTGTAAAAAGCCGGGGCCGCTTCGCGCCCCATCGCGACACAAGGCCGCTCCTACGAGGGTTACGCGATTCCCTGTAGGAGCGGCCTTGTGTCGCGAAGGGGCGCGAAGCGGCCCCAACCGATGACAACGCGGTATTACTGCGCTGCAGTCTCCTGCACCACGCGAATCACCCGCTGCGGGAACGGAATGTCGATCCCTTCAGCCTTCAACCGGTCGCGCGCATGCTCGTTGAGCATGAACATCACATCCCAGTAATCGGCAGTCTTGGTCCACAAGCGCAACGACACGGTGATCGAGCTGTCGCCCAGGGTCGCGACCACCGCCTGCGGCGCCGGGTCGGGCAGTACACGCGGGTCCTGCGCCAGCTCCAGCAACACGTTGCGGGCCTTCTGCAGGTCGGCCTCGTAGTCCACGCCCACATCGAACACCACCTTGCGCGTCGGCTGGCGGTTGGTGTTGGTGATGATGCCGTTGGACAGGCTGCCGTTGGGCATGATCACAGTCTTGTTGTCACCGGTGCGCAGCACGGTGTGGAAGATCTGGATGCTGTCGACGGTGCCGGCCACGCCTTGCGCCTCGATCCAGTCACCGATGCGGAACGGGCGGAACATCAGGATCAGCACACCGCCGGCGAAGTTCGCCAGGCTGCCCTGCAAGGCCAGGCCGATGGCCAGGCCCGCGGCACCGATGGCGGCAACGAACGAGGTGGTCTCGATACCGATCATCGACGCCACGCTGACGAACAGCAGCACCTTCAGCACGATATTCGACAGGGTGCTGATGAACCCCTGCAGCGCCAGGTCGGCGTTGCGCAGGCCAACCAGCTTGCCCAAGCGGGCGCTGACCTTGTTGATGATCCACCAGCCGACCGCCAGGGTCAGCAGCGCCAGCAGCACACGGCTGCCGTATTCCATGATCAAGGGAATCCAGGTCTGGGATTGGCGGACCAGCTGATCGACTTCAGCGTTCAAATCCATATTCATCTCCTGATGCCGAGCGGCAAGTACACGGTAGAACAGGCCGCGCGCGATTGCGCAGCCCCGGCCCCCATGGACATCATCTCGCCATCGGGGTTCCGGGTGGTGCCCACATCAGTCGCGGAAGTTGTTGAACTGCAACGGCATGTCGAATTCCTTGGTACGCAGCAGGGCAATGGCTTCCTGCAGGTCGTCACGCTTTTTACCGGTAACGCGTACCTGTTCGCCCTGGATGGCGGCCTGCACTTTCAGCTTGGCATCCTTGATGGTGGCGACGATCTTCTTCGCCAGGTCCTTGTCGATGCCTTCGCGGAACTTGGCTTCCTGTTTCTTTTCCTTGCCCGAGGCGTACGGGTCCTTGGTTTCCAGGCACTTCACGTCGATCTTGCGCTTGACCAGCGCCAGGCGCAGGATTTCCAGCATCGCTTCGAGCTGGAACTCTTCCTCGGCGGTGAGCATCACGGTCTGCTCTTTGTCCTTGAACTCGAAGGTACCCTTGCCCTTGAGGTCGTAGCGGCGGTCCAGGTCCTTGATGGCGTTGTCGACCGCGTTCTGCACTTCGTGCTTGTCCAGTTCCGATACCACGTCGAACGAAGGCATGGTTGTTCTCCCAAAATAAAAGCGCGCTCAGGCTGAAGATGGAGCGCGCTGGGTTTGACGGTTAAAATGCGGGCTCATTATAACGGGTTGCGAAACGCATATGAGCAGCACCTGGCATATTCTCGGCGCCGGTAGCCTGGGCAGCCTGTGGGCTTGCCGCCTGGCGCGCGCAGGCAAGGCAGTACGCCTGATCCTGCGTGACGGGCAACGGCTGCAGGCCTACCAGCAGGCCGGCGGCCTTACCCTGGTCGAACAGGACCAGCCCCGCCACTACGCCATCCCCGCCGAAACCGCGCAGGCACACGGCCCGATCCACCGTCTGCTGGTGGCCTGCAAGGCCTACGACGCTGCCCCGGCCATTGCCGGCGTGGCAGCGCGCCTGGCCGAGGGCGCCGAAGTGGTGCTGCTGCAGAACGGCCTGGGCAGCCAGGACGAAGTCGCCGACCTGGTGCCCCACGCGCGCTGCATCTTCGCCTCCAGTACCGAAGGGGCGTTCCGCGAGGGTGACTGGCAGGTACGCTTTGCCGGCCACGGCTTCAACTGGCTGGGCGACCCACGCAATCCGACGATCCCGACCTGGTTCGATGACCTGCACGAGGCCGGCATCCCCGCCGAGTGGACGGTGGATATCCTCACCCGCCTGTGGCGCAAGCTGGCGCTCAATTGCGCCATCAACCCGCTGACCGTGCTGCACGATTGCCAGAACGGCGGGCTGCTGGGGCACCTGGGCGAAGTGGACGCCCTGTGCGTCGAGCTGGCCCAGCTGCTGCGCCACTGTGGCCAGCCAGAAGCGGCAAACGGGCTGGACGAAGAAGTACAGCGGGTGATCCTCGCCACCGCAGCCAACTACTCTTCCATGTACCAGGATGTACGCGCTGGCCGGCGCACCGAGGTGCACTACCTGCTTGGCCACGCCTGCCGCGCCGCTGGCCGTCATGGCCTGCAGCTGCCAGAGCTGGAACGCCTGCTGCAGCACCTGGTCGATAACCTGCGCGTGCGTGGTTTGCCCTGCGACTGACGCGGCCCTTTCAACCGGATATGGACATTGCCTAGCCCATGACCTTGCGCCAACGCCTGGAAAACCTCCCGGTCGGGCAGAAGCTGCTGGCGGCCCTGCTGGTGTTGCTGGTGACCATCCTGCTGGTGGCCAACCTCACCTTCATCAGCGCCGCCTACTGGATCACCCAGGAAAGCATGGCGCCACAGGCGCTGCACACCATCGGCCGGCTGGTGGCCAACCCGCAGCTGGCGGCCCGCGCCGGCGACAGCCCGGACACCGCCAGCGCCCTGCTCAAGGAACTGGACAGCTACACGCCGCTGCGCGCCGCCGCCGTCTACGGTGGCGATGGCCGCATACTGGCGCAACTGCAGCACGGCGAGCCGCTGGCGTTGCCCAGGCGTTTTCGCGACATCGACGGCTGGCGCCTGATGGAGTTTCGCAGCACCCAGCTGATCCGCATGCCACGCGACGCCAACCCGCCCGCGCACCTGCTGCTGGTGGCCAGCAGCGAACTGCCCACGGCTTTCTATACCGGCACCCTCAGCGCCAGCCTTGGCATCCTGGTGTTCAGCATCCTGCTGTGGATCGTCATCGCCCGGCAGATCAAGCGCCTGATCACCCAGCCGATCAACCAGCTCGAAGAACTCAGCCGCCAGGTCACCCGCGAAGAAAGCTATGCCCTGCGTGCGCATCGCGGCAACGACGACGAAATCGGCAGCCTGGCCGAAGCGTTCAACACCATGCTTTCGCGCATCGAGGCCCGCGAACAGCAGCTCAAGCGCACCCGCGACGAGTTCCAGGAGGCCTATGACCAGGCCCAGGGCCTGGCTGAGGAAACCCGCCATACCAACCGCAAGCTGGAGCTGGAAGTCCAGGTGCGCAGCAAGATCGAGAAGAAACTCACCGGCTTCCAGAATTACCTCAACAGCATCATCGACTCGATGCCTTCGGCGCTGATCGCTCTCGACGAACAGCTCTACGTGACCCAGTGGAATCACGAAGCCACGGTGCTTTCCGGCACGCCACTGGACGAGGCGCTGAACCAGCCGATCTTCATCGCCTTCGAACCGCTCAAACCGTTCCTGCCACAGCTGAAGGAAACCGTGGAAAAGCACCGGGTGGCGAAGATCGAGCGGGTCACCTGGCCCAAGGGCGACGACCTGCGCCACTACGCCCTGACCTTCTACCCGCTGACCGGTGGCGGCGGCCGTGGCGTGGTCATCCGTATCGACGACATCACCCAGCGCCTGTCGCTGGAGGAAATGATGGTGCAATCGGAGAAGATGCTTTCGGTCGGCGGCCTGGCCGCCGGCATGGCCCACGAGATCAACAACCCGCTAGGCGCGATCCTGCATAACGTGCAGAACATCCGCCGGCGCCTGTCACCCGAGCTGCCGCGCAACCAGGAGCAGGCCGAGGAACTGGGCATCGACCTGCCCACGGTCAACCGCTACCTGGAGAGCCGCGAAGTGCCGCTATTGCTCGACGGCATCCAGCAGGCCGGTGCCCGGGCGGCGAAGATCGTCACCCACATGCTCAGTTTCAGCCGCCGCAGCAACCGCCAGTTGGCGCCGTGCGACCTGCCGGCGCTGATCGATCAGGCGGTGGAGATTGCCGGCAACGATTTCGACCTGGCCATCGGCTTCGACTTCAAGGGCCAGGCCATCGTGCGCCAGTTCGACCCCGAACTGGGGCAGGTGCCGTGCACCGCCAACGAATTGGAGCAGGTGCTGCTGAACCTCCTGAAAAACGCCGCCCAGGCCATCCACCAGCGGCCGCAGCCGAGCGAGCCCGGGCGCATCACCCTGCGCACCCGCTTGAGCCCGCCATGGGCGGAAATCCAGGTCGAGGACAACGGCGTCGGCATGCCCGAGGGGGTGCGCAAACGCACCTTCGAGCCGTTCTTCACCACCAAGGAAATCGGCCAGGGCACCGGGCTGGGCCTGTCGGTCTCGTACTTCATCATCACCAACAACCACAAGGGGCAGATGGAAGTGCAATCCACGCCCGGCCAGGGTACCTGCTTCACCCTGCGCCTGCCCCTCGGCCAGCCGGCAGCGGTGGCGCCGGCCAAAACGGAGAAATGACATGGGTTACCGCCTGTCGAAGATCTACACCCGCACCGGCGACAAAGGCGAAACCGGCCTGGGCGACGGGCGTCGGGTGCCCAAGGACCACCCACGGATCGAAGCGATTGGCGAGGTGGACAGCCTGAACAGCCAACTGGGTTTGCTGCTGGCGGGGCTGGCCGAACAAGGGTTGGATGAAGTGAGCGCGGTGTTGGCGCCGTGTCAGCACCGCCTGTTCGACCTGGGCGGTGAGTTGGCGATGCCCAGTTATCAGGCGTTGAACCTGGCGGAAGTGGAACGCCTGGAGGCGGCGATCGATGTGTGGAATGAAGAGCTGGGGCCGTTGAAGAACTTCATCTTGCCCAGTGGCTCGGCGCTGGTGGCGCAGGCGCATGTGTGCCGGAGCCTGGCGCGCAGTGCGGAGCGACGGTGCCAGCAGCTGAATGCGCTGGAGCCGTTGGCGGGGGTTGGGTTGGCGTATATCAACCGGCTTTCGGATCTGCTGTTCGTGGCGGCGCGGATCATTGGGCGGCGGCAGGGGGTGGCTGAGGTTTTGTGGCAGCCTGCTGAAAAGCCGCAGGGCTGATATTTTTGGGGCTGCTGCGCAGCCCATCGCGACACAAGGCCGCTCCTACAGGGGGGGCGCGATTCATTCAGGATTACGCGATTCCTGTGTAGGAGCGGCCTTGTGTCGCGATGGGCCGCAAAGCGGCCCCAATTACAGGCGACTCAGATCTCAGGCCAGAACGCCCGGATCCCGGCCACACCCTGTGCCCCCGCTTCCCAGGCCTGCTCGCGCTCACCCGGGCCTATCCCACCCAGCAGGTAGACAGGCTTGTTGAACCCGGCAATCAACCGCTGTGCCTCGTCCCAGCCCAGCGGCACCGCCTCAGGGTGTGTCCGGGTTGCCTGCACCGGCGACAAGGTGACGAAGTCCACGCCCATCTCCTCCGCCAGCGCCAGCTCTTCGGCACTGTGGCAGGACGCCGCCAGCCAGCGCTCCTTGGGGAACGGCCGGCCGTTGGCGGCATACTTGCGCAGTTGTGCAGCCGTCAGGTGCCAACCCGCGGCTGGGAAGTCACCCAGCCACTCCAGCGGCCCCTTGAGCATCAACTGCGCCTTGCCCGCGCACAGGCCGACCGCATCCACCGCCACATCGCGGTACTTGGGGTCGTACATGTCCGGCGCACGCAACTGGATCAGGCGAATGCCGCTGGCCACCGCCTTCTGGATGCCCTTGAGCATCTGCGGCACTTCCAGGCCATCGGGGGTGATCAGGTACTGGTCCGGCAGGCGCGCGGCCGCAACGATCGGTTTATTGGCCTCGGGGAATTCGTACTGGGGCAGATCACGTGGGGCAACCCATTCCAGCGGCTGGCCCTCGGCGCCATGCGGCTCGCCGGTGAACGCCTCGACTTCGCGCACGTCCAGCAGCACCTGTTTGTCCGGGTAGTCGTGGCTGACCTTGATCAGCGCGCGCGAACGGCTTACCTCGATGCCCAGCTCCTCGCGCAGCTCGCGGGCCAGCGCCGCCTCGACGCCCTCACCCTCTTCCACCTTGCCGCCCGGGAATTCCCACAGGCCGCCCTGGTGCTGGGTATCGGCACGCCGTGCGATCAGAATGCGGCCGTCAGTACCACGAATGACAGCGGCTACAACATGAATCCGTTTCACCCTTCACGCTCCGCCAGGCCAGCCTGCTGCCAGGCCAGGAAGGCCGGCCACTGGTAAATGGTTTCGATATAGGCCGCCGCCTCCGCAGGCACTTCCACGCGGTAGGTGCGCAGGCGTACGGCCACCGGGGCAAAGAAGGCATCGGCCAGGCTCGGCTTGCCGAACAGGAACGGGCCGCTGTCCTTGGCCACCAGGCGGCATTCGGACCACAGAGCAACGATACGGTCGATATCGATTTGAACCTCCAGCGGCACGCTGTCCAGCGCCTGGTCGCGCGACAGGTCGAACGGCATGGCACCGCGCAGGGCGAAGAAGCCGCTGTGCATCTGCGCGCAGGCCGAACGGGCCTGGGCCCGGGCCGCCACGTCGGCAGGCCACAGCTGGGCGTCGGGGTGGCGTTCGTTGAGGTATTCGGCAATGGCCAGCGAGTCGGCGATCACACCGTGCTCGGTCTTGAGCAGCGGAACCTTGCCGGTAGCAGAGAAGGCGAGGATGCGCTGACGGGTGTCAGGCTGGTTGAGTTTGATCAGTGTTTCTTCGTAAGGCACGCCAGCCAGCTCGAGGGCCAGGGCGCCACGCAGCGACCAGGAGGAATACAGCTTGTCGCCGATGATCAGGTGATAGCTCATGGTTCGGCTCCATCGTTTGGGAATTTTGGGGCTGCTCTGCAGCCCTTTCGCGACACAAGGCCGCTCCCACATGGGGCGGTGTACGCAGGTCCTTGTGGGAGCGGCCTTGTGTCGCGATGGGCCGCAAAGCGGCCCCAACTACATCAGGTACGGTACTCGGCGTTGATCTTCACGTACTCGTGGGACAGGTCGGTGGTCCAGATGGTTTCGCTGCACTGGCCACGGCCCAGCTCGATGCGGATGGTGATCTCTTCCTGGGCCATTACCTTGGCGCCCTGGTCTTCGGTGTAGCTCGGGCTGCGGCCGCCTTTGCTGGCAATGCACACGCGGTCCAGGTACACATCGATCAGGCTCACATCCAGCTCCGGTACGCCGGCACGGCCAACGGCGGCGAGGATACGGCCCCAGTTGGGGTCGGAAGCGAACAGCGCAGTCTTGATCAGCGGCGAGTGGGCCACGGCGTAGCCGACGTCCAGGCACTCCTGGTGGTTACCACCGCCGTTGACCTGCACGGTAACGAACTTGGTGGCGCCTTCGCCGTCACGGACGATGGCCTGGGCCACTTCCATGCACACTTCGAACACCGCCTTCTTCAGCGCTTCGAACAATGCGCCGCTGGCTTCGGTGACTTCCGGCAGGTTGGCCTTGCCGGTGGCGATCAGCATGCAGCAGTCGTTGGTCGAGGTGTCGCCATCGATGGTGATGCGGTTGAACGACTTGTTGGCGCCGTCCAGCATCAGGTCCTTGAGTACCGCCGGGGCAACCTTGGCGTCGGTGGCGATGTAGCCGAGCATGGTAGCCATGTTCGGGCGAATCATGCCTGCACCCTTGCTGATGCCGGTGACGGTAACGGTCACGCCATCGTGCTGGAACTGGCGGCTGGCGCCCTTGGGCAGGGTGTCGGTGGTCATGATGCCGGTGGCGGCTTCGGCCCAGTGGTTTTCCGACAGGTTGTCGAGGGCGGCCTGCAGCGCGCCTTCGATCTTCTCGACTGGCAGCGGCTCGCCGATTACGCCGGTGGAGAACGGCAGTACCGACTCGGCCGGTACGCCGGCCAGTTCGGCCAGCTTGGCGCAGGTGCGCTCGGCGGCGGCCAGGCCTGGCGCGCCGGTGCCGGCGTTGGCGTTACCGGTGTTGGTCAGCAGGTAGCGCACGGTGCCCTGCACACGCTGCTTGGACAGGATCACCGGCGCTGCGCAGAAGGCGTTGAGGGTGAACACGCCAGCCACGCTGGAGCCTTCGGCGCAGCGCATGACCACCACATCCTTGCGCCCCGGGCGCTTGATGCCGGCAGAAGCGATGCCGAGTTCAAAACCCGGAACCGGGTGCAGGGTGGGCAAAGGACCAAGACCAACAGCCATTAGAGCGCTCCTAGAAAATACGGTGAACAGGTGATGGAAAGCGGGGCCGCTTCGCGCCCCATTCGCGGCACAAGGCCGCTCCTACAAGGACATCGCAACCATTGGGGCTGGCGCGATCCCTGTAGGAGCGGCCTTGTGCCGCGAATGGGCCGCAAAGCGGCCCCGGATGTTTCAGGTTACAACAGCCTGGTCAGATCACTCGATCTGCCCGTGGCAATGCTTGAACTTCTTGCCCGAACCACACCAGCACGGCTCGTTGCGGCCCAGCTTCTGCTCGTTGCGCACCGGTGCCGAGGCAACGGCCACTTCGGCGCCCTCCTCGTTCAGTTGCTCGCTTTCCAGGCCCGGGGCAGCGGCATGCTGGAACTGCATGCGGCTGGCCAGTTCCTCGGCCTCGCGGCGCAGGCGGGCTTCCTCTTCGACCGGGTCTTCGCGGCGTACCTGAACGTGCGACAGCACACGGATGGTGTCGCGCTTGATCGACTCGAGCAGCTCCTGGAACAGGCTGAAGGATTCGCGCTTGTACTCCTGCTTCGGGTTCTTCTGCGCATAACCACGCAGGTGGATACCGTGACGCAGGTGGTCCATGGTCGACAGGTGGTCTTTCCACAGGTCGTCCAGCACGCGCAGCAGGATCTGCTTCTCGAAGGTACGCAGGGCTTCGATACCGGCCTGGTCTTCCTTCTCGGTGTACGCGGTGGTGATTTCGTTCAGCAGCTTCTCGCGCAGGGTCTCTTCGTAGAGGTGATCGTCCTCGTCGAGCCACTGCTGGATCGGCAGCTTCATGGCGAAATCGCTGGCAAGCGAAGCTTCCAGACCGGCCACGTCCCACTGCTCTGGCAGCGACTGCGGCGGAATGTGCTGGCTGATGGTAGCGTCCAGTACTTCCTTGCGGAATTCGACGATGGTGTCGCCAATGTTCTCGGCGGCCAGCAGGCTGTTGCGCATGTGGTAGATCACCTTGCGCTGCTCGTTGGCCACATCGTCGTATTCCAGCAACTGCTTGCGGATGTCGAAGTTGCGGCCTTCGACCTTGCGCTGGGCCTTCTCGATGGCGTTGGTGACCATGCGGTGCTCGATGGCCTCGCCGGACTGCATGCCCAGCGCCTTCATGAAGTTCTTCACCCGGTCAGAGGCGAAGATACGCATCAGGCTGTCTTCCAGCGACAGGTAGAAGCGGCTGGAGCCCGGGTCGCCCTGACGGCCGGAACGGCCACGCAGCTGGTTGTCGATACGGCGCGATTCGTGGCGCTCGGAAGCGATCACGTGCAGGCCACCCGTCTCGATCACCTGCTGGTGACGCTTCTGCCAGTCGGCCTTGATCTGGGCGATCTGCTCGGCGGTCGGGTTTTCCAGGGCAGCCACTTCGGCTTCCCAGTTACCGCCCAGCAGGATGTCGGTACCACGGCCGGCCATGTTGGTGGCGATGGTCAGGGCACCTGGCGCACCGGCTTGCGCGATGATCTCGGCTTCCTTCTCGTGGTACTTGGCGTTGAGCACCTTGTGGTCGATACCTTCCTTCTTCAGGAGGTTGGACATGTGCTCGGAGGTTTCGATGGTCGCAGTACCCACCAGCACCGGGCGGCCCTGCTTCATGCTTTCCTTGATGTCGGCGATGATCGCGGCGTATTTCTCGTCGGCGGTCAGGTACACCAGGTCGTTGAAGTCTTTACGCGCCAACGGCTTGTTCGGCGGAATGACCATCACGTTGAGCCCGTAGATCGACTGGAACTCGAACGCTTCGGTGTCGGCGGTACCGGTCATGCCGGACAGCTTGGTGTACAGGCGGAAGTAGTTCTGGAAGGTGGTCGAAGCCAGGGTCTGGCTCTCGGCCTGGATGTTCAGGTTCTCTTTGGCTTCGATGGCCTGGTGCAGGCCTTCGGACAGACGACGGCCCGGCATGGTACGGCCGGTGTGCTCGTCGATCAGCAGGACCTGGCCGTCCTGGACGATGTATTCGATGTTGCGGTGGAACAGCTTGTGCGCGCGCAGGCCGGCGTAGACGTGGGTCAGCAGGCTCAGGTTATGCGCCGAGTACAGGCTCTCGCCCTCGGCCAGCAGGCCGGACTGGGTGAGCATCTCTTCGATGAACTGGTGACCGGCTTCGTTCAGCTCGACCTGACGGCTCTTCTCGTCGATGGTGAAGTGGCCTTCCTGGGTGACCTGGCCTTCGACCTCTTCGATGTGCTGGGTAAGGCGCGGGATCAGACGGTTGATCTCGATGTACAGCTTGGAGCTGTCCTCGGCCTGACCGGAGATGATCAGCGGGGTACGCGCTTCGTCGATGAGGATGGAGTCGACTTCGTCGATCACGGCGAAGTTCAGTTCACGCTGGAACTTCTCGTCCTGGCTGAACGCCATGTTGTCGCGCAGGTAGTCGAAACCGAATTCGTTGTTGGTGCCGTAGGTGATGTCGGACGCGTAGGCGGCGCGCTTTTCTTCCGGCGGCTGGAAGGCCGAGACGATGCCGACCGACAGGCCGAGGAACTCGTACAGCGGGCGCATCCAGTTGGCGTCGCGGCGGGCCAGGTAGTCGTTGACAGTGACCACGTGCACGCCCTTGCCGGACAATGCGTTGAGGTACACGGCCAGGGTACCGACCAAGGTCTTGCCTTCACCGGTACGCATTTCTGCGATCATGCCCTCGTGCAGGGTCATGCCACCGATCAGCTGCACGTCGAAGTGGCGCATGCCCATCACGCGCTTGCCGGCCTCACGGGCCACGGCGAAGGCTTCAGGCAGCAACTGGTCCAGTGTCTCGCCTTTGGCCAGGCGCTCCTTGAACTCTGCGGTCTTGCCCCGCAGTTGCTCGTCGGAGAGGGCCACCATCTTCTCTTCGAGAGCATTGACGATGTTCACCGTCTTGAGCATGCGTTTGACTTCACGCTCGTTCTTGCTTCCAAAAAGTTTCTTTAACAAAGGCGCAAACATATCGGCAGGATCTTCCACACGTAGGGATGGAGGGCGGCCCCATGAGTCGCCCGTGCAGCCCTGAGGCCGCATGCGAACGAGCATTCTACCCGGAAACGATGGTGAGGAAAGTGGTGGATTTCCACGATGCTTGTACAGCGTTTTGGCGGGGGCTTGTTTTAGATAGGGGCATTTTCCCTGAGTTCAAGGTTCGGGAAGATGAAACGTATCGAGAATGAGTCTTGTCTTTTGTTATCTGTGCCGGCCTCTTCGCGGGTAAACCCGCTCCCACAGGATCACCTACACATCAAGGGCAGTGCCGTACCTGTGGGAGCGGGCTCACCCGCGAAGAGGCCAGTGCAGGCTATAGAGATGTTAGACTGCGGACCATGTAACCTCATGCGTACCCCCATGGCCTACAAACCCTCCCCCGCCCAGCCGCCCTCGGCCCTGCTCCGCCAGGTCCGCCCGCTGCGCCTGCTGCTGAACCAGGCCGAACGCCTGGAGCACCTGCAGCGCCTGCTGGAAAGCCAGCTGCAACCAGCCGCCCGCGAGCACTGCCATGTGGCGTCGTGGCGCGATGGCACACTGTTGCTGGTGGTAACCGACGGCCACTGGGCAACCCGCCTGCGCTATCAGCAGAAACGCCTGATGTCGGCATTACAGGCCATGGAGGCGTTCGCCAATCTCAGGCGCATCCTGTACAAGGTCCAGCCCCCGCTGGTGCCAGCCAAGCGTGGTGGCCATGCTGCGGAACTGTCCAATAACGCAGCCGAGAGCCTGCGCGATACCGCCGAGGGCATCACTGACCCCAAGCTGCGCGCAGCACTGGAACGATTGGCCGCCCACGCCCAGGGCAAGCCATAAAAAAGGCCACCCGAAGGTGGCCTTAATGAACTAGAGAGTGTTCGAACTTACACGGCCGCAACAGGGCGCATGTACGAGATCGGTGCCGTGCTGGCATCTTCGAAGGTGACCACTTCCCAGGCATCGGTTTCGGCAATCAGCTTGCGCAACAGCTGGTTGTTCAGCGCGTGGCCGGACTTGTAGCCCTTGAACTCGCCGATCAGGCTGTTGCCCAGCAGATAAAGGTCGCCAATGGCGTCGAGGATCTTGTGCTTGACGAATTCGTCATCGGAACGAAGGCCGTCTTCGTTGAGCACACCGGTCTCGTCGACCACGATGGCGTTCTCGACACTGCCACCCAGCGCAAGGTTGTGCTTGCGCAGGTACTCGATGTCACGCATGAAACCGAAGGTACGGGCGCGGCTGACTTCCTTCACGAACGAGGTGCTGGAGAAGTCGACGACCGCACTCTGGGTCTGGCCCTTGAGGACCGGATGATCGAAGTCGATCTCGAAGCTCACCTTGAAACCGTCGAAAGGCAGGAAAGTGGCGCGCTTGTCGCCCTCTTCCACGGTTACCTCACGGAGGATGCGGATGAACTTCTTGGCTGCGTCCTGTTCTTCCAGGCCGGCAGACTGAATCAGAAATACAAAGGGTCCGGCGCTGCCATCCATGATCGGCACTTCCGAGGCGGAGAGCTCGACGTAGGCGTTATCGATGCCCAGGCCCGCCATGGCGGAGAGCAGGTGCTCGACCGTATCGACCTTGACGTCACCGTTGACCAGCGTCGTCGACATGGTTGTCTCGCCGACGTTGGCCGCGCGCGCCGGGATTTCGACCACAGGGTCGAGGTCGGCGCGGCGGAAGACGATGCCGGTGTCAACAGGTGCAGGCTTGAGGGTCAGGTAAACCTTCTCCCCGGAGTGCAGACCGACACCTGTGGCACGGATGGTATTCTTCAGGGTGCGTTGTTTAATCATGGCATTGGCCGCTTCAGCGCAAATTGCGAACAGGTATCAACAAAGGCTGGGGATGATAACAGACCCAACCTTTGATGAATACCAATCACCTTTATACCCCTGATAAATTCCATTAATCAGCCTGACGACGCAGGAATGCCGGGATATCGAGGTAGTCCAGGTCATCCTGAGGGTTCAGTTTAGCGGCTGCAGCAGCACCTGCATGGGCCTGGTTGCGCATTACGGTCGGGCGCTCCAGGTCACGGTAGTTGACCGCAGGCTGCTCCTGGCGAACCGGCGCCGGGTTGGAAGCCTCGTACACCTGCTGGGCAGTCTGCAGGGTGTTGTCGACTACCTTCACAGGCTTCTCGATGCGCGCGCCCAGGCCGGTGGCCACTACGGTCACGTGCAGCTCGTCACGCATGTCCGGGTCGATCACGGTGCCGACCTTGACCATGGCGTGGTCGGAGGCGAAGGCTTCGATGATGCTACCCACGTCGGAGTACTCACCCAGCGACAGGTCAGGGCCTGCGGTGATGTTCACCAGGATGCCGCGGGCGCCCTGCAGGTTGACGTCTTCCAGCAGCGGGTTGCGGATCGCTGCCTCGGTGGCTTCACGCGCACGGTTCGGGCCGCTGGCGCAGCCAGTACCCATCATGGCCATGCCCATTTCACCCATCACGGTACGCACGTCGGCGAAGTCGACGTTGATCATGCCCGGGCGCTTGATGATATCGGAGATACCGCGCACGGCACCGGCCAGTACGTCGTCAGCCTTGGCGAAGGCGGACAGCAGGCTGGCATCCTTGCCCAGGATGGTCAGCAGCTTCTCGTTGGGGATGGTGATCAACGAGTCGACGCTTTCGGCCAGCATGCGGATGCCTTCATCGGCGATCTGCATGCGCTTGCGGCCTTCGAACGGGAACGGACGGGTCACCACGGCAACGGTGAGAATGCCCATTTCCTTGGCCACTTCGGCGATGATCGGCGCTGCACCGGTACCGGTACCGCCGCCCATGCCAGTGGTGATGAACACCATGTTGGTGCCCTGCAGCACTTCAGCGATGCGCTCACGGTCTTCCAGCGCGGCCTGGCGGCCGACTTCCGGATTGGCACCGGCACCCAGGCCCTTGGTCACGCCAGTGCCCAATTGCAGGATGGTGCGCGCGCCGATGTTCTTCAGCGCCTGAGCATCGGTGTTGGCGCAGATGAATTCCACGCCTTCGATGCTGCTCTTGACCATGTGGTTGACGGCGTTGCCGCCACCACCGCCAACACCGATCACTTTGATGACCGGGCTTTGCGGGACGTTGTCTACGAGCTCGAACATTTTCCCTCTCCTTACAGTTCTCTAGTTGTCGCGCCTACCACTACTGCTTTGAAACTTAGAAGTTGCCCTGGACCCAGCGCTTGAAGCGTTCAAGCACTGGAGCCTTCGGTTCATCGCCATAGCTGTTGCTGCTGCTGTTACCGGTCAGGGGCAGGTCTTCGGTCTGCTTCTGCAGGCCGTAGGTGAGCAAGCCCACGCCGGTGGAATAGATCGGGTTGCGAACCACGTCGCTGAGCCCCCGAACGCTGTGCGGCACGCCCAGGCGTACCGGCATGTGGAAGATTTCCTCGGCCAGTTCCACAGCGCCTTCCATCTTCGCGGTGCCGCCGGTGAGGACGATGCCGGCCGGCACCAGGTCCTCGTAGCCGCTGCGGCGCAGTTCGGCCTGGATCAGGGTGAAGAGCTCGTCGTAACGTGGCTCTACCACCTCGGCCAGGGCCTGGCGCGACAGCTCGCGCGGTGGGCGATCACCCACGCTTGGCACCTTGATGGTCTCGCCGGCGCCAGCCAGTTTGGCCAGGGCGCAGGCGTAGCGGATCTTGATTTCTTCGGCGTACTGGGTCGGGGTACGCAGGGCCATGGCGATGTCGTTGGTCACCTGGTCGCCGGCAATTGGGATCACCGCAGTGTGACGGATCGCGCCCTCGGTGAAGATGGCGATGTCGGTGGTGCCGCCACCGATGTCCACCAGGCACACGCCCAGCTCTTTTTCATCGTCGGTCAGCACCGAGTAGGCCGAGGCCAGCTGCTCGAGGATGATGTCGTCGATTTCCAGGCCGCAGCGGCGTACGCATTTCTCGATGTTCTGCGCCGCGTTGACCGCGCAGGTGACCACGTGGACCTTGGCTTCCAGACGTACGCCAGACATGCCCAGCGGCTCGCGCACGCCTTCCTGGTTGTCGATCACGTAGTCCTGCGGCAGGGTGTGCAGCACGCGCTGGTCAGCCGGGATGGCAACGGCCTGGGCGGCGTCGAGTACGCGCTCCAGGTCGGCCAGGCTGACCTCGCGGTCGCGAATGGCGACGATACCGTGGGAGTTCAGGCTGCGGATGTGGTTGCCGGCCACGCCGACGAAGGCCGAGTGGATGCGGCAGCCGGCCATCAGCTGCGCTTCTTCCACGGCGCGCTGGATCGACTGCACGGTGGACTCGATGTTCACCACCACGCCTTTTTTCAGGCCGCGGGACGGATGGGTACCGATCCCGACGATTTCCAGGGTGCCGTCCTCGCCCACTTCACCCACCAGCGCCACCACCTTGGAGGTGCCGATGTCCAGCCCGACGATCATTTTGCCGCTATGCGCGTTTGCCATGGTCCTGCCTCTCTCTAATTCTTCGCAACGGCGGGTTGGGCCGTCGTCGGTGCAATCGGTTCCCGCCAACCAACGGCAAGTCCGTTGGAGTAACGCAGATCAATGCGGGCGATAGTGCTGATCTGGTCTTTGAGTGTCTTGTCGTAAATGGCAATGAAACGGCGCATCTTCTCCACCAGATGGTCGCGCCCCAACAGCAGCTCGATGCCCGGCCCGGCGCTGCTCGCGCCCGTGGTCAGGAACCAGCTGCCTCGCTCGCGCAGCTCCAGGCGAGCGATGGAAAAGCCCAGGGGGCGCAGCATCTGGCTCAATACCTGATACTGCTGCATCACTTGTTGCTGAGCACGCTGCGGCCCGGCCAGCTGCGGCAGGTGCTCGTAGTTGGCCAGTTCGCGCGGGGTGAAGGCCTGGCCCTGGTTGTTGAGCAAGGCTTCGTCACCCCAGCGCGCCACCGGCAACTGTTCTTCCAGGCGGATCACCACCTCGTCGGGCCACACCCGGCGCACTTCGGCGTGGGCGATCCACGGCATCTGCTCGAGCTCTGCGCGCATCGCCGGCAGGTCGACACTGAAGAAGCTCGCTGCCACGTAGGGCGCGATACGCTGCTGCACCGACTGCTGGCTGATGTAGCTGAGGTCGCCCTGCACGTCGATCTTGGTGATCGGCCGGTCGGCGTACGGCATCAGGCGAATGGCGCCCTCGTAGGCGCCAAACCCGGCCGCCACAAGCAGCACCGGCCACAGCAGGCGCTTGAGACCACCCAGGCTTGGCCGCGGCAGGCGCGCCGATACGGGCTCGTCGGCCACCAGCCGGCTGGCACCACGCGGCACCGGCTTGCTACGGCCGGTAACGGGTTGCTGCTGACGTATCATCGCGCCTTGCATGGTTGTTAACCTCGCGTCGCCACGCTTTCGGCCAGGATCGCCAGCACCAGTTGCTGGAAGTCCAGGCCGGCCGCGCGGGCCGCCATGGGCACCAGGCTATGGTCGGTCATGCCGGGTGCGGTGTTGACTTCGAGCAGCCAGAACCGGCCCTGCTCGTCCTGCATCACGTCCAGCCGCCCCCAGCCTTCGATGCCGATGGCATCGCAGGCACGTGCGGTCAGGTCGATCAGTTCTTGTTCCTTGACGCTGTCCAGGCCGCACGGAATGCGGTACTGGGTATCGTTGGCGATGTACTTGGCGTCGTAGTCGTAGAACACGTGCGGCGTACCCAGGGCGATCGGCGGCAGCACCTGGCCGCGCAATACCGCAACGGTGAACTCCGGCCCGTGGATCCACTGCTCCACCAGTACCTGGGAATCGTATCGGGCGGCATCCTGCCAGGCGGCGACCAGTTCCTGGGCGCTGTTCACCTTGGCCATGCCGATGCTGGAACCTTCATGGGCGGGTTTGACGATAAGCGGGAAGCCCAGTTCCGTACTGGCCTGCAAACAATCGCTTTCGCTCGCCAGCACCGCGTGGCGCGGGGTAGGAATACCCAGGCTCTGCCACACCTGCTTGGTGCGCAGCTTGTCCATGGCCAGTGCCGAGGCAAGGATGCCACTACCGGTGTAGGGGATGCCCAGGCACTCGAGCAGGCCTTGCATGCTGCCGTCTTCACCGCCACGGCCGTGGAGGATGATGAAAGCGCGGTCGATCTTCTCGCTTTGCAGGCGGTCGAGCAGGTCGTCACCCACGTCGATGGCGACCACGTCGACACCGGCGGTGGTCAGCGCGTCGATCACTGCGGCACCGGACTTGAGCGACACTTCGCGCTCGGCGCTCTTGCCGCCGTACAGCACCGCGACGCGGCCGAACGCCTTGACGTCCAGGGTCGAGTGCAGTTTGTCGTAGGCGCTGGTCATTTCGACTTCTCCTGCTTGGCGCCAGCGAACAGCGGGCTTTTCATCAATTGAGGGGCCAGGCCGCCGACATCACCGGCACCCTGGCAGATCAGGATGTCGCCAGCGCGCAGCAGTGGCTTGACCAGCGGCGCCAGGTCGACGCCACGCTCGATGTAGATCGGGTCCAGCTTGCCGCGCTGGCGGATGCTGTGGCACAGCTGGCGGCTGTCGGCGCCGGGGATCGGCTCTTCGCCGGCCGGGTAGACCTCCATCAGCAGCAGCACGTTGGCATCGCCCAGCACCTGGACGAAATCGTCGTACAGGTCGCGGGTACGGCTGTAGCGGTGCGGCTGGTAGACGATCACCAGGCGACGGCTTGGCCAACCGCCGCGCACGGCCTGGATCACCGCAGCCACTTCGGTCGGGTGGTGGCCGTAGTCGTCGACCAGCATCACGCTGCCGCCTTCGACCGGCAGTTCGCCGTACACCTGGAAGCGGCGGCCGACGCCCTGGAAGCCGGACAGGCCCTGGACGATGGCTTCGTCAGTGATGCCTTCGTCGGTGGCGATGGCGATGGTGGCCAAGGCATTCAGCACGTTGTGGTTGCCGGGCATGTTCACCGACACCTCCAGCGGCTCGCGGTCGCGGCGCAGCACGGTGAAGTGGGTCTGCATGCCCATCTGGCGCACGTTGATGGCGCGGATGTCGGCCTCGTCGCTGAAGCCATAGGTCACGGTCGGGCGCTTGACCTGTGGCAGGATCTCGCGCACTACCGGGTCGTCCAGGCACATCACGGCCAGGCCGTAGAACGGCAGGTTGTGCAGGAACTCGACGAAGGTTTTCTTCAGTTTGTTGAAGTCACCTTCGTAGGTCGCCATGTGGTCGGCGTCGATGTTGGTGACCACGGCAACCATTGGCTGCAAGTGCAGGAAGCTGGCATCGCTCTCGTCCGCTTCGGCAATCAGGTAGCGGCTGGTACCCAGCTGGGCATTGGTGCCGGCCGCGGTCAGGCGGCCACCGATGACGAAGGTCGGGTCCAGGCCGCCAGCGGCGAACACCGAGGCCAGCAGGCTGGTAGTGGTGGTCTTGCCGTGGGTGCCGGCAACAGCCACGCCATGGCGATAGCGCATCAGCTCGGCGAGCATCTCGGCACGCGGCACCACCGGAATGCGCCGCTCGAGGGCGGTGGCGACTTCCGGGTTGGCCGGGTTGATGGCACTGGATACCACCAGCACATCGGCGGTGGCGGCGTTCTCGGCGCGGTGGCCGACGAAGATCTCGGCGCCGAACGATTCCAGGCGCTCGGTGACCGGCGAGGCCTTCAGGTCGGAACCGGACACTTCATAGCCCAGGTTCAGCAACACTTCGGCAATGCCGCACATGCCCACGCCGCCGATACCGACGAAGTGGATACGGCGGATACGGCCCATCTTCGGCTGGGGCATGGCTTTCTGGCTCTCAACCATGGGCCACCTCCAGGCAGATATCGACCACGGTGCTGGTTGCGGCAGGTTTGGCCAGGCGCCGTGCGGTGCCTGCCATGACGTTGAGTTTCTCGGGTTGCATCAGCACCTCGTTCAGGCGTTCAGCGAGCTGCGCTGCGCCAGTTGTCGCTTGTGGCATCAGGAAGGCTGCGCCTTCCCGGGCCAGATATTGGGCGTTGTGGGTCTGGTGGTCGTCGATCGCGTGGGGCAATGGCACCAGCATCGAAGGCAGGCCCGCTGCCGCCAGCTCGCTGACGGTCAGGGCGCCGGCCCGGCACACCACAATGTCGGCCCAGCCATAGGCTTGGGCCATGTCCTTGATGAAGGGCTCTACCTGAGCCTCGACACCCGCCTCGTGATAACGCTTGGCGGTGGCCGGCGCGTGTTGCTTGCCGGCCTGGTGGAATACCTCTGGCCGCAGCGCGGCGGGCACTTCGGACAGGGCCTTAGGCAACAATTTGTTCAATGGTTCCGCACCCAGGCTGCCGCCCATCACCAGCAGGCGCGCACGGCGCTCGGCCAGGGGCGCGCGCAGGGCGTCCATGAACAGTTCCGGGCGCACCGGGTTGCCGGTGGTGCGCAGTTTGTCGCTGGCGGCGAAGGTGGCCGGGAAGGCTTCGCACACACGCGCAGCCAGCGGCAGCAGCAGGCGGTTGGTGGTACCGGCGCGGGCGTTCTGCTCGTGGATCACCAGCGGTACGCCGCACAGGCGTGCGGCCACGCCGCCGGGGCCGGTCACATAGCCACCGAAGCCGACCACGCATACCGGCTTGAGCTCGCGTACGATACGCCGCGCCTGCAGCACGGCCTTGACCAGGGTGAACGGCGCCTTGAGCAACGACAGCTTGCTCTTGCCGCGCAGGCCACTGACCTGAATCAGGTGCAGCGGCAGGCCGGCCTGGGGCACCAGTTCGTTCTCGATGCCACGCGGGGTGCCCAGCCAGTGCACGCTGTAGCCGCGCGCCTGGAATTCACGGGCGCAGGCCAGGGCCGGGAACACGTGGCCCCCGGTGCCGCCCGCCATGATCAGTACGTTCTTGCCGTCAGCGGCCATGATTGGTCTCCTCGGCAAAATCGCTTTCGCTGAATTCGTGTTCCTCACTGCCCAGGTGCGTGCGGCTTTCCCACTCGATACGCAGCAACAGGCCCACACAGGCACAGCAGATCACCAGCGAACTGCCCCCGTAGCTGAGGAACGGCAGGGTCAGGCCCTTGGTCGGCAGCAGGCCGACGTTCACACCGATGTTGATCAGGAACTGGCCGATCCACAGGAAGGCCAGGCCGAAGGCAACATAAGCGGCAAAGAACTGCTTGGCTTTTTCGGCCCACAGGCCGATATACAGGGCACGTACAGTCACGAATACGAACAGCGCGATAGTCAGCAGCGAGCCGACCACGCCGAGCTCTTCGGCCAGTACCGAGAACACGAAGTCGGTGTGCGCTTCAGGCAGGTAGAACTGCTTCTGCACGCTGTTGCCCAGGCCAACGCCCAACCACTCGCCACGGCCGAAGGCAATCAGCGCCTGGGTCAGCTGGTAGCCCGAGCCGAACTGGTCGGACCACGGGTCGGTAAAGGTAATCAGGCGCGCCATCCGGTAAGGCTGCGCCTGTACCAGGACGAACACTGCGACCACCGCCAACACCACCATCAGGCTGAAGCGGAACAGCCCCACCCCGCCGAGGAACAGCATGGCCGCCGCCGCGCCCATCATCACCACGGTGGCACCGAAGTCCGGCTCCATCAGCAGCAGGGCAGCCATGGGCAGCAGCACGATGAACGGCTTGAAGAAGCCCATCCAGGTTTCGCGTACCTCGGTCTGCCGGCGCACCAGGTAGCCGGCCAGGTAGACGACCACGAACACCTTGGCAATTTCCGAAGGCTGCACGTTGAAGAAGCTGAAGCCGATCCAGCGCATGGAGCCGTTCACTTCGCGGCCGATACCCGGCACCAGCACCAGTACCAGCAGGCCGAAGGCACCCAGCAGCATCATGAAGCCCATGCGCTGCCAAGTGGCGATCGGTACCAGCATGGTGGCGCCACAGGCGACCAGGCCGAGGAACACGTACACCAGGTGGCGGAACATGTGATAAAGCGGGTTGCCCGACTGCACCGCAGCCACTTCCGAGGACGCCGAGGTGATCATCACCAGGCCCAGGCCCAACAATGCCAGGCAGCCGGCAAGCATCGCGAAGTCCAGGTCGATGCCACGGCCGCTGATCAGCGGCGACGGATAGGGCTTGAGGATGCCGAAGATCATGCAAGGCCTCCCGCTGCCTGGGCGAACAGGCGCCCGCGTTCTTCGAAGTTCTTGAACATGTCGAGGCTGGCGCACGCCGGCGACAGCAGCACGGCATCACCCGCCTGGGCCAGTTCGGCGCATTGCTGCACGGCGTCGTCGAGGGTCTTCACGCGGACCAGTTGCACGCCATCGCCCAGGGCTTCGGCCAGGCGCTCGGCATCACGGCCAAGCAGTACCACGGCACGGCAGAAGCGCTTGACCGGCTCGCGCAGCGCGGCGAAGTCGGCGCCCTTGCCATCGCCACCGGCGATCAGCACCAGCTTGCCTTCGATGTCGGCACCCAGGCCTTCGATGGCGGCCAGGGCAGCACCGACGTTGGTGGCCTTGGAATCGTCGTACCAGTTAACGCCATTGCGCTCGCGCACCCATTGGCAACGGTGGGCTAGGCCGCCGAACTCGCGCAGTGCCTCGAGCATCGGTTCGAACGGCAGGCCGGCAGCATGCCCCAGGGCCAGTGCCGCCAAGGCATTGCTCTGGTTGTGGGCGCCACGAATCTTCAGCTCACGCGCCGGCATCAGCGCCTGGAATTCGAACGCCAGGTATTTCTCGCCGTCCACTTCGCGCAGGCCGAAGGCCTTGAAGTCCGGCTGGTTGAGGCCGAAGGTCCAGCATGGGCGGCCTTCCACCGGCAGCGGCCGGCTCAGCGCGTCCTGGCGGTTGACCACGACCTGGCGGGCACCACGGAAGATCCGGTGCTTGGCCAGGTGGTAGGCCGGCAGGCCGCTGTAGCGGTCCATGTGGTCTTCGCTGATGTTCAGCACGGTGGCCACTTCGGCGTTGAGCTGGTCGGTGGTTTCCAGCTGGAAGCTGGACAGTTCCAGCACGTACAGCTCGACGTCATCGGCCAGCAGGTCCAGCGCCGGGGTACCGAGGTTGCCGCCCACCGCCACGCGCTTGCCCGCCTTGGCGGCCATTTCGCCGACCAGGGTGGTGACGGTGCTCTTGGCGTTGGAGCCGCTGATGGCAATGATCGGGGCCTTGGCGTGGCGGGCGAACAGTTCGATGTCACCGGACAGCTTCACGCCACGCGCGGCCGCCTGCTGCAGGGCCGGGGTGGCCAGGGCCAGGCCGGGGCTGACGTACAGCTCGTTGGCGCGGCACAGGAAGTCCACGTCCAGTTCACCACAGCGCACTTCCACCTGCGGGTAATCACGGCGCAGGGTGTCCAGTTCCGGCGGTTGCTCGCGGGTGTCGGCGACCGCAAAGGCAATGCCCCGGCTCGCCAGGAAGCGAACCAGGGACATGCCGCTCTTGCCGAGGCCGACAACGATGCGGAATTGGTCGGAAGCGATCAGGGACACGCTCATCTACCTCAGTTTCAGGGTTGCAAGGCCGACCAGCACCAGGATCACGGTGATGATCCAGAAGCGGACGATCACCCGTGGCTCTGGCCAGCCCTTGAGTTCAAAGTGGTGGTGGATCGGCGCCATGCGGAACACGCGCTTGCCGGTAAGCTTGAAGGAGGCAACCTGGATCACCACCGACAGGGTTTCCATGACGAACACGCCGCCCATGATGAACAGCACGATTTCCTGGCGGACGATCACGGCGATGGTGCCCAGCGCGGCGCCCAGCGCCAGCGCGCCGACGTCACCCATGAATACCTGCGCCGGGTAGGTGTTGAACCACAGGAAGCCCAGGCCGGCACCGATCAGCGCGCCGCAGAACACGATCAGCTCGCCCGAGCCCGGCACATAGGGGATCAGCAGGTATTCGGCGAACTTCACGTTGCCCGACAGGTAGCAGAAGATGCCCAGGGCACCGCCGACCATCACCGTCGGCATGATCGCCAGGCCGTCGAGGCCGTCGGTGAGGTTGACCGCGTTGCTCGAACCGACAATGACGAAGTAGGTCAGCACGACGAAGCCGATGCCCAGCGGAATGGTGACATCCTTGATGAACGGCAGGATCAGCGTGGTTTCGACGCTGGTCGGCGCGGTCTTGTACAGGAAGATGGCTGCAGCCAGGCCGAACACCGACTGCCAGAAGTACTTCCAGCGGCTTGGCAGGCCACGCGAGTTCTTTTCGATCACCTTGCGGTAGTCGTCGACCCAGCCGATGGCACCGAATGCCAGGGTAACGATCAGCACCACCCACACGTAGCGGTTGGTCAGGTCGGCCCACAGCAGGGTGCTGACGGCAATCGCGGACAGGATCAGCGCCCCACCCATGGTCGGGGTGCCGGACTTGGACAGGTGCGATTGCGGGCCGTCGTTACGCACGGCCTGGCCGATCTGGCGGATTTGCAGGGTACGGATCATCCACGGCCCCAGCCACAGCGCCAGGGACAACGCGGTCAGCACACCCAGAATCCCGCGCAGGGACAGGTACTGGAAGACCGCGAAGCCTTTGTGGAACTGTTGCAGATACTCGGCCAACAGCAGCAGCATTAATGTTTCTCCCCGCTGGCACCGCACAATGCCGCCACGACGTTTTCCATCGCAGCGCTGCGCGAGCCCTTGATCAAGATTGTGGTGTCGCTGGCATTCTCGGCGCCAACCGCGTCGATCAGCTCAGCTTGAGTAGCGAAATGGCGGCCATTGGCGCCGAACGCCTTGACCGCGTGTGTCATGTTGGAACCCACTGCGTACAGGGCGTCGACCTTGCCACGCGCGTAGTCACCCACCTGACGGTGGCCTTCTTCCGCCCATTGCCCCAGTTCGCCGATATCTCCAAGCACCAGGACGGTGCGTCCGGAAAAGCCGGCGAGTATATCAATGGCCGCGCACATGGAGGTGGGATTTGCGTTGTAACTGTCGTCGATCACGCGCACACCGTTCGGCGCGATCTGCGCCACGGTACGGCCCTTGACCGGCTGCACGGCAGCCAGGCCGGCGGCGATGCCGCTCAGGCTCAGACCAACGGCATGGGCAGCGGCGGCGGCGGCCAGGGCATTGCTGACGTTGTGCTCACCAAGCACATTGAGTTGCACGTCTACCACGTCACCAGCGCCGTGCAGCTTGAACGACGGGCAACCACGGGCATCGCGACCGATGTCCGTGGCATGGAAATCGGCCTTTGCATTGCTGCGGGCAAAGCTGAAGACCTTGTGCGCGCCGGCGCGTGCCTTCCAGATATCAAAGGCCTTGTCGTCCAGGTTGAGGATGGCGATGCCGCCCTCGCCCAGGCCTTCGAGGATCTCGCCCTTGGCTTCGACGATCTTTTCCGGGCCGCCGAACTCGCCAACGTGGGCGGTACCGGCGTTGTTGATGATGACCACCTGGGGCTGGGTCAGGCCGACGGTGTAGCGGATCTCGCCAATGCGCGAGGCGCCCAGTTCGATCACCGCGGCACTGTGCTCGGGAGCGATCTCCAGCAGGGTCAGCGGCGCGCCGAGGTCGTTGTTCAGGTTGCCGCGGGTGGCGTGCACCAGGCCACGGGTGCGCAGGATGCTGGCGAGCATCTCCTTGACCGTGGTCTTGCCGCTGGAACCGGTGATGGCCACCACCGGCTTGTCGAAGGCAGCACGGTTCAGCGCGCCAAGCTGGCCGAGGGCCAGGCGGCAATCGGCGACCAGCAGCTGCGGCAGGTCGACATCGGCTACTTCCCGCTCGACCAGGGCCGCGACAGCGCCTTTGGCCTTCACATCGGCCAGGTAGTCGTGGCCATCGAAGCGCGGGCCGGCCAGGGCGACGAACAGTTGCCCGGCGCCAACACTGCGGCTGTCGATGCTGACGCCGGTGAAGGTGGCGTCGGCACCGATTTGTTGACCACTCAGTGCTGTGGTCAGCTGGCTGAGTGACATCGGCTTAAGCATGTGGAGCCTCCCAGGCTGCAAGTGCCTTTTCGGCCTCGATCAAATCGGAGAAATCATGGCGCTCGCCATTGATCTCCTGGTAATCCTCGTGCCCCTTGCCGGCCAGCACGATCACATCGTCGGTAGCGGCAGTGGCGATCAGGTGTGCGATGGCTTCGCCACGACCGGCAACGAACTCGACCCCGGCAGGTTTGGCGAAACCCGGGCGGATGTCGTCAAAGATGCGCAGCGGGTCTTCAGTACGCGGGTTGTCGTCGGTGACCAGCACGCGGTCGGCCAGGCGCTCGGCCACTTCGGCCATCAACGGACGCTTGCCGCGGTCTCGGTCGCCGCCGCAGCCGAACAGGCACAGCAGCTTGCCGTGCGCATGCGGGCGCAGGGCTTCGAGCACTTTCTCCAGGGCGTCCGGGGTGTGTGCGTAGTCGACCACCACCAGCGGCTTGTCGCCCCCACCCAGGCGCTGCATGCGGCCGATCGGCCCCTGCAGCTGCGGGGTGACCTTGAGGATTTCGTCCAGCGCGTAGTCCAGCGCCAACAGGGTCGCCACGGCGGCGAGCATGTTGCTCAGGTTGAAGCGGCCCAGCAACTTGCTGCTCAGGGTACGTTCGCCCTGGGCGGTGACCAGGGTGGCGCGCACGCCATCGTCATTGAACATGGCTTCGCGGCAGAACAACGAGGCCTCCGGGTTCTCCAGGCTGTAGCTGAGCAACCGGGTCTCGATATGGTCGACACTCGGGCGGCGGGCAAAATCGGCGGCCAGGCGACGGCCGAAGTCGTCATCCAGGTTGACCACCTGGCAGCGCAGGCTCGGCCAGGCGAACAGCTTGGCCTTGGCGGCCTCGTAGGCCTCCATGCTGCCGTGGTAGTCCAGGTGGTCGCGGGACAGGTTGGTCATGACCGCGATGTCGAATTCCAGCGCGGCGACCCGGCCCTGCTCCAGGGCGTGGGAGGAAACCTCCATGGCCACGGCCTTGGCGCCACCTTTCTTGAGGTCGTTGAGGGTCGACTGTACGGCGATCGGGTCGGGCGTGGTCAGGCGGCCACTCTGCAGCTCACCATAGAAGCCGGTACCCAGGGTGCCGATCAGGCCGCAACGCTGACCAAGCAAGTCCAGCGCCTGGGCCACCAGCTGGGTGACACTGGTCTTGCCGTTGGTACCGGTCACGCCCACCAGGTTCAGCTGGCGGCTCGGTTCGCCATAGAAGCGCCCTGCGATATCCGAAAGCTGGGCGATCAGGCCCTTGACCGGGATGAGCGGCACGTCGGTCAGTGGCAGAACGCTCGTGCCCTGTTCTTCATAGGCCACAGCAGCAGCGCCACGCGCCAGGGCATCGGCGATATGCTCGCGGCCATCGACCTTGGCGCCCGGCACGGCCAGGAACAGGTCGCCCGGGCGCACATTGCGGCTGTCCAGGGTCAGTTCACGGATCAGCGGGTCGCGGCTGGCGTGAGCGAAAAGCTTGCTCAATGGCATTGTCATCATCCACGCCCTCCCTTGGCGGTTGCTGCTGCATTGACTTGCGATTGTTCGACGGGTGCTGGTGGCGGCAGGTTGTCTGGCGGCACGTTCATCAGGCGCAGGGTGCCGGACATGACCTTGCTGAACACCGGCGCCGAAACCAGGCCGCCGAAGTAGCCGCCCTTGCCTGGTTCGTCGATGACCACGACGATGGCGTAGCGCGGGTCGCTCATCGGCCCGAAGCCGGCGAACAGCGAGCGGTAGGCGTTTTCGGTGTAGCCCTTGGAGCCCACGGTGGCTTTACGCGCGGTACCGGACTTGCCGGCCACGTGGTAGAACGGCACTTGGGCGCGGAACACGCCGCGCGGTGCTTCGATCACCTGCTGCAGCATGCCCTGGACGGTTTCGGCGGTTTCCTTCGGAATGGCCTGCACGGCTTCCGGGGCCTTGTCGACCTTGAGGATCGACAGCGGCACCATCTTGCCGTCGTTGGCCAGCGCCGCGTAGGCATGCACCAGCTGCAGGGCGGTGACCGACACGCCATAGCCATAGGACAGGGTCGCGGTCTCTGCCTTGCGCCACTCGCGGTGGTTGGGCAGGTTGCCGACGCGCTCGCCGGGGAAGCCAAGGCCGGTGTACTGGCCCAGGCCGACCTGGGACATGACCCGGTAGATGGCCTCGCCGCCGATGTCGAAGGCGATCTTGCTCATGCCAACGTTACTGGAGTTGATCAGAATGCCGGTCAGGTCGAGGATCGGGCCTTCGCTCCTGGACACGTCCTTGATGGTGTAGCGGCCGATCTGCAGGCTGCCCGGGTACACCTCGACCTTGTCGGTCGGCTTCCAGCGGCCACTTTCCAGTGCCGCGCTCATGGAGATCGGCTTGACCGTGGAACCTGGCTCGAACACGTCGATGATCGCGCGGTTACGCATGGCGGCCGGGAACATGCTGCGTCGGTTGTTGGGGTTGTAGGTCGGCTGGTTGACCATGGCCAGGACCTCACCGGTCTTGACGTCCATGATCACCAGGCTGCCGGCCTTGGCGTCCTGTTCGGCAATGGCGTTGCGCAGCTCGCGGGTAGCCAGGTACTGCAGGCGCAGGTCTATCGACAACGCCAAGGTCTTCCCGGCCTTGGCGTTCTTGGTTACCTGGATGTCCTTGATCAGCCGGCCGCGCCGGTCCTTGATCACCTGCCGCTTGCCGGGTACGCCGGCCAGCCACTCGTCATAGGCCAGTTCTACCCCTTCGCGACCGTGGTCGTCGAGGTCGGTGAAGCCGACCATGTGCGCGGTGACATCACCGGCCGGGTAGAAGCGGCGGAATTCTTCCAGGCCGTACACGCCTGGCACTTTCAGGTCGAGTACATGCTGGCCCTGCTCCGGGGTAAGGCCGCGGACCAGATAGATGAACTCTTTGCTGGCCTGCTGGGTCAGGCGCTCGGTCAGCTGCTGCGGGTTCTGCCCCAGCGCTGCCGCCAGCTGTGGCCAGCGGTCCTTGGAGGCCTGCATTTCCTTGGGGTTGGCCCACAGGGTGGTGACCGGGGTACTGACCGCCAGCGGTTCACCGTTACGGTCGGTGATCAGGCCGCGGTGAGCCGGGATAGGGATGTGACGCAGGCTGCGCGCATCGCCCTGGCCCTTGAGGAAGTCACGGTCGACCACCTGCAGGTCGATGATGCGCCAGCAGATGGCACCGACCATCAGCGCCAGCAAGCCGATCACCACACGGAAGCGCCATGGGTAGAGTGCGCCTTCGAGCTTCATCATGGCGCCACCATCCGTACTTCGTCAGCCGAAGGTACGCGCATCTTCAGTTGCTCGGAAGCCAGGTTTTCGATGCGGCTGGCGGCGGTCCAGGTGCTTTGCTCGAGGATCAGCCGGCCCCACTCGGCCTGGGCCTTGTCGCGTTCGTTCAACTCGCCGTACAGGGTGTTGAGCAACTGACGGTTCCAGTGCGCGCTGTAGGACACGGCGATGGCCGAAATCAGCACGGCAACGAACAGCAGAAGCATCAGGAAGCTTCCGCCTGGCAAGGGTTTGGCAAACAGCCTGCTCACCGCAGCTTCTCCGCCACCCGCATCACGGCGCTGCGCGCCCGCGGGTTGGCCTTGAGCTCGGCTTCGGAGGCGAACTGGGCCTTGCCGATGAGCTTGATTTTCGGCTCGAAGGCCTTGTGCTGAACCGGCAGGTTACGTGGCAGGTTGTCGGCCTCGCCCTTGACCAGCTTGCGCATGAACAGCTTGACGATACGGTCTTCCAGCGAGTGGAAACTGATGACTGCCAGGCGCCCGCCAACTTCCAGCGCTTCGAGCGCTGCCTCAAGACCGGTCTCTAGGTCGCCCAGTTCGTTGTTGACGTGGATACGCAGGCCCTGGAAGGCACGGGTAGCCGGGTTCTTGCCCTTTTCCCAAGCCGGGTTGGCCACCTTGAGCAATTCCGCCAGGTCGGCGGTACGGGTGAACGGCTGCTTTTCGCGGCGCTCCACCACAGCACGCGCCATGCGCCCGGCAAAGCGCTCCTCGCCGTATTCCTTGAATACGCGGGCGATCTCTTCCACCGGCGCAGTGGCGATGAACTCGGCGGCGCTGATGCCCTGGTCCGGGTTCATGCGCATGTCCAGCGGGCCATCATTGAGGAAGCTGAAGCCACGCTCGGGGTCATCCAGCTGCGGCGAGGAAACGCCCAGGTCGAGCAATACGCCACTGACCTTGCCATCCAGGCCGCGCTCGGCCACTTCCGCGCCCAGCTCGGCAAAGCTGCGCTGCACAATGACAAAGCGGCCGTCTTCGGCCGCCAGCGCTTGCCCCGTGGCAATCGCCTGTGGATCTTTGTCGAAACCCAGCAGCCGCCCTTGCGGCCCGAGCTTGCTGAGAATCAGCCGGCTGTGCCCGCCACGGCCGAAAGTGCCGTCCAGATAGCAACCGTCGGCGCGCAAGGCCAATGCCTCGACAGCTTCGTCGAGCAGGACGGTAATGTGGTTGAAGCCGCTATCTATGGTCACAGGATCAGGTCACGCAATTCGTCGGGCATGGCGCCCGGTTGTTGAATAGCTGCAAGGTCGGCTGCCGAAACCGCGTTCCAGGCATCTTCATCCCACAGCTGGAATTTGTTCAGTTGCCCCACCAGCATCGCCTTCTTGTCGAGTTTGGCGTACTCACGCAGACGGGGCGGCACCAGGAAACGCCCGCTGCCATCGAGCTCCAGGTCAACCGCATTACCGATCAGCAAACGCTGCAGGCGGCGGTTTTCCTCACGCAACGATGGCAAGGCACGCAACTTGGCTTCTATCTGTTCCCACTCATCGAGGGGATAAACACACAAGCAGGGGTCAACGGCGTCGATGGTCACGATCAGCTGACCATTGCAACGCGAATCGAGCTCGTCACGGTACCGGCTCGGCATGGCGAGACGGCCCTTGGCATCGAGGCTGACGGCGTTGGCTCCGCGGAACACGGCTGCGATTCCCCACAATGTTAGCTTTTTTGTGCCAGAAAACCCACTTCATCCCACTTTCTGCCACTTGCGCACACTATAGGAATCCGCCCGCAGCACCGTCAAGGCACGTTCGGAAGGAAAAGCCTTACAGGACCGAGATTTAGCGCAATAAAGGAATGCGGAAGGACTACCGAGGAGAAAAAAACACGAGAAAAATCAAACCCACGCAGGCGAATGGAGTTCGAAGTTAAAGTGATTTATTAAGAGTAAGATTTTTTCGGTATTACCAGAGGGCATCTGCTATCGAATAAAGCAGGGAGGGAAAGGTGGAGAGTCGATCTGTAAGCCGGGTTTTGTCGAGGACAGTCATTCCTCTACGACGGCCATCGCTGGACGCCTCTAGCAACCTACCCGGTTCCGACGCGGGCCACGCCTGATGGAACCCTATTTGGTCTTGCTCCGAGTGGGGTTTACCTAGCCACGAACTGTTGCCAGCCGTGCGGTGCGCTCTTACCGCACCTTTTCACCCTTACCGGCACCGAAGTGCTTAGGCGGTTATTTTCTGTGGCACTTTCCGTAGGCTCGCGCCTCCCAGGCGTTACCTGGCACTCTGCCCTATGGAGCCCGGACTTTCCTCCCCCTGCTGTTGCGGAACAAAAGCAGGCAGCGACTGTCCGATCGACTCTCCGCCGCCAAGATTAACGGCACGCGCGCCCGAGAACAAGCAATACCGACATCTATATCAATTTGCCACTACTCGGCTTTCTGCTTTTCCAGGGCCAGTTGGTACAGCAGGTTCTTGCGCACCCCGGTAATTTCCGCGGCCAGTGCCGCCGCCCGCTTGAGTGGCAACTCGGCCAGCAGCAGGTCGAGCACCCGCTGCGCCTCGGCACTGATCGCCTGCTCGCCCTCCGGCGCACTCCAGCCACCGACAAGCACCACGCACTCACCGCGCTGCTGGTTGCTGTCGCCGGCAACGAACGCGCGCAGCTCGGCCAGGGGCAGGCCCTTGAGGGTCTCGAAGGTCTTGGTCAGCTCGCGCGCCAAAAGCGCCGGGCGCTCGCCACCGAACACCGCCTCCATGTCCTCGAGGCATTCCAGGATACGGTGCGGGGCCTCATAGAAGATCAGCGTGCGCGGCTCTTCCTTTACCTGCTCCAGGCGCGCCCGACGCCCCGCTGCCTTGGCCGGCAGGAAGCCTTCGAAGATGAAGCGGTCCGAAGGCAGGCCGGCCGCCGACAGCGCGGCGATCAGAGCGCAGGCGCCCGGCACCGGCACCACGTTCACACCCGCAGCGCGCGCCTGGCGCACCAGGTGGTACCCCGGATCGGAAATCAGCGGCGTGCCGGCATCGGAGACCAACGCCACATTCTCACCCGCCAGCAGCTTGGTGAGAAAACGCCCGCCCTCGTCACGCTCGTTGTGCTCATGACAGGCCGCCAGCGGCGTGTCGATGCCGAAGTGCTGCAGCAGGCGGATCGAATGACGGGTATCTTCCGCCGCGATCAGGGCCACGTCCGCCAGCACCTTCAGCGCCCGGGCGCTCATGTCGTCAAGGTTGCCGATGGGGGTTGCGACCACATACAGCGTCCCCACGGTGGATTTCGAAGCCCCTGCCACATCAGTCACTGCGCACACCTGTCGTTCGGATCAAAGGCGCCATTGTAGCCCGAGCGCCTGCAACAGGGCGCAAAGAACTTCGCCGACGACCGATGGCAGGCCTCCTATAGTGAAGGATCGACACGGCAACATCGCGCCCCGGCCAGCGCTTGGGTACAATTGCCGGCCACCTTGATCGAGTAACAGGACCTTTACATGATCGCTTGCCTGCGGCTGTTCACAGCCCTCTGCCTTGCTGCCTTGCTGGCAGCCTGCGCCAGCTCGCCCTCATCCAGCCTGGGCGAACTGCCACGCACCCCGGACGCCAGCATCGAGCAACTGCTCGAGAAGGCTGCTTCCAGCAAGTCCGCGGAAGACGCCGCCCTGCTGCGCCTGAGCGCAGCCGACCTGGCCTACAAGCAGAAGGATTTCCCACGCGCCGCACGCATCCTCGAGCAGGTGCCGCTGGACACGCTCAAGCCGGCGCAGCAAGTGTTCGCCAGCACCCTCGGTGCCGAGCTGGCCATGAGCCGCAACCAGCCCAAGGCCGCCCTGACCGCCCTGGCCCACCCGAGCCTGCAGCGCGTCGCCGAACTGCCGGAAGAACAGCAAGCGCGCACCTACAGCGTACACGCGGCCGCCCTCGAAGCCGATGGCCAGGCCCTGGCCGCCGCGCAACAGCGCGTGCTGCTGGCCCCGCTGCTCAGCGGCCAGGCCGCCAGCGCCAACAATGACGCCATCTGGGCACTGGTCGCCTCGCTGCCGGCAGAGCAACTGCAGCAGCCTGGCAACGACCAGACCCTGGCGGGCTGGACCAGCCTGGCCTTCGCGGTAAAAAGCGCCGGCACCCTGGAACAGCAGCAAGCGGCTATCGACGCCTGGGTCAAACAGCACCCGGACCACCCGGCTGCCCAGCAACTGCCGCTGGCACTGACCAAGCTCAAGGAGCTGGCCAGCCAGCCGCTGACCAAGATTGCCCTGCTGCTGCCTCAGGAAGGCCCGCTGGCCGGTGTTGCCCGCGCCCTGCGTGACGGCTTCATGGCTGCGCACTTCCAGGCCCAGCAAGCCGGCCAGCAGGCGCCAGCCGTGCAGGTATTCGACAGCTCGCGCATCGGTTCGCTCGACGACTTCTATCGCCAGGCCCAGGCCGCAGGCGTACAGCTGGTCATCGGCCCGCTGGAAAAACCGCTGGTCAAGCAACTGGCTGCCAAGCCACAACTGCCGATCACCACCCTGGCCCTGAACTACGCCGACGCCGGCCAGAAGGCGCCGCCGCAGCTGTTCCAGTTCGGCCTGGCTGCCGAAGACGAAGCCCGTGAAGTGGCCCGCCGCGCCCGCGCCGATGGAATGGTCCGCGCCGTGGCCCTGGTGCCGAGCGGCGAATGGGGCGACCGCGTGCTTGCCGCCTTCCGCCAGGACTGGGAAGGCAACGGTGGCACCCTGCTCGCCGCCGAGCGCATCGCCCAGCCGGTCGCACTGGCCCAGCAGATTGCCGACCTGTTCCAGCTGCGCCAGAGCGAAGGCCGCGCCAAGAGCCTGCAGAGCACGGTAGGCGGCAGCATCGCCGCGCAGCCGTCGCGCCGCCAGGACATCGACTTCATCTTCCTCGCCTCGACCCCGCAACAGGCCCAGCAGATCAAGCCGACCCTGAACTTCCAGTACGCCGGTGACGTACCGGTCTACGCCACCTCGAACCTGTACAGCGCCAGTGGTGACGTCAACCAGTACAACGACATGAACGGCATCCGCTTCTGCGAAACCCCGTGGCTGCTCGATACCAGCAACAGCCTGCGCCAGCAGGTCGTGCAGCAATGGCCGCAAGCCGCCGGCAGCCTGGGCCGCCTGTATGCCATGGGCGTCGACGCCTACAGCCTGGCGCCGCGCCTGGGCCAACTGAAAGCGCTGCCGGACAACCGCGTACTGGGCCTTTCGGGCAGCCTGAGCATGAACGCCAACCAGCGTGTCGAGCGCCAGCTGCCTTGGGCCGAGTTCGTCGGCGGCCAGGTCCAGCGCCTGCCAGACACCGCCCGCTGATGGCAGCAGCGTCGCCCACCAGCGCCGGGCAGGCAGCGGAAACCCAAGCCCTTGAATACCTTCAAGGGCAGGGCCTGCACCTGCTGGCGCGCAACTGGCGATGCAAAGGCGGTGAGCTTGATCTGGTCATGCTCGACGCCGATACAGTAGTATTCGTCGAAGTCCGCTACCGGTTGCACGCGGGCTTCGGTGGCGCCCTCGGCAGTATCGACGGGCGCAAGCAGAAACGGTTGGTGCTCGCCGCCAGCCTGTTCCTGCAGAAGGAGCCCCACTGGGGCAACCACCCCTGCCGCTTCGACGTAGTCGCCCTGCAGGGCAGCCACCATGCAGGCAGACCGCTTCAATGGCTGAAAAACGCCTTCGAATGCTGAACCCACTCCGATTTTTTTGCTCTATGTTTCGCGGGCTGGTCGTTGTTGCGCGTAGCAAAGGCCACCGCCCCACTTAAGGTCACCAGATGGACATGCAATCCCGAATTCGCCGGCTGTTCCAGGCCAGCATCGATACCAAGCAACAGGCAATGGACATCCTGGCACCGCACATCGAGCAGGCCAGCCTGGTCATGGTCAATGCACTGCTCAACGAGGGCAAGATGCTCGCCTGCGGCAACGGCGGCTCGGCCGGCGATGCCCAGCACTTTTCCTCGGAGCTGCTCAACCGCTTCGAGCGCGAACGCCCGAGCCTGCCGGCCATCGCGCTGACCACCGACAGCTCGACCCTGACCTCGATCGCCAACGACTACAGCTACAACGAAGTCTTTTCCAAGCAGATCCGCGCGCTGGGCCAGCCCGGTGACGTTCTGCTGGCGATCTCCACCAGCGGCAACTCGGCCAACGTGATCCAGGCGATCCAGGCCGCACATGACCGCGAAATGATTGTCGTAGCATTGACGGGTCGCGATGGCGGCGGCATGGCTTCGTTGCTGCTGCCCGAAGACGTGGAAATCCGCGTACCTTCGACGGTTACCGCGCGCATCCAGGAAGTCCACCTGCTGGCGATCCACTGCCTGTGTGATCTGATCGACAGCCAACTGTTCGGGAGTGAAGAATGACCCCTATGCGCCTCGGCCTTATGGCCCTGACCCTGTGCCTGAGCGTCACTGGTTGCAGCTCGGTACTGACCTCTACCCGCAATTCGCCGATCGAGGACGATCGCGGCACGCGCACCATCGGCAGCAAGATCGACGACTCGCTGATCGAAACCAAGGCCTCGGTCAACATCGCCAAGGCCAGCCCTGACCTGGACAAAGGTTCGCACATCGTTGTCAGCAGCTACAACGGCATCGTCCTGCTGGCCGGCCAGACCCCGCGCGCCGACCTCAAGAGCCTTGCCGAGCAGACTGCCAGCCAGGTACAGCGGGTCAAGAAAGTACACAACGAGCTGCAGGTGATGCAGCCCTCCTCCATCCTGGCGCGCAACAACGACGCCTGGCTGACCACCAAGATCAAGACCCAGATGCTGACCGACAATGCCGTGCCCAGCTCGCGCATCAAGGTGATTACCGAGAACGGCATCGTCTACCTGCTCGGCCTGGTGACCCAGCAGGAGGCCAACTCGGCCACTGCCGTGGTACAGGGCGTTTCGGGTGTGCAGAAGATCGTCAAACTGTTCGAGTACATCGACTGATTCACTGATTGCCTGCACCGGCCTCTTCGCGGGTAAACCCGCTCCCACAGGGATCTCACAGCTTTCGAGGCTTGTTGTGTTCCTGTGGGAGCGGGTTTACCCGCGAAAAGGCCAGCACAGGCGACAACACTGCCCCACCTTTCAGAAATCCAGGAAACACCGCATGAAAAAGCTTCTGCTGCCTGCCCTGCTGTTCGGCACTTTCGCCACCCTGGCCGGCTGCTCCACACCAAGCCTGATCACCCTCAACGATGGCCGTGAAATCCAGGCCGTCGACGTACCGGAATTCGACCGCGACGCCGGCTTCTACGAGTTCCAGCAACTCGACGGCAAGCGTACCCGCATCAACAAGGACCAGGTACGCACCATCAGCGACCTGTAAGCCAGGGCTGGTAAAGAAAAAGGCGATCCGGTTGGATCGCCTTTTTTGTTACTTGACCACTTTCAGGCTTGGCCGGCCAGTCGGGCGTGGCGGCTGGCCACCACCTTCTGGTGGGCCATTGTCATCCGGCTGTACATCATCATCTTCCGGCTCATCGTCATCCATCACGGGCGGCTCCAGCTCGAAGACCATACCCTGGCCATTTTCGCGGGCATAGATACCCAGGATGGCGCCAACCGGCACGTACAGCGAGTGAGCCACGCCACCGAAGCGGCCCTCGAAGCTGACCGCGTCGTTGTCCATGTGCAGGCTGCGCACGGCACTTGGCGAGATGTTCAACACGATCTGGCCATCACTGGCGAAACCTTGCGGCACCTGCACCGCCGGGAATTCGGCATTGACCAGCATATGGGGCGTGCAATCGTTGTCGACGATCCACTCGTACAGTGCTCGAACCAGATAGGGGCGACTGGAGTTCATCAACGGCTCCTTAAAGCTTGCGCATTTCACGTTCTACAGAGGACAGGCTCGCCTGGAAAGGCTCGCGGGCGAACTGCCGCTCCATGTAATCCAGCAGCGGCTTGGCTTGCCGCGGCAACTCGATACCCAACACCGGCAGACGCCAGAGGATGGGCAGTAGACAACAATCGACCAGGCTTTGCTCCTCACTCATGAAGCAGGCGTACTCGCCGAACAGCGGCGAGACCCCGGTCAGGCTCTCACGCAACGCCTTGCGCGCTTCGGCTCGGTCAGCCTCGCTGCTGCGCGGATCGAGCACGGTATCGGCCAGGGAGCACCAGTCGCGCTGGATGCGATGCATCAGCAAGCGACTGTTCCCCCGCGCAACCGGGTACACCGGCATCAGCGGCGGATGTGGATAACGCTCCTCGAGGTATTCCATCACCACGGACGATTCATACAGCGCCAGGTCACGGTCGACCAGGGTCGGCACGCTGCCGTAAGGGTTCACCTCGGCCAGCTTGGGCGGCAGGCGACTGGGGTCGACATCGATGACCTGCACGCTGATACCCTTCTCGGCCAGCACGAGGCGTACCCGATGAGAATAGTGATCAGCGGGGTCGGAATAGCAGGCTAACCTGTTGGTTGCGCCCATGTAGCGCCTCCTCGCACGGGATGCTTGTGAAACTGTAAATGAAAACGCGCCCGTGGTGACCTGGCAGATCTGCCAGGCCACCACGGGCGCGTTCAACAACCAGAAACTACTGCGTGATCAGTGCACGTCCTTCCAGTATTCACGCTTGAGCAAGTAGGCGAATACGAAGAAGAAAGCCAGGTACAGCAACACGTAGGTACCGATGCGCTGGCTTTCCAGTTTGACCGGGTTGGCCGAATAGGCCAGGAAGGTCACCAGGTTCTTGACCTTCTCGTCGAACTGCTCGGTCGTCAGGGTACCGGAATTCGGCGTAATGGTCAGCTGGTCGCAGGCTTCATGGGTGATCGGGGCGCCGGTCAACGGGTCGAATTGCTTCTTGCCATCGGTCACGGTCTGCACCTGTTTGCAGCCGACGTACTGGTTGCCCTGCAGACCAACCAGCACGTTTGGCATGCCAACGTTCGGGAACACCTTGTTGTTCACCCCATAAGGCCGCGACGGGTCCTCATAGAAGCTGCGCAGGTAGGTGTACAGCCAGTCGGTGCCACGCACCCGCGCCACCAGGGTCAGGTCTGGCGGTGCGGCGCCGAACCAGGTCTTGGCGTCACTGGGCTTCATGCCGATCTGCATGTGGTCACCGATCTTGGCACCGGTGAACACCAGCTTCTCGAGCATCAGCTCGTGGGGGATGCCAAGGTCATCGGCCACCCGCTCGTAACGCTGGAACTTGGCACTGTGGCAACCCATGCAATAGTTGGCAAAGGTACGCGCCCCGTCCTGCATGGCGGCCTTGTCGCCCAGGTCGATGTCGACCTTGTCCAGCTCCAGGCCCGTTTCGGCCGCGAAGGAAAAGGCAGGCATCACTGCCAGCAAAAATACTGCAATCAACTTTTTCATCAGCCAGTCACCCTTTCCGGAACCGGTTTGGTCTTCTCGAGCCTTGTGTAGAACGGCATCAGCAGGAAGTAGGCGAAGTACAACACCGTGCACACCTGCGACAGCAAGGTACGCCCAGGTGTCGGCGCCAGTACGCCCAGCACGCCGAGGATGACGAAGGCCACGCAGAACACCAGCAGGAAGAGCTTGCTGATCCAGCCCTTGTAGCGCATGGAGCGCACCGGGCTGCGGTCGAGCCAGGGCAGCACGAACAGCACGGCAATGGCCGCACCCATGGCGATGACGCCCATCAGTTTGTCAGGCACCGCACGCAGGATCGCGTAGAACGGCGTGAAGTACCACACAGGCGCAATGTGCTCGGGGGTCTTGAAGGCGTTCGCCTGCTCGAAGTTAGGTTTCTCCAGGAAGTAACCGCCCATTTCCGGGAAGAAGAACACCACGGCGCAGAACACGAACAGGAACACCACCACGCCGACAATGTCCTTGACGGTGTAGTACGGGTGGAACGGGATACCATCCAACGGGATACCGTTCTCGTCCTTTTTCTTCTTGATGTCGACGCCATCGGGGTTGTTCGAACCCACTTCGTGAAGGGCGAGGATGTGCAGCACCACCAGGCCGAGAATCACGATCGGCAGGGCGACCACGTGCAGGGCGAAGAAGCGGTTCAGGGTGATACCCGAGATCAGGTAGTCACCGCGGATCCACTGGGTGAGGTCGCCACCGATCACCGGAATGGCACCGAACAGCGAGATGATCACCTGGGCACCCCAGTACGACATCTGGCCCCACGGCAGCAGGTAGCCCATGAAGGCTTCGGCCATCAGCGCCAGGTAGATCAGCATGCCGAACAGCCAAACCAGTTCACGCGGCTTCTGGTAGGAGCCGTAGAGCAGGCCGCGGAACATGTGCAGGTAGACCACGATGAAGAACGCCGATGCACCGGTGGAGTGCAAGTAGCGCAGGATCCAGCCGTATTCCACATCACGCATGATGTACTCGACAGAGGCGAACGCCTCTTCCGCCGAGGGCGTGAAGCTCATGGTCAGCCACACACCGGTGACGATCTGGTTGACCAGCACCAGCAGCGCCAGGGAGCCGAAGAAGTACAGGAAGTTGAAGTTCTTGGGCGCGTAATACTTGCTCAGGTGGTCTTCCCACATCTTGGTGGCGGGGAAGCGAGCATCAATCCAGTCCATGAACTTGCTCATCATGCGTTCTCCTGGTCAACGCCGATGACGACGATCTCGTCCGACTCGTAAGAGTGCGGTGGCACGGGCAGGTTGAGAGGTGCCGGCTGCGACTTGTAGACACGCCCGGCCAGGTCGTAGTGGGAGCCGTGGCACGGGCAGAAATAGCCACCGACCCATTTCGGGCCAAGGTCGGCGGGTGCGACTTCCGGACGGAAGGTGGGCGAGCAGCCCAGGTGTGTGCACAGGCCGACAAGGATGAGGATTTCCGGCTTGATCGAACGAACCTGCGGGTCGACGTAGGTGGGCTGTACCGAGGCCTTGGACTCGGGGTCAGCCAGGTCACCGACGACCTTTTTCAGGTTACCGAGGATCTCGTCCGTTCGCCGCACGATGAACACCGGCTGGCCACGCCACTCGGCCACCATCTGCTGCCCGGCCTCGACCTTGGCGATATTGACCTTCACCGGTGCACCCGCGGCTTTCGCCTTGGCACTGGGAAACCATGACCCCACGAACGGTACCGCAGCCCCCACTGCCCCCGCTGCCCCGACTACAGATGTCGCGGCTACGAGGAAGCGGCGCCGGCCTGCGTTGACGCCGTCATTGCTCATTCAGTCCTCTCCCATCAGCTTGCTTGGCCAGTTGGACCTGGCCTGTACTTAGGTAATGTCTGTGGCACTAAAAATTGGCCGCCATGGTAAGAAACAAATCCACACACTGACAAGGTGATTACCCGGGGAACGGGCTACAACCCTCGCTTTGCTTGATCTGCGTCTATGCGGCAAGTCGTCACCGACATGCTGACAGGTTAGTTCAAGACATAAAAAAAGCCCGGTTCCAAGGAACCGGGCTTTTTTCGACTGCCGAAGCGGTATTAACGCTTGGAGTACTGAGGACGCTTACGCGCTTTACGCAGACCCACTTTCTTACGCTCAACTTCACGAGCGTCGCGGGTGACGTAACCAGCACGACGCAGAGCGCCACGCAGGGTTTCGTCGTATTCCATCAGAGCGCGGGTGATACCGTGACGGATCGCACCGGCTTGACCGCTGACACCACCACCGGAAACGGTGACGTAGATGTCGAACTTCTCGACGGTTTCGGTCAGCTCGAGCGGCTGACGAACAACCATGCGAGCGGTTTCGCGACCGAAGAACACGTCCAGAGAACGGTTGTTGATGGAAATGTTACCAGTACCCGGACGCAGGAATACGCGAGCGGTTGCGGTCTTGCGACGGCCAGTGCCGTAGTTTTGAGTCGCCGACATAATGAACTATCCCGTTAGATCTTCAGTTCTTGAGGCTGCTGAGCAGTGTGTGGGTGAGCAGCACCCGCGTACACTTTCAGCTTGCGGTACATGTCGCGACCCAGCGGGTTCTTCGGCAGCATGCCTTTGACCGCAGTTTCGATAACACGCTCAGGGGCCTTGGCGATCAACTTCTCGAAGTTGATTTCCTTGATACCGCCCGGGAAACCGGAGTGGGAGTAGTACATCTTGTCGGAAGACTTGGCACCAGTCACACGAACCTGCTCGGCGTTGATGACGACGATGTAGTCGCCGGTGTCAACGTGAGGGGTGTATTCTGGTTTGTGTTTGCCACGCAGACGGCTAGCGATTTCGGTAGCCAGACGACCCAGGGTCTGGCCAGCGGCGTCGACTACGAACCACTCGCGCTTTACTGTTTCCGGTTTAGCAGTAAAAGTTTTCATTCTCTAAAGCCTCAGAGGCCGCCCAGCGAAAAATAGACGGCGAATCTTACTGGATAGTGCACAGCTTGCCAAGGGCAAGCGCGCAGCCGAACGCTGACGCTTTTGGGGGCTCGGGTCAGGCACGCCAATGTTCGACGGGGTTCTTCCTGCGTGGTGGTGCATCACTTCCGCCACACGGAGAGGGGCCGAATTATCCAGATTGCGCGAAAAATTTCAACCTGCTTTGATGGGCTTCTTTGTCAAGGAGTGTCTACCCGATGGAATACCGCCAGCTCGGCCGTACCGACCTCAATGTCAGCGCCCTGTGCCTGGGCACCATGACCTGGGGCGAGCAGAACGTCCAGGCCGAGGCCTTCGAGCAGATTGCCCGGGCCAAGGCCGCCGGGGTCAACTTCATCGACACCGCCGAGATGTACCCGGTGCCGCCCCGCCCCGAAACCTACGCCGCCACCGAACGCATCATCGGCAACTGGTTCCGCGCCAATGGCGATCGCGACGACTGGGTGCTGGCCAGCAAGGTCGCCGGCCCCGGCAACGGCATCAGCCACATCCGCGACGGCCAGCTCAAGCACAACCGCCAGCACATCGTCGCCGCGCTGGACGAGAGCCTCAAGCGCCTGCAGACCGACCGCATCGACCTGTACCAGCTGCACTGGCCCGAGCGCAGCACCAACTTCTTCGGCAAGCTGGGCTACCAGCACCTGCCACAGGACCACTTCACCCCGCTTGAAGAAACCCTCGAAGTGCTCGACGAGCAGGTGCGCGCGGGCAAGATCCGCCACGTCGGCCTGTCCAACGAAACGCCGTGGGGCACCATGAAGTTCCTGCAACTGGCCGAAAGCCGCGGCTGGCCGCGAGCGGTGTCGATCCAGAACCCGTACAACCTGCTCAACCGCAGCTTCGAGGTGGGCCTGGCGGAAGTGGCCATCCGCGAGCAGTGCGGCCTGCTGGCCTATTCGCCGCTGGCGTTCGGCATGCTTTCCGGCAAATACGAGAACGGCGCACGCCCGGAAAACGCACGCCTGACCCTGTTCAGCCGCTTTGCCCGCTACTCCAACCCACAGACCGTGGCGGCCTGCAGCCGCTATGTGCAGCTGGCCCGCGAGCACGGCCTGGACCCGGCACAGATGGCCCTGGCATTCGTCACCCGGCAGCCGTTCGTGACCAGCAACATCATTGGCGCGACCAGCCTCGAGCAACTGGACAGCAACCTTGCCAGCCTCGAGCTGAGCCTGAGTGATGAACTGCTGGCGGCGATCGAGGCGATTCACCAGGAGCAACCGAACCCGGCGCCTTGAGCCGGACCCTGTGCTGTGTTCTTCGCGGGCAAGCCCGCGAAGAAACCAGCGCGGTGTAGCAGGCTAGACACAATCGCCAAAAAATAAGACGATCCAGCCGGTGATTGACCACTCTACCCTATAAGAACAATGACAATGATGTTTACCCAACCCTCCGCGTCGCTGCGGCGCGTCAGCATCCTGGCCATTGACAAGGTGTTCGCTTCGACCTTGATGCAGGCCAAGGATTTCTTCCACCTCGCCAGCTTGCGCTACAGCAAGCAGCTGGGCCTGGGCCTTCAGCCCATGTTCGAGATCCGCCTGGTAAGCCCGGACGGCCAGCCCGTGGACAGCTTCAGCAATGTGCAGCTGCCGGTCGAAGGCGGCCTGGACGACGCCGATGTGATCATCCTCCCGGCCTTCTGGGACGACTTCGACAACCTGCTGCAACGTTATCCACAGGTGCTGCCGTGGCTGCGTGAACAGCATGCCCGTGGCGCTGTGCTGTGCGCCGAGGCCAGTGGCGTGTTCTGGCTGGCCGAGTCCGGCCTGCTCGACGGCAAGGAAGCGACCACCTACTGGCGCTTCTTCAACAGCTTTGCCGAACGTTTCCCGAAGATCCGGCTGAACCAGGACAAGCACCTGACCGACGCCGACAACCTGTACTGCGCCGGCGGCACCACCTCGGCCTGTGACCTGTACATCTACCTGATCGAACGCTTCTGTGGCGCCAACGTGGCCCGCGCCGTGTCCCGCGACATCCTCTACGAAGTGCAGCGCAACTACACCCCCGGGCGCATGGGCTTTGGCGGGCAGAAGCTGCACCAGGACCTGATCATCCTGCAGATCCAGCACTGGCTGGAGGAACACTTCGCCGACAAGTTCCGCTTCGAGGACGTGGCCCGCAACCACGGCATGAGCATTCGCAATTTCATGCGCCGCTTCCAGGGCGCGACGGGTGACAAACCGCTGCACTACCTGCAACGGCTACGGATCGAGACGGCCAAGGGGTTGCTGTCGAGTACGCGCAAGAGCATCAAGACCATCAGCTATGAGGTCGGATATGACGATGCCAGTTTCTTTGCGCGGCTGTTCCGTCAGCACACCGAGTTGTCGCCGAACCAGTATCGGCAGCAGTTCATGCAAGAAGCTTGAGGCCAATGGGGCTGCCTTGCAGCCCATCGCGACACAAGGCCGCTCCTACAGGGAATCGCGTAATCCTGTAGGAGCGGCCTTGTGTCGCGAAAGGGCCGCAAAGCGGCCCCGGATTCTCAGGGCTTGTGCGCCCGCGCCAGGAACTCGTGCGACTGCATCTCCAGCAAGCGGCTCAGGGTACGCTGGAACTCGAAGGCCAAGCGCCCACCGGTATACAGGTCCTTCAGCTCCACCTCGGCCGAGATGATCAGCTTGACGTTGCGGTCGTAGAACTCGTCCACCATGTTGATGAAGCGGCGGGCGATGTCGTCGGTGGTGACACCCATCTGCTCCACGTTGCTCAACAGCACGGCATGGAAGATCTTGCCCAGTTCGATGTAGTCGTTCTGGCTGCGGGGGCCGTCGCACAGGGCGCGGAAGTCGAACCAGGCCACGTCGTCACAGGTAAGCAGGGCATTGATCGGGCGATTCTCGATCATCAGCACGTCGTTCTCGACCGCCTGGGTGCATTCAGGGGTCAGCGCCTTGAAGCTGGCGCGCAGGCTCTGGTGCGCCGCCTCATCGAGCGGGTAGTGGTACAGCTCGGCCTGCTCCAGGTGACGCAGGCGGTAGTCGACCCCGCTGTCGACGTTCACCACCTCGGTGTACTGCTTGATCATGGCGATGGCGGGCAGGAAGCGCGCGCGCTGCAAGCCGTCCTTGTACAGGCCGTCCGGCACGATGTTGGAAGTAGCCACCAGCGATACGCCGTTTTTGAACAACTCTTCCATCAGGGTGCCGAGGATCATCGCGTCGGTAATGTCCGATACGAAGAACTCGTCGAAACAGATGACCTTGGCTTCTTCGCTGAAGCGCTTGGCAATGATGGTCAGCGGGTTCTTCTCGCCCTTGAGGGTTTTCATTTCCTCGTGCACACGCTTCATGAAGCGGTGGAAGTGCGTGCGCATCTTCTGCTTGAACGGCAGCGCCTCGAAGAAGGTATCGACCAGGTAGGTCTTGCCGCGCCCTACCCCACCCCAGAAGTACAGGCCCTTGACCGGGGTCTGCTCCTTCTTGCCGAACAGCTTGCCGAACACGCCCGGCTTGTTGTTCTGCGCGTGCACCAGGTCGTCGTACAGGCGCTGCAGGTGACGCACCGCAGTTTCCTGCGCCGCGTCATGGAAGAAGTCGGGACGTTTCAGATCTGCTTGATATCGTTCTAGGGGCGTCATGATTCGTTAGCGAGGCAACAAAAAACGGGCCGTCACTGTAGCGACAGGCCCGCTTAATGGCAATGCGACTTGCGTCAATATGCCTCATCCAGACCAACTAAGTGCTGGATGGTACCTGCTTTGCCGGTGTTCGCGGGTAAACCCGCTCCTATAGGCGAAATGCCTCAGTCCGGTTGAGGAGCAAGCGCTGCACGCAGGCTTTCAATGGCCGAATCACGGGCTTCGGCACTGTCGAACTGCGGCCCGTCGGCAACCTGTTCGCCGTTCAGCCACAGCCCAAAGCCCAGCCCTTCGACGCGCACATCCGCCTCGCTACCTTGCTGCAGCTGCTTGCTCACGGCGCCGGCGCTCTTGCCGTCGGCGAAGCTGCGCGACAGCAGCAGTTGTTCGCCGTCAGCGGCCAGCAGGCGGAAGCGGAAGCTGCCGTCTTCATCGCGGAAGCTGACGAAACGCGCGCTCTTGGCGGCCTTCTTCTTAACTTCGGTGCTGGCCTGCACGCTGCTGCGGAACGAACGCAGGCCAACGGCCTCGCGCAGTTGCTCGAGGAATGGCGTGGCGATCTTGCGAGCCTTGGCGGCACCGGCCAGCAGTATGTCTTCCAGGTCCGCCGGGCGGGCGATCAGCTGGTGGTAGTACTCGCGCTTCTCGGCCAACTGGCCGTCCAGCAGCTGGAACAGGCGCTGCTTGGCCTCGCCCCAGCCCAGGCCCTGCAGCAGCTCTTCACGGAACTCGGCGCACTGCGCCGGCGTCGAGAAGGCCTGGAACAGGGTGAACAGGTGAGCGTTGTCCGGGTCTTTCGCTTCGCCAGGCGCACGCGAGTCGGTGACGATGCGCGAGATGGCGTCTTTCATCTCCTTGGCACTGGTGAACAGCGGGATGGTGTTGTCGTAGCTCTTGGACATCTTGCGCCCGTCCAGGCCCGGCAAGGTCGCCACGCTCTCCTCGATCACCGCTTCCGGCAGGGCGAAGAAGTCCTTGCCCTGGCCGAACAGGTGGTTGAAGCGTTGGCCGATGTCGCGGGCCATTTCCACGTGCTGGATCTGGTCACGGCCGACCGGCACCTTGTTGGCGTTGAACATCAGGATGTCCGCGGCCATCAGCACCGGGTAGCTGTACAGGCCCATGGTCACGCCGGCATCCGGGTCTTCGCCGTTTTCCAGGTTCTTGTCCACCGAAGCCTTGTAGGCGTGCGCGCGATTGAGCAGGCCCTTGGCGCTGACGCAGGTCAGCAGCCAGGTCAGCTCGGGGATTTCCGGGATATCGGACTGGCGGTAGAAGGTCACCTTGTCCGGATCGAGGCCACCGGCCAGCCAGGTGGCGGCGATTTCCAGGCGCGAACGCTGGATGCGCAGCGGGTCGTCGCACTTGATCAGGGCGTGGTAGTCGGCCAGGAAATAGAACGAGTCGACACCGGGCTGCTGGCTGGCACGGATCGCCGGGCGGATGGCGCCGGCGTAGTTGCCCAGGTGCGGAGTGCCGGTGGTGGTGATACCGGTAAGAATGCGCGTGGTCATGGGTGTTCGCTTATTCAGGCTTGGCTCAGTTCGAAAGGCGCGGCAGCAGCAGATCCTTCAGATCGGTCAGCTTGCCATGGAAGAAGTGTCCGCATTCTGCCACTTTCAGCAGCTCATGGGGGCGCGACAGGCTGTCGGACCATTCGTAAACCAGCTGCGGGGCGACGACTTCGTCGGCGTCCGGCTGCACCACGGTGATCGGGCAGCGCTGCGGCAAGGGGAATTCCGCCGTCAGGCGCATGACCGCCGGGGCGATCATGAACAGCTGCTGCAGCTCTACCCCGGCGGCCTCCAGGCGGCCGGCCAGGCTGGTGGCGACGAAGCCACCGAACGAGAAGCCCATCAGCACCAGCGGCAGGCCCAGATGCTTTTCGCGCAGCCAGGCCGCAGCGGCCTCGGCATCGGCCACCTCGCCAGCGCCCATGTCATGGGTGCCGGCGCTCTGCCCGACGCCACGGTAGTTGAACCGCAAGGTCACGTAGCCGGCATCACGGGCGGTGCGTTGCAGGGTCGAGACCACCTTGTTGAGCATGGTGCCACCCTGGACCGGGTTGGGGTGGCAGATCAGCACCGCGCCACGTGCATTGGCCACGTCCAGGTACAAGGCTTCCAGCTGGCCGCTGGGGCCATCGATGAACAAGGGGGTTTCGCGGACAAGCAAGGCACTACTCCGTGACCTCGGGAGGGGTCGATTCGTCTAGGTGAGGAATTCTGTTCTGATTTGCGATCGCTCGCGGTATACAGCGCAGGTCTGAGCCGTTAACGTAAAGCAAAGCCGTTTATAGAGGAAGGACTCGTGGAACTCTCGCTCCTTGTTTGGTTGTTGCCGACCCTGGCCCTGGTCATCGGCGTGGTGGTTGGTTTCGTCGTCGCTCGCCTGCTGCCCAATGCCGCGCCGAGCAGCACCCAGCGTCAGCTGGATGACATCCAGAAGCGTTTCGACAGCTACCAGAACGAAGTGGTCACCCACTTCAACAGCACTGCCGTGCTGGTCAAGAAACTGACCCAGAGCTATCAGGACGTCCAGGATCACCTGGCCGACGGCGCCAATACCCTGGCCCTCGACGACGTGACCCGTCAGCGCCTGCTGGCCGCCCTGCATTCCGAAGGCAGCCAGGGCCCACGTGACCGCCTGACCCCGCCGAAGGACACTGCCGAAGTGCCGCGCGACTACGCGCCGAAAGCGCCGAACTCGCCGGGCATGCTCGACGAGAGCTACGGGCTCAAGCGCTGATCTGCCGAACATGAAAAAGGCCTCGCAAGAGGCCTTTTTTGTGGGCATGTCTTCCTGCCCGGGCGCGATCCCTTGTAGGAGCGGCCTTGTGTCGCGAAAGGGCTGCGCAGCAGCCCCGGCGATCTTGCAGGCTGGCTGAAATCCTGGGGCCGCTACGCGCCCCTTTCGCGACACAAGGCCGCTCCTACAGGTGCCCCAATGCCTGCTCGACATCCGCCAGCAGGTCCTCCACATCCTCCAGCCCCACCGACAAGCGCACCAGCCCCTCCGATATCCCGTGATGCGCCCGCTCCTTCGCGGTATAGCTTGAGTGCGTCATGCTCGCCGGATGCTGCGCCAGCGACTCGGCATCGCCCAGGCTCACCGCACGGGCAAACAGTTGCAAGGCATTCATGAACCTGCGCCCGGCCTCGATACCACCCTTGAGCTCGAACGCGATCATCCCACCCGGCAAACGCATCTGCCGCTGCGCCAGCTCGTACTGGGCAAACGACGGCAAACCCGGGTAGTGAATCAGCTCCACCTGCGGCTGCCGCACCAGAGCCTCGGCCACCTGCTGGGCATTGGCGCAATGGCGGTCCATGCGCAGGGCGAGGGTCTTGATCCCGCGCATCAGCAGCGCCGCATCGTGGGGCGACAGCACCGCCCCGGTCATGTCCTTCAGCCCTTCCAGGCGAATGCGGTCAACCAGCGCCTTGCGCCCCACCACCAGCCCGGCAGTGATATCACCGTGGCCACTGAGGTACTTGGTCGCCGAATGCACCACCAGGTCCGCCCCCAGCTCCAGCGGCCGCTGCAGGTAGGGCGTGCAGTAGGTGTTGTCGACCACCACATGCACATCATGCCCGCGCACCGCCTCGGCCACCGCGGCGATATCCACCAGCTGCATGTTGGGGTTGGCCGGCGTTTCGAAGTAGATCATCCGCGTTTTGCTGTTGATCGCCGCTTTCAGGGCCTTGGCGTCGTTCAGGTCGACATGGCGGATCTTCACCCCGAATTCGCCAATGCCATGGTGCAGGAAAGCAAAGGTGCAGCCATACAAAGTACGCCCGACAATCAGCTCATCGCCGGGGCGCAGCAGGGTCCAGATCGTCGAGGTGATGGCCCCCATGCCCGACGCCAATGCCAACCCCGCCTCGCCGCCCTCCAGCGAGGCCATGCGCTGTTCCAGCAGGGCCAGGGTAGGGTTGGAGATGCGGCTGTAGAAATGCCCCGGCTCCTCCCCGGCAAAGCACGCAGCGCCGTATTCCACGGTGGGGAAGGCATAGGTAGCGGTCTGGTACACCGGCGGCACCAGGGCGCCACCGTGGGAAAGCGGGTCGTAGCCATGGTGAATGGCCCGCGTGGAAAAACCGGTGTTGTTATGGGAGTCGCGCATGGCAACAGCCTCTTGTGGTTTGCTATAAGCTTATGCCACCGAGCTGCCCGATTTTTTCCAAAATGGCCCACGCATCCGTGCGCTTGTTGGAACAAAAACAATAATTACCGGACCAGGAGGGCAAAACATGCCTTCAAGCCTCGACCGCACCGACCGCGCCCTGCTCGCTGCCCTGCAGGACAACGCCCGCCTCACCGTTGCCGAACTTGCCGACCAGGTAGCGCTGACCACCTCGCCGTGCTGGCGGCGGGTCAAGTTGCTGGAGGACAACGGCTACATCACCGGCTACCAGGCCATCCTCTCGCCCAAGTCGCTGGGGTTTGGCGTGACCGCGTTCGTCAGCATCATGATGGACTCGCACACCAAGGACATGGCGCTGGCGTTCGAGCAGCGGCTGATGGAAATTCCCGAGATTGTCGCCTGCCACAACATCTCCGGGCGCTACGACTTCTTGCTGGAGATCCTGGCGCGGGATCTGGAGTCGTTTGGCGAGTTCACCCGGGAAGTGCTGCAGCGGTTGCCGGGGGTGAAGGAGATCTACTCGAGTTTTTCCTACAAGGCAGTGAAGGAGCGGCGGGTGATACCGGTATCGGAAAAACACATCTGAACGACATGCACAGTCCATGCGGGAACAACTGCCTTGCTCAAAATCCAAAGCTCACGCAATCCTTTGTGGGAGCGGCCTTGTGTCGCGAAAGGGCTGCGCAGCAGCCCCAGCAATTTGTGCATCAGTGCTGAGACCCGGGGGCTGCTGTGCAGCCCTTTCGCGACACAAGGCCGCTCCCACAGGAGACCCGCGCATGTATGGCGGGCATAGAAACAAAAAACCCCGCCGAAGCGGGGTTTTTCTTGCAGCCTGGCGCTTAGATCGCACCGCGCTGACGCAGCACGTCCAGCACCTGTTTCACGCCCTCGTCCACGCTGGTGGCCTGGGTGTCGATCACAAGGTCGGCGTCCAGCGGCACATCGTACGGGAAGCTTTCGCCCGGGATGTTATCGCCACCAGCAGCGTACAAGCCTTGCGGGTCACGCTCACGGCAGGCCAGCGGCGAGGCCTGGACGTAAACGGTCACCAGGCGCTCCTTGCCGATCAACGCCTTGGCCTGTTCACGGCCTTCGGCATCCGGGGCCACGAACGCGGCCAGGGTCAGCAGGCCGGCTTCGTTGAACTGGCGCGCCACGTGGGCGGCGCGGCGCCAGTTTTCGGTACGGCCAGCGCGGTCCTGTGGCAGGCCCTTGTTCAGGTCGTGGCGCAGGTTCTGGCCGTCGAGCACGTACACCGCACGGCCCATGTCGAACAGCTTGCGCTCCACGGCGTAGGCCAGGGTGCTCTTGCCGGCGCCGGACAGGCCACTGAACAGCACGGTCGCAGGCTGCTGGCCGAAGCGCAGGGCGCGCTCTTCGGTGGCCACATGGCACAGCTTGCCATGATGGCCGGTGCTGCCGTGCGGCAGGACTGGCGGGGCGATGATCATGCCGGCGCCGACGGTGCCGTTGGTCAGGCGGTCGATGACGATGAACGCACCGGTGGTGCGGTTGCTGTCGTAACCGTCCAGGGCGATCGAGGCGTCCAGGGACACCTTGACGCGGCCGATCTCGTTCAGCTGCAGCGCGCTGGCAGCGCCCTGCTCCAGGGTGTTCACATCGACCTTGTGGGTGATGCTGGCAATCGAGCCCGGCACGTAGCTGGTGGCGCGCTTGATGTCGTATTTCTTGCCCGGGAGCATCGGCTCCTCGGCCATCCACACCAGCATGGCGTCGAACTGGTCGGTGACCGGCGGGACGTTGTCGGCATGCACCAGCAGGTCGCCACGGGAGATGTCGATCTCGTCTTCCATGGTCAGGGTCACGGCCTGGCCAGGGCCTGCGTTTTCCAGCTCGCCTTCGTAGGTGACGATGGACTTGACGCGGCTGCTCTTGCCCGACGGCAGCACGACGATTTCGTCGCCCTTGTGCACCACGCCGCTGGCGATGGTGCCGGCGAAGCCACGGAAGTTCAGGTTCGGACGGTTGACGTACTGCACCGGGAAGCGCAGGTCGGTGAAGTTGCGGTCGGCCGACACTTCTACGGTTTCGAGGATTTCCATCAGCGTCGGGCCGGCGTACCACGGCGAACGCTCGCTGTGGTTGACCACGTTGTCGCCCTTGAGCGCCGACATCGGCACGAAATGCAGGCTGCTCGGGGTCAGGTTGATGGCTTCGGCGAACTTCAGGTAATCGGCCTTGATCGACTCGAAGACGCCCTGATCGAAGCCCTTGAGGTCCATCTTGTTGACCGCGACGACGATGTGCTTGATGCCCAGCAACGAGGCAATATAGCTGTGGCGGCGGGTCTGGGTCTGCACGCCGTAGCGGGCGTCGACCAGGATGATCGCCAGGTCGCAGGTGGACGCGCCGGTAGCCATGTTGCGGGTGTACTGCTCGTGGCCCGGGGTGTCGGCAATGATGAACTTGCGCTTGGCGGTGGAGAAGTAGCGGTAGGCGACATCGATGGTGATGCCCTGCTCGCGCTCGGCCTGCAGGCCGTCGACCAGCAGTGCCAGGTCGACTTCCTCGCCGGTGGTGCCGACTTTCTTCGAATCACGGGTGATGGCCTCGAGGTGGTCCTCGTAGATCATCTTCGAGTCGTGCAGCAGGCGCCCGATCAGGGTGCTCTTGCCGTCGTCGACGTTGCCGCAGGTCAGGAAGCGCAGCAGTTCCTTGCGCTCGTGCTGGGCCAGGTAGGCGAGGATGTCCTCGCTGATCAGATCAGATTGGTGCGACATGGAGTAACCCTGAAATTAGAAGTAGCCTTGGCGTTTCTTGTCTTCCATGGAACCGGCGCCATCGTGGTCGATGACACGGCCCTGGCGTTCGGACGTACGGGTCAGGAGCATTTCCTGGATGATGTCCGTCAGGGTCTCGGCTTCCGACTCGACAGCACCCGTCAACGGGTAGCAGCCAAGGGTACGGAAACGCACCTTCTTCTTGACGATGCGCGCTTTCTCTTCATCGGTGAGATGTTCGAGGATGCGTTCGTCGTCGATCATGATCAGGGTGCCGTTCTTCTCGATGACTTCACGCTCGGCGGCGAAGTACAGCGGCACGATCGGGATGCCTTCGAGGTAGATGTACTGCCAGATGTCCAGCTCGGTCCAGTTCGACAGCGGGAAGACGCGGATCGACTCGCCCTTGTTGACCTTGCCGTTGTACACGTTCCACAGTTCCGGACGCTGGTTCTTCGGGTCCCAGCGGTGCTTGCTGTCACGGAACGAGTACACGCGCTCCTTGGCCCGCGATTTCTCTTCGTCGCGGCGCGCACCACCGAAGGCGGCGTCGAAACCATGCTTGTCCAGCGCCTGCTTCAGGCCCTGGGTCTTCATGATGTCGGTGTGCTTGGAGCTGCCATGGGTGAACGGGTTGATGCCCTGCGCCACACCCTCGGGGTTGACGTGGGTGATCAGCTCCAGGCCCATTTCCTCGACCATCTTGTCGCGGAAGCTGTACATCTCCTGGAATTTCCACTGGGTGTCGACGTGCATCACCGGGAACGGCAGCTTGCCCGGGAAGAAGGCCTTGCGCGCCAGGTGCAGCATCACGGCGGAATCCTTGCCGATCGAGTACAGCATCACCGGGTTGTCGAACTCGGCGGCCACCTCGCGGATGATGTGGATGCTCTCCGCCTCCAGCTGTTTCAAGTGCGTCAGTTTGTCGACCATGGCTACTCACGAAAAACGATCTTATGGACGGCCTGCGGGCCGTGTTCGAGCGAGCCACTTTATCACAGCGGCTGCTTCTATTTAGGAGGCTGGCTAGATCGAAAAAGTCTAACGATATGACTGGGGGTTTGGGCTGGCAGGCCCGGTATTGGTCTCTGGACATGCATAGGATCTGTAGGAGCAGCCTTGTGCTGCGAAGAGGCTGTTACTGCCCAAAAAGCTCTTTTGCCTCACTGGCCTCTTCGCAGCACAAGGCTGCTCCTACAGGGACCGCGCCATCAACACTGTATCCGCGAAGAAGGCGACGCCGATATCAGATCGGGTTCGGGCAATCGATGAACAGGTGCTCCACAGCAAAGCGCCGCGCCAGGTAATCACCCAGCGCCTGTACCCCATACCGCTCGGTGGCATGGTGCCCGGCGGCAATGAAGCTGACGCCATTCTCGCGGGCACTATGGTAGGTCTGCTCCGACGCCTCGCCGGTCAGGTAAAGGTCCACCCCGGCCGCGATCGCCGTGTCGATGTAGCCCTGCCCGCCCCCGGTGCACCAGCCGACCCGGCGGATCATCTGCTCACCTTCGACCAGCAAAGGTTCACGCCCCAGCACCTCCCGCACCCGCCGGGCGAAGTCGCGGGCGGTCATCGGCTCGGCCAGCGAGCCGACCATGCCGACTACCTTGGGGTTCTCCGGGTCCAGCGGCCCTTCGACAGTAATGTCCAGCTGCCGCGCCAGTTGCACGTTGTTGCCCACGTCCGGGTGCACATCCAGCGGCAGGTGGAACGCCAGCAGGCTGATGTCGCTGTTCAACAGGGTCTTCAGCCGGCGCTGCCGGATACCGGTGACGCACGGATTCTCGCCCTTCCAGAAGTAGCCATGGTGCACCAGCACCAGGTCGGCCTCGGCCTCGACCGCCGCATCCAGCAGCGCCTGGCTGGCGGTAACACCGCTGACGATGCGGCTAACCTGCGGCCGACCTTCGACCTGCAGGCCGTTGGGGCAATAATCCTGGATCTTCGCGCTGCCCAGGTAACGCTCGGCTTCCTCGACCAGGGTGTTCAGAGCGACGGCCATGAAAATCTCCTCGAAATCTGCGTTTTTCTCGGGCACAACGCCCATGCAACGCCCGTATAATGCCGGCCATTATGGGCCGTCGCCGGCACTGGGGGAACCGGTGTATGATCGCGCGCGCTCATGCCCCACCGCACGGTCACCGTCCCCCGGCTCTTTCCAGGATTCATTCATGTTCAAGGCTTTGCGTTATTTTGGCTGGCCCCTGCTTACCGGCGTACTGATCGCCATGCTGATCATCCAGCGCTTCCCGGAATGGGTCGGCCTGCCCAGTCAGGACGTCAACCTGCAACAGGCGCCGCAGACCTCGAGGATCATGCAGGGCCCGGTATCCTACGCCGACGCCGTGACCCTGGCCGCCCCGACGGTGGTCAACCTGTACACCACCAAGGTGGTGAACAAGAGCGCCCATCCGTTGTTCGAAGACCCGCAGTTCCGCCGTTTCTTCGGCGACAACCTGCCCAAGCAGCGCCGCTGGGAGTCGAGCCTGGGCTCGGCGGTGATCATGAGCCCCGAGGGCTACCTGCTGACCAACAACCACGTCACCAGCGGTGCCGACCAGATCGTCGTAGCCCTGAAGGATGGCCGCGAGACCCTGGCCCGGGTCATCGGCAGCGACCCGGAAACCGACCTGGCGGTGCTGAAGATCGACCTGAAGAGCCTGCCGGCGATCACCATCGGCCGCTCCGACAACATTCACATCGGCGACGTGTCGCTGGCCATCGGTAACCCGTTCGGGGTCGGCCAGACCGTGACCATGGGCATCATCAGCGCCACCGGCCGCAACCAGCTGGGCCTGAACAACTACGAGGACTTCATCCAGACCGACGCCGCGATCAACCCGGGCAACTCCGGCGGTGCGCTGGTGGATGCCAACGGCAACCTGATCGGCATCAACACGGCGATCTTCTCCAAATCCGGCGGTTCACAGGGCATCGGCTTCGCCATCCCGGTGAAACTGGCACTGGAGGTGATGAAGTCGATCATCGAGCACGGCCAGGTGATCCGTGGCTGGCTGGGCATCGAAGTACAGCCGCTGAGCCAGGAACTGGCCGAATCGTACGGCATGAAGGACCGCCCGGGCATCGTGGTGGCGGGTATCTTCCGCGAAGGGCCGGCGGCAAAGGCCGGGTTGCAGCTGGGTGACGTGATCCTGAGCATCAACGGCGAGCCGGCCGGTGACGGGCGCAAGTCGATGAACCAGGTGGCGCGGATCAAGCCCAACGAGAAGATCACCATCGAGGTGATGCGCAATGGGCAGCAGCTGAAGCTGATCGCCGAGGTGGGGCTGCGGCCGCCACCGGCGCCGGCAGTCGCCAAGGAAGAGAAGTAAGGCCGCGATCGGGTTTCTGGGGCTGCTTCGCAGCCCATTCGCAGCACAAGGCTGCTCCTACAGGAGATCGCATTTCCCTTGTAGGAGCAGCCTTGTGCTGCGAATGGGCCGCAAAGCGGCCCCTTTTGCATCAATGCAGGATCTGGCTCAGGAACAACTTGGTCCGGTCACTGCGTGGCCGGTCGAAGAAGTCATCCGGCGCCGCCTGCTCGACGATCTCGCCCTTGTCCATGAAGATCACCCGGTTCGCCACGGTCCGGGCAAAGCCCATCTCGTGGGTCACGCAGAGCATGGTCATGCCATCCTCGGCCAGGCCCACCATGGTATCGAGCACTTCCTTGACCATTTCCGGGTCCAGCGCCGAGGTCGGTTCGTCGAACAGCATGATCTTCGGCTTCATGCACAACGCGCGGGCAATCGCCACACGCTGCTGCTGGCCACCGGACAACTGCCCCGGGTACTTGTGCGCCTGCTCCGGAATACGCACCCGTTCCAGGTAGTGCATGGCGATTTCCTCGGCCTTGCGCCGCGGCATCTTGCGCACCCACATCGGCGCCAGGGTGCAGTTTTCCAGAATGCTCAGGTGCGGGAACAGGTTGAAGTGCTGGAACACCATGCCCACTTCGCGGCGGATGGCCTCGATCTGCTTGAGGTCGTTGGTCAGCTCCACACCATCGACCACGATGCGCCCCTGCTGGTGCTCTTCCAGGCGGTTGAGGCAACGGATGGTGGTGGACTTGCCCGAGCCGGACGGCCCGCACAGCACGATGCGCTCGCCCTGGCGCACGTTCAGGTTGATGTCCTTGAGCACATGGAACTGGCCGTACCACTTGTTCACGCCCTGCATCTGGATGATGCCTTCGGGGCCGGCAGGCTGCTTGATCGCTTCACTCATTTCGAAACTCCTAACGCTTGTGGCCAGTGTCCAGCTTGCGCTCCAGGTGCATGGAGTAGCGGGACATACCGAAACAGAAAATCCAGAACACCAGGGCGGCGAACACGTAGCCCTCGGTAGCCATGCCCAGCCAGGCCGGGTCGGCGGCGGCTTGCTTGACGCTGTTCAGCAGGTCGAACAGGCCGATGATGATCACCAGGCTGGTGTCCTTGAACAGGGCAATGAAGGTGTTGACGATGCCGGGAATCACCAGCTTGAGCGCCTGCGGCAGAATCACCAGGCCCATCGCCCGCCAGTAGCCCAGGCCCATGGCAGCGGCAGCTTCGTACTGGCCCTTGGGGATGGCCTGCAGGCCACCACGCACCACCTCGGCGATGTACGCCGACTGGAACAGGATCACGCCGATCATCGCCCGCAGCAGCTTGTCGAAGCTCATGCCCTCAGGCAGGAACAACGGCAGCATCACCGATGACATGAACAGCACGGTGATCAGTGGCACGCCGCGCCAGAACTCGATGAAGGTCACGCACACCACCTTCACCGCCGGCATCTTCGAGCGCCGCCCCAGGGCCAGCAGGATGCCCAGCGGCAATGCGCCGACAATGCCCACGGTGGCGATCACCAGGGTCAGCATCAGCCCGCCCCACTGGCTGGTCGGTACGTTTTCCAGGCCCAGCACGCCCCCGTGCAGCAGGGCATAGGCCAGCAGCGGGTACAGCACCAGGAAGCCCAGGCCGTAGAAGGCCTTGCGCGGGAAACGCTTGATGAACAGCGGCGCGGCGCCAAGCACGGCAAGCCACACGGTCAGGTCCACGCGCCAGCGCAACTCGGCCGGGTAGTAGCCATACATGAACTGGCCGAAGCGCTGCTGCACGAACACCCAGCAGGCGCCCTCCTTGGTGCAGTCGGCGCGGGTGGTGCCGACCCAGTTGGCGTCAAGCAACGCCCACTGCAGCAACGGTGGCACGATCAGCCACACCAGGTAGATGGCGAACAGGGTCAGCAGCGTGTTGAGCCAGCTGGAGAACAGATTGGCACGCATCCATGCGAGCACGCCTACGGTTTTCACCGGTGGCGGCATGTCGGGTTTGAAAACATGGGCATTCACGGGCGTATCCTCACCGCTCGATCAGCGCAATGCGCTTGTTGTACCAGTTCATCAGCAGCGAAATGCTGATGCTGATGGCGAGATAGACACTCATGGTGATGGCGATCACCTCGATGGCCTGGCCGGTCTGGTTGAGCACGGTACCGGCGAACAGCGAGACCATCTCCGGGTAGCCGATACCGGCCGCCAGCGACGAGTTCTTCGCCAGGTTCAGGTACTGGCTGGTCAGCGGCGGAATGATCACCCGCAGTGCCTGGGGGATGATCACCTTGCGCAGGGTCGGCCCCTCGCGCAGGCCCAGCGAGCGCGCGGCCTCGGTCTGGCCATGGCTGACCGAACGGATACCGGAACGCACGATCTCGGCGATGAACGCAGCGGTGTAGATGGTCAACGCCAGGGTCAGCGCCAGCAGCTCGGGGATCAGTACCCAGCCACCGACGAAGTTGAATCCTTTCAATTGCGGCACTTCCCAGTGCACCGGGCTGCCGAACAGCAGTGCACAAACGCCCGGAATGGCGATGAACAGCGCCAGCCCCACCCAGAACTTGTGGAACGGCACGCCGGTCTCGTCGAAGCGCTTGTTGGCAAAGCGCACCATCGCCACGATGGCCAGCAGCGCCAGGGCCAGGGCCACGACGAACGGCCAGAAGCCTTCGGCCATGGACGCACCGGGCATGTTCAGGCCACGGTTGCTGATGAAGAAGGTGTCGTCGATATTGATGCTGCCCCGCGGTCCCGGCAGGGTCAGGAACACGGCAAAGTACCAGAACAGGATCTGCAACAACGGCGGGATGTTGCGGAAGGTTTCCACATACACGGTCGCCAGCTTGTTGATCATCCAGTTCGGCGACAACCGCGCCACACCGATGATGAAGCCGAGAATGGTCGCCAGCACCACGCCGATGAAGGTCACCAGCAGGGTGTTGAGCAGGCCGATGACGAACACCCGCGCATAGCTGTCGGATTCCACGTAGGGGATCAGATGCTGGGCGATGCCGAAACCGGCACTGCGGTCGAGGAAGTCGAAGCCCGAGGTGATGCCCCGGTGTTGCAGGTTGGTTTGCGTGTTGTGGAACAGGTACCAGCCCAGACCGACCACGAAGACTATCGTGAGAATCTGGAACAGCCACGCGCGCACACGCGGATCGTTAAGGGACAAGCCCTTGGGTGCGCCGATTTGATTTTGCATGAAGTGCCCCGGACAGTAGGGATTCGAACAGCCTGCGGCGGCGGGATGCCGCCGCAGGGTGCAGCCATCAGCGCACAGGTGGCGCGTACTGGATGCCGCCGTTGTTCCACAGGGCGTTCATGCCACGGTCGATCTTCAGGTCGGTGCCCTGGCCCAGGTTCTTCTCGAACACTTCGCCATAGTTGCCGACTTGCTTGACGATCTGCACTACCCAGTCCTTGGGCAGCTTGAGGTCCTTGCCGTACTCGCCGTCCGCACCCAGCAGGCGGGCGACGTCCGGGTTCTTGGTGCCTTTGGCCTCGGCCTCGACGTTCTTCGAGGTGATGCCCGCCTCTTCGGCGTTGAGCATGGCGAACAGGGTCCACTTGACGATGCTGAACCATTCCTCGTCGCCTTTGCGCACCACCGGGCCCAGCGGTTCCTTGGAGATGGTTTCCGGCAGTACCACGTAGTCGGTCGGCGCGGCCAGCTTGGAGCGCTGGGCGAACAGCTGCGACTTGTCCGAGGTCAGCACGTCGCAACGGCCGGACTCCAGCGACTTGGCGCTTTCGTCGGAGGTGTCGAAGGTGATCGGGGTATATTTCAGGCCATTGGCGCGGAAGAAGTCCGACACGTTCAGCTCGGTGGTGGTACCCGCCTGGATGCAGATGGTCGCGCCATCGAGCTCCTTGGCGCTGGAAACACCCAGCTTCTTGTTGACCAGGAAACCGACGCCGTCATAGTAGGTAACACCGGCGAATACCAGGCCCATGCCAGCATCACGCGAGCTGGTCCAGGTGGTGTTGCGCGACAGCACATCGACTTCGCCCGACTGCAGGGCGGTGAAGCGTTCCTTGGCGTTGAGCTGGCTGAACTTGACCTTGGTGGCGTCGCCGAACACGGCGGCGGCCACGGCGCGGCACACGTCGGCGTCGATACCAACGATCTTGCCCTGCGCATCAGGTACCGAGAAGCCTGGAAGACCGTCGCTCACGCCACACTGGACGAAGCCCTTCTTCTTTACCGCATCGAGGGTGGCGCCGGCCTGGGCGTTGCTCACGGCGCCCAGCGCGGCGGCAGCGGTCAGGACTGCCAGGGTGGTTTTCAACATCTTCATTCACAACCTCCAAATCGCTCTTGTTGTATCGAGCCGGAATTGCACCGCACCCTTTTGAGGCGTATCCGACCCGTATTGGCTTGTTATTGGGTCAATGGCGCAATGGACTGTTCTGTGACAGCCTTCGCGTGCAAAGGGTGTTACCGTCACGGCCTGCCCTTTGCATCATTGGTTGAATTGCAAAGCGCGTACCAGAATTTACGGCTGTAGCGTTTAAGCGCTCGTCAAGTAGGGAAAGTTGTATCGTTGCGACATTCTTTTTCCGACAATCATTTCCAGCGCCTTCTTTTCACGCACGCCATAACAAGACCCGCACACTTTCGGAGCAGTCATGACCAACCCGCTGATTCTCGAACCGCAGAAAACCGCCGATGCCTGTGTGATCTGGTTGCACGGCCTGGGTGCCGACCGTTACGACTTCCTACCAGTGGCCGAATTCATGCAGGAGCGCCTGCTCAGCACCCGTTTCGTCATGCCCCAGGCTCCAACCCGCCCGGTAACCATCAACGGCGGCTACGCCATGCCCAGCTGGTACGACATCAAGGCCATGACCCCGGCCCGTGCCATCGACGAGGCGCAGCTGGAAGAATCGGCCGAGCAGCTCATTGCCCTGATCAAGGCCGAGCAGGCCAAAGGCATCAGCCTGTCGCGGATCTTCCTGGCCGGTTTCTCCCAGGGCGGCGCGGTGGTGCTGCACACTGCCTATATAAAGTGGCAAGAAGCGCTGGGTGGCGTGATCGCCCTGTCCACCTACGCCCCCACCTTCAACGACCAGCATCAGTTGAGCGCCTGCCAGCAACGCACCCCGGCCCTGTGCCTGCACGGCGTGCACGACCCGGTGGTGATCCCTGCCATGGGCCGCACCGCCTTCGAGTACCTGAATACCTGGGGCGTCGCCGCCCGCTGGCACGAATACCCGATGGAACATGAAGTGGTGGTGGAAGAGTTGAGCGACATCCACGACTGGCTGAGCAAGCAATTGCAATAAGCCAGGGCCGCCTGTAGTTGTAAGGCTATTCCACTACGCCGCGCCTGAATCTTGCTTTACACTGCCCGGCGTACATTCCTTAACCAGTTGACGAGACGATCGTGCTCAAGGCACTCAAGAAAATTTTCGGCAAGGGAGACGCCGCGCCACAGGCCGTCGCTCCTGCTGCCAGCGTGACGCTGCCTGCGCCCGCACCCGCCAGCGAGGCCCAGCCTGCGGCAAAACCGGCCGCCCCACGCGCCACCCCCGCGCCCCTGGCCGAACAGCCTGCCGCCGTTACGCCAGCCGCCGACAAGCCGGCCAAGGACAAACCGCGTCGCGAGCGCAAGCCCAAGCCGCAGGCCAGCCTGTGGAAACCGGAAGACTTCGTGGTCGAGCCGCAGGAAGGCAAGACCCGCTTCCACGACTTCAAGCTGTCCAACGAGGTGATGCACGCCATCCACGACCTGGGCTTCCCGTACTGCACGCCGATCCAGGCACAGGTGCTGGGTTACACCCTGCGTGGCCAGGACGCCATCGGCCGGGCCCAGACCGGTACCGGCAAGACTGCGGCGTTCCTGATCTCGATCATTTCCCAGCTGCAGCAGACGCCGCCGCCGAAGGAACGCTACATGGGCGAGCCACGCGCGCTGATCATCGCGCCCACCCGCGAGCTGGTGGTGCAGATCGCCAAGGATGCCATCGCCCTGACCAAGTACACCGGCCTGAACGTGATGAGCTTCGTCGGCGGCATGGACTTCGACAAGCAGCTCAAGGCCCTGGAAGCGCGCCATTGCGACATCCTGGTGGCCACACCGGGCCGCCTGCTGGACTTCAACCAGCGCGGTGAGGTGCACCTGGACATGGTCGAGGTGATGGTGCTGGACGAAGCCGACCGCATGCTCGACATGGGTTTCATCCCCCAGGTGCGCCAGATCATTCGCCAGACGCCGCCGAAAAGCGAGCGCCAGACCCTGCTGTTCTCCGCCACCTTCACCGACGACGTGATGAACCTGGCCAAGCAATGGACCACCAACCCGGCCATCGTCGAGATCGAGCCGGAGAACGTTGCCAGCGAAACGGTGGAGCAGCACGTCTATGCGGTGGCCGGCAGCGACAAGTACAAGCTGCTGTACAACCTGGTGACCCAGAACAAGTGGGAACGGGTGATGGTGTTCGCCAACCGCAAGGACGAAGTGCGGCGCATCGAGGAAAAACTCGTGCGCGACGGCATCAATGCCGCGCAGTTGTCGGGCGACGTGCCGCAGCACAAGCGTATCCGTACCCTGGAGAACTTCCGCGAAGGGCGCATCACCGTGCTGGTGGCCACCGACGTGGCGGGGCGTGGCATTCACATCGATGGCATCAGCCACGTGATCAACTTCACCCTGCCGGAAGACCCGGACGACTACGTGCACCGCATTGGCCGGACAGGCCGTGCGGGCACCAGTGGTGTGTCGATCAGCTTTGCCGGTGAGGATGACTCGTACCAGCTGCCGGCGATCGAAGAGCTGCTGGGGCGCAAGATCAAGTGTGAAATGCCGCCGGATGAGCTGCTGAAGCCGGTGCCGCGCAAGCACCATTGACCTATGCCGGCCTCTTCGCGGGTAAACCCGCTCCCACAGGTACTGCACAGCTTCCGAAACCTGTGCAGTACCTGTGGGAGCGGGTTCACCCGCGAACCGGGGCTCCGCCCCGGCCATCAAACAAGGATCTACCAGCGCCCAGCGGCATCCTGGTCACTCTGCTTCCCTTCCACCCACCGTGCCCCTTCCTGGGTATTTTCCTTCTTCCAGAACGGCGCCCGGGTCTTCAGGTAGTCCATGATGAAGTTGCAGGCATCGAACGCCGCCTGCCGATGGGCACTGGCCACACCGACGAACACGATCGGTTCGCCCGGCTCCAGCGCACCGATGCGGTGCAGCACCTCCACCTTGAGCAGCGGCCAGCGCTGCTCGGCCTCGACCACGATCTTGGCCAGGGCCTTTTCGGTCATGCCCGGATAGTGCTCGAGGAACATCCCCGCCACTTCACGGCCATCGTTGAAATCCCGCACGTAGCCGACAAAACCGACCACCGCGCCCACGCCGACATTCGCCGCGTGCATGGCATTGGTCTCGGCCCCCGGGTCGAACGCGCCTACCTGTACTCGCACAGCCATGTTCAGCCTCCGGTAACCGGCGGGAAGAATGCCACTTCATCGCCCTCTTCCAGCGGCTCATCGAGCTTGCACAGTTCTTCGTTGCGTGCACACATCAGGTTCTGCTCGGCCAGCACTTCGTACTGCCCGCCCTTGGCCACCAAGGCCTGGCGCACATCGTCGAGCACCTTGAACGCACCCTCCACCCGCTCGGCATCCACGCCCAGCAGTTCGCGGTAACGGGCGAAGTACATCACCTTGACCTTCATCACGCCTCCACCTTGTAGTGGCCGCTCTTGCCGCCGAGTTTTTCCAGCAGGCGCACCTGCTCGATGACCATACCTTTATCCACAGCCTTGCACATGTCATAGATCGTCAGCGCGGCAACGCTGGCGGCGGTCAGCGCCTCCATCTCCACGCCGGTCTGCCCGGCCAGCTTGCAGCGGGCGACGATACGCACGGCGTCCTGCCCCTCGGCGCTGAGCTCGACCTTGACACTGGTCAGCATCAACGGGTGGCACAGCGGGATCAAGTCGCTGGTCTTCTTCGCCGCCTGGATCCCGGCAATGCGCGCCACGGCGAACACGTCGCCCTTGGGGTGTTCACCGTCGACAATCATCTGCAAGGTCTGCGGCAACATGCGCACCCGCGCCTCGGCGGTGGCCTCGCGCTCGGTCACGGCCTTTTCAGTGACGTCGACCATGTTGGCCCGCCCCTGGGAATCAAGATGTGTCAGCACTGCTCTGCTCCTGTGAAGGGAACTTGCAGTGTAAACCTGTGAGTCAGGTTTGAGCAGAGGGGTGCGTCAACCGTGCCCGCGAAAAGGCCGGGCGGCGAACCGCCCGGCGAAGAGGGTTACAGATGCGACTCGGCGTACTCGGCCAGCACCGAGCGTGGCACGCCCTGCAGGGTGATGTGCACGCCATGGGGGAAGTCCTTGAAGCGCTCGGTCAGGTAGGTCAGGCCCGAGCTGGTCGCGGACAGGTAGGGGGTGTCGATCTGCGCCAGGTTGCCCAGGCAGACCACCTTGGACCCGGAGCCGGCACGGGTGATGATGGTTTTCATCTGGTGCGGCGTCAGGTTCTGGCACTCGTCGATCAGGATCAGGCTCTGCTGGAAGCTACGGCCACGGATGTAGTTCAGCGACTTGAACTGCAGCGGCACGCGCTCGAGGATGTACTCGACGCTGCCATGGGTGCTCTCGTCATCCATGTGCAAGGCTTCGAGGTTGTCGGTAATGGCGCCCAGCCAGGGTTCCATCTTCTCGGCCTCGGTGCCCGGCAGGAAGCCGATCTCCTGGTCCAGCCCCTGCACGCTGCGGGTGGCGATGATGCGCCGGTAGCGCTTGCTGACCATGGTCTGTTCGATGGCCGCGGCCAGGGCCAGGATGGTCTTGCCGGAACCGGCGGCGCCGGTCAGGTTGACCAGGTGGATATCCGGGTCGAGCAGGGCGAACAGCGCCAGGCTCTGGTGGATGTCACGCGGCTTAAGGCCCCAGGCTTCCTGGTGCAGCAGCGGTTCCTGGTGCAGGTCGAGCAACAGCAGCTCATCGTTGCGAATACCCTTGATCCAGCCGACGAAGCCCTGTTCATCGATGATGAACTCGTTGACGTGAACCGCCGGCAGGTTGTCGATCAATTGCACGCGGTGCCAGGTGCGGCCACGCTCCTGGCGGGTATCGACCTTGCTCACCCGGTCCCAGAACGAGCCGGTGACCGAATGGTAGCCCTTGGACAGCAAGGACACGTCATCGACCAGTTGGTCGGTGCTGTAGTCCTCGGCCGCGATGCCACAGGCACGCGCCTTCAGGCGCATGTTGATGTCTTTGGTGACCAGCACAACGTCCAGGTCGGTGCGCCGGGCCCGTACTTCGAGCAACTGGTTGATGATGATGTTGTCGTTGAGGTTTTCCGGCAGCAGCTTGTTCGGCTCGTTGCGCGGAGTCATCAGGATGGACAGGAAGCCCTTGGGCCCGCTCTTGCCACGCTGGATCGGCACGCCCTGCTCGACATCGCTGGGCGAGGCGTCACCAAGGGTCTGGTCGATCAGCCGAATGGCCTGGCGGCATTCGGCGGCGATGGTCTGTTTGCCGGTCTTGAGCTTGTCGAGTTCCTCCAGCACCGTCATCGGGATGGCGACATGGTGCTCCTCGAAGTTCAGTAACGCGTTGGGGTCGTGAATCAGGACGTTGGTATCGAGCACATACAGGATAGGCTTGCTGGAGGAAGGGTTGCGTCCTTGGTCATCCATACTCGGTCACCTTATGTCGAAGCCACACGGCGTGGTCTGTTACGCCGCAGAGTGACTGCCGCTGTCCCCGTATCCGCGTTGTTACGGGCGGGAAGCGAACCTGGCTAGGTGGGCCTGGATGACGCCACCTGTGCTGCAGGAATCGGCTGTCTGGTTTCTTCATACCGCAAAAATGATGACTAAAAAAAGTCTTTTTACGTGCAGGTGAAGTTTATTTTTCCAAATGACGAACAGGGGTTGGCGAGGGGGCGCGTGAGGACTACAGTCAAAAATCAAGCTGCCATTGCTGAGGGGCGCTTCGCACCCCGATCGCGACACAAGGCCGCTCCTACAGGCATCGCGTGACCTTGTAGGAGCGGCCTTGCGTCGCGATGGGCCGCAAAGCGGCCCCCTACCCCCTCAAGCCATAAGCTTGGCAATCTTCCCAACCAATCCCGCTCTGCGCCGTATTGCGCAACAACCACTCCACCGCAGGCTGCGCCTTGGGCAGGCTGTCATGGAACTGGATCACCCCCTTGCGCCATAGCAACATCAAGGTCAGCACCCGCTGGGCAGAGGCCTCGGCGCTCAGTGCGCCATCATCCTGGGCATCGATGTCCCACAACGATACCTGCAACTGCTGGCTGGCCATGAACGCCTCGCCATCGGCCCGACGCTGCCCGTAAGGCGGGCGAAACAACGGCACATACTGCTCCGGCAGGTCGGCCTGCACCCGCGCCTGACTACGCCGCAGCGAGTCCTGCCAGCCTGTCCACTGCGCATGGGAGCGGTACTCCCACCCCTGGATCCCCACGCACTGCCCGCCATAGAGCTGGCGCAAGGCATCTGCCGCCCCGGCGTCGCGCCGTTGCTGCAGGCGGTTGCCGAGCACAAAGAACGTGCCTTCAAGCTTTTGCCGGCGCAGGTAGTCAGCCAGCAGGTCGGTACTGCCGCCATCCGGCCCGGGCCCGCCGACGAAGGTCAGCAGGAACATGCGGTCGTTCAGTTCATCCCCATTGCGCTCGCGTGAGGACAGCCGCTCCACCTCGCTGCTGGTCTGCGGCAGCAACGCCGCCTTGCGCAGTTGTTCGTCCAGGTAACGCACATGGAACTGATGGCTCGGCTCGATCCAATCGGTGTAGAAAGTGCCGACATCGGCAGCGAACGTCGCCGCTTGCGTACGCAACTCCGCCATCGACGTCACCGGGTAGCAGAACGACGCATCCTGCTCGCAACTGCGCTGCGCCTGTTGATAACCTTCCCACAACCGCTGCCACATGCGCGCCCGCACCAGGCGCACCTTCTGCAAGTTGACCTGCCGTAGCCCCAAGCGCGCCGCCAGCGCCGCGTCGTCCAGCAGTTCGCTTTCGTGCAGCACCTGGGCGAACGAGAGGATCTCGGCCCGCGAGGCCACATCGAACAACGCCGGGCTGTCCAGCTGTTCGGGCCACAGGCCGCGGTCCAGGCTCACCTGGGGTGAAGGGGCGGCTTGCACGGCCAGGCTCAGCAGAGCGGCCAGCAAGGCAGAGGCAATACGCACGGTTGAAGGCTCCGCAACGGCGAAACGCGCACTATAGCCTCTGCACCGGCCATGGTCTGTGACTATCGTCGCCATAGTTTGGACTTGCACCGTCCAGCCCGTAGAATTCCCGGCCAACGATGCCAGGAGCCGACCCGATGCTGACGGTGATTTCCCCCGCCAAGACCCTCGACTACGACACCCCGCCGGTGACCGAGCGTTTCACCCTGCCCCAGTACCTGGACGACTCCCAGGAGCTGATCCAGCAGCTGCGCGACCTGTCGCCGGCGCAGATCAGCGAACTGATGCACCTGTCCGACAAGCTCGCCGGCCTGAATGCCGCGCGCTTCGGCAGCTGGACCCCGGACTTCACCCCGGCCAATGCCAAGCAGGCGCTGCTGGCGTTCAAGGGTGACGTGTATACCGGCCTCGACGCCGAAAGCCTTGGCGAGGACGATTTCAGCTACGCCCAGCAGCACTTGCGCATGCTTTCGGGCCTGTATGGCCTGCTGCGCCCGCTCGACCTGATGCAACCCTACCGCCTGGAAATGGGCACCAAGCTGGCCAACGCCCGCGGCAAGGACCTGTACGCCTTCTGGGGCACGCGCATCAGCGAATGGCTGAACCAGGCCCTGGCCGAACAGGGCGATGACGTGCTGCTGAACCTGGCCAGCAACGAGTATTTCAGCGCGGTGAAACGCAGCGCGCTGAAGGCCCGGGTGATCAACGTCGACTTCAAGGACCTGAAGAACGGCCAGTACAAGATCATCAGCTTCTACGCCAAGAAAGCCCGCGGCATGATGAGCCGCTTCGTCATCCAGCAGCGCATCAGCGACCCGGAGCAGCTCAAGCAATTCGATGTGCAGGGGTACTACTACAGTGCCGAACAGTCGAAGCCGGACCACCTGGTGTTCCTGCGGGATCATCCTTCCGAATAGTCAGGCAATACACAATCCCTTGTAGGAGCGGCCTTGTGTCGCGAAAGGGCCGCATAGCGGCCCCGGCAATTTCTGCTTTGATGCTGAAATCCTGGGGCCGCTGCGCGGCCCTTTCGCGACACAAGGCCGCTCCTACAAAAAGCGCCCCCTACTTACCCCCTCCGCCCCGCAACAGGGCACGACGCAAAGCGCCATTACGCCACAAATCCGACGCCAAAAAATCGACACACCGCAACTTATAGCCAAACGCCATAAGACCGTTCGTAGCTTTTTTGACGAATTTTTCAAAATATTTTTCGATGCTGGCATAAAAATATCTCGCAACAGTTTCGCCCTTTATATATAGGGACAAAACACCCGTGTGCTATCAGATTGAAATTGTCTGCCACTGAAAAAATATTTAGAAATCTTTCATCCACGCCGAACCCACCCCGGAACTTCTGCTACGACGAATCGCTCATAGTGCCGTAACGATTTTCCTGCCCCCGGGCTGTGAGAGATGACTTACAGATGACAACGGCAGGTATCCACTACCAGCCCCAACAACTTCGACAGGTATGACGGGCAACCCCCGAAGACCCTGTCCATGCAGGAGAGACGCGTCCCTTTCAATTCGTCCTAGTGGTTGATTTCAAAGGATTTTTCCACTTGAAAAAACAAGCACAGCAAAGCGCCACGTAGCGCCTTGCAATAAAGACGGCTGCATTCCAGGGCACGTTTTTTAATTAATGGCTTTTTACTGCCACATTTGAGTGCATAACTTTTTGCGCTCCGGATTTATTTTGCCTGCGCTCGGCGAAGTGTGCATTTCGCCATGGATCCGTGCGCCCGAAAACTGTTGTTAATCAACCCAGTCCGGCTCTCCCCGGAGGTGCCGACGTGATAAACACATGAGGTGATAGCGATGCGTATCAGCATCTTTGGTTTGGGTTATGTGGGTGCGGTCTGTGCAGGCTGCCTGACGGCGCGAGGCCATGAAGTGATCGGTGTGGACGTGTCCAGCACCAAGATCGACCTGATCAATCAGGGCAAGTCGCCCATCGTCGAACCTGGCCTGGAAGCACTGCTGCAACAGGGCATCGCCAACGGCCGCCTGCGCGGTACTACCGATTTCGCCGAAGCCATCCGTGCCAGCGACGTATCGATGATCTGCGTGGGTACCCCAAGCAAGAAGAACGGCGACCTGGGCCTCGAGTACATCGAGTCGGTGTGCCGCGAAATCGGCTACGTGCTGCGTGACAGCGAGCGCCGCCACACCATCGTGGTACGCAGCACCGTGCTGCCGGGTACCGTGAAGAACGTGGTGATCCCGATCCTCGAAGACTGCTCGGGCAAGAAAGCCGGCGTCGACTTCGGCGTTGCGGTCAACCCGGAATTCCTGCGTGAAAGCACCGCGATCAAGGACTACGACCAGCCACCGATGACCGTCATCGGCGAACTGGACACCGCCAGCGGCGACATCCTGCAGGCCCTGTACGAAGAGCTCGACGCACCGATCATCCGCAAGCCGATCGAAGTGGCCGAGATGATCAAGTACACCTGCAACGTGTGGCATGCCACCAAGGTCACCTTCGCCAACGAGATCGGCAACATTGCCAAGGCCGTAGGCGTGGATGGCCGTGACGTGATGGACGTGGTCTGCCAGGACAAAGTGCTGAACCTGTCCCAGTACTACATGCGCCCTGGCTTCGCCTTCGGCGGCTCGTGCCTGCCCAAGGACGTACGCGCCCTCACCTATCGCGCCGCCAGCCTCGATGTACGCGCTCCGCTGCTCGACTCGTTGATGCGCAGCAACGAATCGCAGGTGCAGAACGCCTTCGAGCTGATCGAAGCCCACGACAAGCGCAAGGTCGCCCTGCTCGGCCTGAGCTTCAAGGCCGGCACCGACGACCTGCGTGAAAGCCCGCTGGTGGAACTGGCCGAACGCCTGATCGGCAAGGGCTACCAGCTGGACATCTACGACGAGAACGTCCAGTACGCCCGCGTCCACGGCGCCAACAAGGACTACATCGAGTCGAAGATCCCGCACGTGTCGTCGCTGCTCAACGCCGACTTCCAGAAGGTGATCGACAACGCCGACATCATCGTCCTGGGCAACCGTGACGAGCAGTTCCGTGCACTGGCCCAGCAAGCGCCGGCCGGCAAGCACGTGATCGACCTGGTCGGCTTCATGAGCAAACCGACCTGCGCCACCAGCCGTACCGAAGGCATCTGCTGGTAAGTGCTGGCCGGGCAGCGGGGGCCTCCCCACCCCGCTGCCCACCTTTTCCCGAATTCTCGACGGATGCTGAACATGCAAAGGATCCAGACAGTGCTGTTGCAGTGCGCCGGTTGGCTGCTCTACATGAGTCTGCTCATGCTGATCGCCCTGGCCCTGCCAGCCGATATCTTCGACTCGCAGTCGAAGCACTTCATCTTCCTGGTCGGCGCAGTCGGCATCTGGCGCTATTCCATGGGCGCCACCCATTTCATCCGCGGCATGATCTTCCTCTACGGCGTGTACCCGTACCTGCGCCGCAAGGTGCAGAAGATGGGCAAGGACGCCGACCCGTCCCACGTGTACCTGATGGTGACCAGCTTCCGCATCGAAGCACTCACCACCGCCCAGGTGTACAGCTCGGTGATCCGCGAGGCGATCAACTGTGGTTTCCCCACTACCGTGGTCTGCTCGCTGGTGGAGATGTCGGACGAACTGCTGGTGAAAAGCCTGTGGGCCAAATACAACCCGCCAGCCCATGTGAAGCTGGACATCGTGCGCATCGCCGGTACCGGCAAGCGTGACGGCCTGGCCTACGGTTTCCGTGCGATCTCGCGCATGCTGCCGGACGAGAACGCCGTGGTGGCGGTGATCGACGGCGACACCGTGCTGGGCGATGGCGTGGTACGCAAGACCGTGCCGTGGTTCAAGCTGTTCCCCAACGTCGGCGGCCTGACCACCAACGAGTTCTGCGAAGTGCGTGGCGGCTACATCATGAGCGAGTGGCACAAGCTGCGCTTTGCCCAGCGCCACATCAACATGTGCTCGATGGCCCTGTCCAAGCGCGTGCTGACCATGACCGGGCGCATGTCGATGTTCCGCGCCAGCGTGGTGACCAACCCCGAGTTCATCGCCGACGTCGAAAGCGACTCGCTGATGCACTGGCGCCTGGGCCGCTTCAAGTTCCTCACCGGTGACGACAAGTCCAGCTGGTTCAGCCTGATGCGCCTGGGCTACGACACCTTCTACGTGCCGGACGCCGCCATCAACACGGTCGAGCACCCGCCGGAGAAGAGCTTCCTCAAGGCCAGCCGCAAGCTGATGTACCGCTGGTACGGCAACAACCTGCGGCAGAACTCCCGCGCGCTTGGCCTGGGCCTGCGCCGCCTGGGGCTGTTCACCAGCATCGTGCTGTTCGACCAGCGCGTGTCGATGTGGACCAGCCTGCTGGGCCTGACCGTGGCGGTGATCGCCAGCCTCAAGTTCGGCCTGGGCTTCCTGCTGGTGTACCTGCTGTGGATCGGCATCACCCGCCTGATCCTCACCATCATGCTGCTGTGCTCCGGCCACAACGTCGGCCCGGCCTACCCGCTGATTCTCTATTACAACCAGATCATCGGCGCGCTGATGAAGATCTACGTGTTCTTCCGCCTCGACAAGCAGTCCTGGACGCGTCAGCCCACTGCCCTCAAGCGTGACCTCGCCAGCTTTCAACAATGGTTCAACACCTGGTCCTCGCGGACCATGACCTTCTCGGCTGCCAGCATCTTCGTTGCTGTGCTGTTCATGGTCGTGTGAGCCCAACCCGGATCGGAACTAACAGGAACAAACCACATGAATACCGCCGTGAACGTCAACGTCGTGCATGAGTCCGAAGCCCAGCGCCAGCATGCCCGGGTACGCATCCCCGCCAAGCTGCGGTTCCTCGACCCTCAGCGCCAGGCCCACGATGTGAAGGTCGACGACCTCTCCGCCGGTGGCCTGAGCTTCCACACCAAGCAACCACTGTCGGTTGGCGACGTGCTCCGCGGGCGGCTGCAGTTCACGGTCGACAACCTCGGCCTGTCGATGGACATCGAGTTCCAGGTGCGCTCCTACAACCCGGGCAGTGGCCGAACCGGCGCCCAGTTCCAGAACCTCGAGCCCCGCGATATCGCCACGCTGCGCCACATCATCACCTCGCACCTGTCGGGTGAGCTGATCACTGCCGGCGATGTGCTCAGCACCTTGCAGCGCGACAACTTCACCAAGGCGCGCAAGCAGAAGGACGGCGGTGCCGGCCTGAGCGCCTTCGGCCGCCTCAAGGCAGTCACAGTCACCCTCGGCGTGTTCGTGGTCGGTGTCGCCGCCTTCGGTTTCATCGCCAAGTCGCTGTACGGCATGTACTTCGTCAGCCATGCCGAAGCCGGCGTGGTCGCGGTACCCACCACCAACGTCACCATGCCGCGCGACGGCACCGTGAACAGCCTGGTCGAAAGCGGTGGGCAGATCGCCAAGGGCGCGCCACTGGCCAGCTTCACCACCAGCATGCTGGACATGCTCAAGGGCAACCTGGAAGACGCACAGCTGGAGCCGGCGAAGATCGAGGAACTGTTCGGCAAGCAGCTGTCCGGCACCCTCACCAGCCCGTGTGATTGCGTGGTTGCCCGCCAGCTCGTGGACAACGGCCAGTACGCCGCCAAGGGCCAGCCGATCTTCCAGCTGATCCCGCGCACCACCAACCCGATGATCGAGGCGCGCTTCACCTACCGCCAGTTCGACGAGGTCAAGCCAGGTACCCGGGTCAACTTCCAGGTAGCCGGCGAAGACGAAGTACGCACCGGCCAGATCGTCAGCAGCGCCAGCCTCAACAGCGAAGACCTGGCCGCCGACATCCGCGTGCAGATCAAGCCCGACAGCGCCCTGCCCGCCGAACTCGCCGGTCGCCCGGCTTCGGTCAACAGCGACCGTGGCCCGTCGCTGAACTGGCTGATCGACAAAGCCATGGCCCGTGGGCTGTAAGAGGATCACGACATGATTCCCCACAAGAAAAGCGCCAGCCTGGGCCTGTGTGCCCTGGCTGCTGCCATCGCCCTGGCCGGCTGTGCGGGCCTGCCCGACCAGCGCCTGGCCAACGAAGCCATGAAGCGCGGTGACACGGCACTGGCCGAGCGCAACTACAAGGCACTGGCCGACCTGGGCTACAGCGAAGCGCAAGTGGGCCTGGCCGACATCAAGGTCGCCACCCGCGATCCGGCGAAAATCAAGGAAGCCGAGGCCACCTACCGTGCCGCGGCCGCCATTTCGCCGCGTGCCCAGGCGCGCCTTGGCCGCCTGCTGGTGTCCAAGCCCGACAGCACCCAGGCCGAGCGCGAAGAAGCCGAAACCCTGCTCAAGCAAGCCGCCAAGCAGGGCGAAAGCAACACCCTGATCCCGCTGGCAATGCTCTACCTGAGCTACCCGCAGAGCTTCCCCAAGGTCAACGCGCAGCAGCAGATCGACCAGTGGCGCGCCGCCGGCAACCCGGAAGCGGGCCTGGCCCAGGTGCTGCTGTACCGCACCCAAGGCACCTACGACCAGCACCTGGGCGAAGTGGAGAAAATCTGCAAGGCCGCGCTGAACACCACCGACATCTGCTACGTCGAACTGGCCACCGTGTATCAGAAGCGCGGCCAGGCGGACCAGCAGGCTGCCCTGCTCGGCCAGCTCAAGGCTGCCTACGCCCGCGGCGCAGTACCGGCCACCCGGGTCGACAGCGTTGCCCGGGTACTGGCTGACCGCAGCCTCGGCCAGACCGACGAGAAAACCGCCAAGGACCTGCTCGAGCAGGTGGCCCCGGCCAACCCGGCGTCCTGGGTCAGCCTGGCGCAACTGGTGTACGACTTCCCCGAGCTGGGCGATACCGACCAGCTGATGGCCTACATCGACAAGGGCCGCGAAGCCGAACAGCCACGCGCCGAACTGTTGCTGGGCCGCCTGTACTACGAAGGCAAGACCGTGCCTGCGGACGCGGCCAAAGCCGAACAACACCTGCAGGCTGCCGCCGACGCCGGCGAAGTCAGCGCCCATTACTACCTGGGCCAGCTGTACCGCCGCGGCTACCTGGGCAACGTCGAGCCACAAAAGGCCGTCGACCACCTGCTGGCCGCCGCCCGTGGTGGGCAGAACAGCGCCGACTATGCCCTGGCCCAGCTGTTCAGCGAAGGCCACGGTATTCGCCCGCAACCGGGCAACGCCTGGGTATTCGCCCAGCTGGCCCAGGCCAACCCGTCGCCGCAGTCCGCTGAATTGCTGCAGCAACTCGACCAGCAACTTACGCCTGACCAGCGCAGCCAGGCCCAGCAACTGCTGGCACAAGAAAAGCAGGCGCGCGGCAGCATGAGCCAGGGCGCCAACAGCACCCTGGCCATCGAAGCCCTGCAAGACGACGAAAAAGAAGTAACCGGTGAGGACTCGCTATGACGCTCAATCCCTTCGTGAAAGCTGGCATCGGCCTGAGCTTCGCCCTGCTGTGGTCCTGCCCGACCCTGGCGGAAATGACCGCTGAAAAGAACTTCGGCCTGGATGTGAAAATCACCGGCCAGTCGGAAGACGACCGTGACCTGGGCACCCGCTCCGGCGGCGACGTCAACGGCCTCGGTCTTGATCTGCGCCCTTGGGTATATGGCGAGCGTGGCAACTGGAGCGCCTATGCCATGGGCCAGGCCGTCACCGCGACCGACACCATCGAAACCGACACCCTGCGCCAGAACGACGACGGCACCACCACCGATACCGCCGCCGATGGCCGTGAGCAGGACAAGAGCTACCTGGCCATGCGCGAATTCTGGGTCGGCTACAGCGGCCTCACCGCCTACCCTGGCGAGCAGCTGCGTTTCGGTCGCCAGCGCCTGCGCAGCGACGATGGCATGTGGCGTGACACCAACATCGAGGCGCTGAACTGGACCTTCGACACCACCCTGCTCAAGGCCGACCTGGGCGTGGCCCAGCGCTTCAGCGAATACCGCACCGACCTCACCGAGCTGGCCCCGGAAGACAAGGACCGCACGCACCTCTACGGCAACGTCGCCACGCAGTGGACCCCTGGCCACTGGGTCGGCGTACGCGCCCACCACACCCACGACGGCGGCAGCCTGAAGAACCCGGGCGAAACCGTCGATGCGCTGGACAAGACCCGCACCGGCGACCTCACCTGGCTGGGCCTGGAAGCCAACAGCGACGCCTACAACTGGCGCAACGACCACACCGTCAACTACTGGGGCAGCGTCACCTGGCTGACCGGTGATCGCGACACCCTCAGCAGCCAGGTCGTCGGTGACGACACCGTGGCCACCGGCAAGCAGAGCGGTGATGTCAACGCCTGGGCCACCGACCTCGGCATCCGCCTGCGCCTCGACCCGCAATGGCAGGTCGGTGCGGCCTATGCCCGTGGCAGCGGCGGTGGTGGCGACGACGGTTCGAGCAACTACGAGCAGACCGGCCTCGAGAGCAACCGCTCCAACTACACCGGTACCCGTTCGCGCGTGCACCGCTTCGGTGAAGCCTTCCGCGGCGAGCTGGGCAACCTGCAGGCGGCCACGCTGTTCGCCTCCTGGCAGCTGCGCGACGACTACGACGCCAGCTTCATCTACCACAAGTTCTGGCGTGTCGATGGCAACCAGAACATCGGTTCCAGCGGCATCAACGCAGTGGTCAACGACAACGGTGTGAACCGCCCGCTGGTCGATGGCGAAAAAGACCTTGGCCAGGAAATGGACGTGGTCGTGACCAAGTACTTCAAGCAAGGCCTGCTGCCGGCTTCGATGAGCCAGGCCATCGACGAGCCATCTGCCCTGGTGCGCCTGCGTGCCGGCGTGTTCAAGCCGGGCGATGCCTACGGCAAGGAAGCGGACTCGTACATGCACCGCGCCTTCGTCGATGTGATCTGGCGCTTCTGAGGCCGGTAGAGGACTTACCGTTATGAACCTTCACCCGCACTTACGTCACAGCCTGTTGGCCAGCGCCTTGCTGCTGGCCAGCGGCCTGGTGGCTGCCGCAGAGCCCCAGGTGATCGCCAAGGAACTGCAGCAGGCCAAGACCTACACGGTCTCCAGCGCGCCGATCGAGCCGCTGCACATGGACCCGCCGAAGCTGCCCGACCTGACCGGCTACACCGCCGAAGCGGTGCAGAAGAAAATCGACCGCCGCCACAAGGGCAAGGTCAGCCTGCGCCGCATGTTCCAGGAGGATACCCTCAAGGAATTCGTCGGCGGCGACAACAAGGCGGCCGAGTGGGTCCAGCGCCAGCATGGCATTCCGCAGGCGATCTTCGTCGATGACGGCCATGTCGACCTGGTCGAGCTGAGCAAGAAGGTACCCAAGCAGTACCTCAGCGAAGTCGAGCCGGGTGTGTACCTGGCGCGCCTGCCGATCGTGGTCGGGCAGAAGGGCATCCTCGAGATCGACGGCAAGGTCAAGCAACTGCGCCTGTCCCAGGAAGGCGGTTCGTTCCTGGTCAACGACGGCAAGCTGTTCGTCACCGACACCCAGGTGACCGGCTGGCGGGAAAAGGAAAACGGCCCGGCGACCTTCCGCTCGCCCAAGGAATTCCGCCCGTTCCTGCTGTCGTGGGGCGGCACCGAGACCTACATCGTCAATACGAAAATGGCCAGCTTCGGCTACGCAAAGTCCAAGTCGTACGGCGTGAGCATCTCGCAGTACACGCCGAACATGGCCAAGCGCATGGGCCGCCCGGAACCCACCGGCTGGATCATCGGCTCTGAGTTCAGCGACATGTGGTACGGCTTCTACTGCTACGAGACCCAGGACTTCGTGGTCAAGGACAGCACCTACCGCGACAACATCGTCTACGGCATCGACCCACACGACCGCTCGCACCGGCTGATCATCGCCGGCAACACGGTGTACGGCACCAAGAAGAAGCACGGCATCATCGTTTCGCGTGAGGTCAACGACAGCTGGATCATCAACAACAAGAGCTTCGACAACAAGCTCTCGGGCGTGGTGATCGACCGTAACAGCGTCAACAACCTGATCGCCTACAACGAGATCTACCGCAACCACACCGACGGCATCACCCTGTACGAAAGTGGCGACAACCTGATCTGGGGCAACAAGCTGATCAACAACCGCCGCCACGGCATCCGCGTGCGTAACAGCGTGAACATCCGCCTGTACGAAAACGTCGCCATGGCCAACGGCCTGGTTGGTGTATACGGCCACATCAAGGACCTGTCCAACACCGACCGCGACATCGCCCTCGACCCGTTCGACACCAAGGTGTCGCTGATCCTGGTCGGTGGCGAACTGGCGGCCAACGGCTCCGGGCCACTGTCGATCGACTCGCCGCTGTCGGTCGAGTTGTACAAGGTGTCCATGCTCGCCCCGCGCAAGGCCAGCGGCATCAGCCTCAACGGCGTACTGGGCGAACGCCAGGACGAAATCCTCGACCTGCTGGTACGCCAGCAAAAGGCTGTGCTGATCGACCCGGTCGAACGCCAGACCGAAATGATCGATTAAGGAAGCCCAGACCATGACTCCACATCTGATGAAACTGCTGGGCCTGTCCGCCGCCCTCCTGGCGATCAGCCAGGGCGTGCGCGCCGAAGACGTCAAGGCCCCCACCTTCAGCGCCGAGCCTTGCTGCCAGCTGTGCCCTGAAGCGCATGACGCCAGCCGCTACACCACCCGTTACCAGCAGAACTTCACCACGCTGGTGCAGGCCCAGGGCGACTGGCTGTTCCGTACCCGCGAAGACCTGCGCACCGAGTTCAATACCACCCCGGCCGGCTACAAGCGCCTGCAGCAAGTGCACGACGCGTTCAAGAAGCGCGGCGTGGAACTGGTGGTGGTGTATCAACCGACCCGTGGCCTGGTGAACCGCAACATGCTCAACCCGGCGGAAAAGGCTGCCTTCGACTACCAGAAGGCCCTGGGCAACTACCAGGCCATGCTCAAGCGCTTTGCCAGCATGGGCTACAACGTGCCTGACCTGTCGCCGCTGACCAACGAACAGCTGGCCGCTGCCGACCAGGGCAAGGACTTCTACTTCCGCGGCGACCAGCACTGGACGCCTTACGGCGCCGAGCGCGCGGCCAAGATCGTGGCCGATACCGTGCACAAGATGCCGGCTTTCGAAGGCATCCCGCGCAAGGAATTCGAAACGAAAAAGTCCGGGCGCATGGGCAAGACCGGCACCCTGCATAACGTGGCCGGCCAGCTGTGCGGCACCAGCTACGCCGTCCAGTACATGGACCAGTTCGCCACCGAGCCGAAAGGCTCCACCGGCGGCGGCGACGACCTGTTCGGTGACGGCGGCAACGCGCAGATCACCCTGGTCGGCACCAGCCACAGTGGCAAGAACTACAACTTCTCCGGCTTCCTCGAGCAGTACATCGGCGCCGACGTGCTCAACGTGGCCTTCCCTGGCGGTGGCCTGGAAGGTTCGATGATCCAGTACCTGGGTAGCGAGGAATTCCAGAAGAACCCGCCGAAGATCCTGATCTGGGAATTCTCCCCGCTGTATCGCCTGGACCAGGAAACCATCTGGCGGCAAATCCTTGGCCTGCTCGACGACGGCTGCGATGACCGCCCGGCCCTGATGAGCGCCAGCGCCACCCTCAAGCCCGGCAAGAACGAGCTGATGGTCAACGGCAAGGGCGGCGTGATCAAAGACCTGATCAACCGCAACATGCAGATGGACGTCAAGTTCGAAGACCCGTCGGTGAAGGTGCTGCAGGCCACCCTCTGGTACCTCAACGGCCGCCACGAGGACATCAAGCTGGAAAAACCGGAAACCTCCGACACCGACGGCCGCTTCGTCTTCCAGATGCGCGAAGACGAGGACTGGGCCAGCCAGAGCCTGCTGGCGTTCGAGGTGCAGGGGCCGGAAAGCGGTACCCAGAAGGTCGAAGCCAAGCTCTGCAAACGCAACAACTTCGCCGTGCCCGCGCAGACCGCGCAGGCCGGCCAGTGAGGCGACCATGATCCCGTTCAAGCGAATTTCCCGCCCCGCCCTGCTTGCCCTGGCGTTGTGCGGCGGTGCCGCGCACGCCGCGCTGGTACCGCCCCAGGGTTACTACGAGGGGATCGAAAAGCTCAAGACCGGCGACGGCAACTTCCGCTGCGAGGCGGCCCCCAAGCCATACACCGGTGCCCTGCAGTTCCGCAGCAAGTACGAAGGCTCGGACAAGGCACGGGCAACGCTCAATGCCGACTCGGAAAAGGCCTTTCGCAAGTCCACCGAAGACATCACCACCCTCGAGAAAGGCGTGAGCAAGATGATCGGCCAGTACATGCGTGACGGCCGCCCGGCGCAGCTCGACTGCACCTTGGCCTGGCTGGGCGAATGGGCCCGCGCCGATGCGCTGATGTCCACCGACTACAACCACACCGGCAAGTCGATGCGCAAATGGGCGCTGGGCAGCATGAGTGGTTCGTGGCTGCGCCTGAAGTTCTCCAATTCGCAGCCGTTGGCCGCGCACCAGGCCGAGGCCGAGCTGATCGAAAAATGGTTCGCCCGCCTGGCCGAGCAGACCGTGCGCGACTGGAGCGACCTGCCACTGGAGAAGATCAACAACCACAGCTACTGGGCTGCCTGGGCGGTAATGGCCAGCGCCGTGGCCACCGACCGTCGCGACCTGTTCGACTGGGCCGTGAAGGAATACCGGGTTGGCGCCAACCAGGTCGACGAGCAGGGCTTCCTGCCCAACGAACTGAAGCGCAAGCAACGCGCCCTGGCCTACCACAACTACGCCCTGCCGCCGCTGGCGATGATCGCCAGCTTCGCCCAGGTCAATGGCGTGGATGTGCGTGGCGAGAACAACAACGCCCTGCAGCGCCTGGCGCAGCGGGTGCTGAACGGGTCGAAGGACCCCAGCGAGTTCAAGGCCCGCAATGGCGAGAAACAGGACATGAAAGACCTGAAGATCGACAGCAAGTACTCCTGGATGGAGCCCTACTGCAGCCTGTATGCGTGCAGTGGCGACACCCTGCAACGCAAGCGCGGTATGCAGCCGTTCAACAGCTTCCGGCTGGGCGGCGACCTGACCCGGGTCTATGACCCGAGCGCAGAATCGAAAAAGTAACGCAAAACCCCTGTGGGAGCGGGTTTACCCGCGAAAAGGCCAGACCTGCCATGTGCGGTGCCTGTGCCGGCCTCTTCGCGGGTAAACCCGCTCCCACAGGAATCTAGGTAGCCCGCCACGAACATGTGGGGGGTTTGGGGGGCGCTTTGCCCCGGATGCTGTGAACAAAAAGGAGAACCGGGATGGTCTTCTCGTCCAACGTGTTCCTGTTCCTGTTCTTGCCGATCTTCCTCGGCCTGTACTACTTGAGCGGGCAACGTTATCGCAACCTGCTGCTGCTGGTCGCCAGCTACATCTTCTACGCCTGGTGGCGGGTGGACTTCCTGGCCCTGTTCGCCGGGGTCACCCTGTGGAACTACTGGATCGGCCTGAAAGTCGGCGCCGCCGGTGTGCGCACCAAGCCCGCGCAGCGCTGGCTGCTGCTCGGCGTCGGTGTCGACCTGGCGATCCTCGGCTACTTCAAGTACGCCAACTTCGGCGTCGACAGCCTCAACGCGATCATCTCCTCGTTCGGCCTGGAGCCGTTCATCCTCACCCACGTGCTGCTGCCGATCGGTATCTCGTTCTACATCTTCGAGTCGATCAGCTACATCATCGACGTGTACCGCGGCGACACCCCGGCCACCCGCAACCTGATCGACTTCGCGGCGTTCGTGGCGATCTTCCCGCACCTGATCGCCGGCCCCGTGCTGCGCTTCAAGGACCTGGTCGACCAGTTCAACAACCGCACCCACACCCTGGACAAGTTCTCCGAAGGCTGCACCCGCTTCATGCAGGGCTTCATCAAGAAAGTGTTCATCGCCGATACCCTGGCGGTAGTGGCCGACCACTGCTTCGCCCTGCAGAACCCGACCACCGGCGATGCCTGGCTCGGCGCCCTGGCCTACACCGCGCAGCTGTACTTCGACTTCAGCGGCTACAGCGACATGGCCATCGGCCTGGGCCTGATGATGGGCTTCCGCTTCATGGAGAACTTCAAGCAGCCGTACATCAGCCAGTCGATCACCGAGTTCTGGCGGCGCTGGCACATCAGCCTGTCGACCTGGCTGCGCGACTACCTGTACATCACCCTGGGCGGTAACCGCAAAGGCACCTTCAACACCTACCGCAACCTGTTCCTGACCATGCTGCTGGGCGGCCTGTGGCATGGCGCCAACTTCACCTACATCATCTGGGGTGCCTGGCACGGCATGTGGCTGGCCATCGAGCGCGCGCTGGGCATCGACACCAACCCGCAGCGTTTCAACCCGGTGAAGTGGGCATTCACCTTCCTGCTGGTGGTGGTCGGCTGGGTGATCTTCCGTGCCGAGAACCTGGAAGTGGCCGGTCGCATGTACGGCGCCATGTTCAGCTTCGGCGACTGGCAGCTGTCGGAACTCAACCGTGCCCAGCTCACCGGCCTGCAGGTAGCCACCCTGGTGGTCGCCTACATCACCCTGGCGTTCTTCGGCCTGCGCGACTTCTACCGCAACGCCAGGCCAACGCCCAAGGCCACCCCGGTGGAAGTCAACAGCGACGGTTCGATCGGCCTGGACTGGACCCGGGTGATGACCCGCGCCCTGGTGCTGCTGCTGTTCGTGGCCTCGATCCTCAAGCTTTCGGCGCAGAGCTACTCGCCGTTCCTTTACTTCCAGTTCTGAGGTTGATGACATGACCCGGACATTACGCATTACCTATTCGCTGTCGTTCCTCGGCCTGCTGGTGGGCATGGGCGTCTGGTCCACCGGTGGCCTGCAAAGCTTCCAGCGTACCGAGCAGATGACCCTGCTCAATGGCAAGCTGGCCAAGGCCGCCGAGACCCACTACGACGAGCAGTTCCCGATCAAGCGCCTGGGTACCAACCTATGGGCGGCGATGGACTTCAAGCTGTTCAACGAAGGCCGCCCCGGCGTGGTGCTGGGCCGCGACCAGTGGCTGTTCAGTGACGAAGAGTTCAAGCCCACCGCCGGTGCCGAGCAGCTGATGCAGGAAAACCTGGCGCTGATCCGTGGCGTGCGCGACACCCTGCAGCAGCACGGCAGCCAGCTGGTACTGGCGATCGTGCCGGCCAAGGCGCGGGTGTATGCCGAGTACCTGGGCAAGGAACTGCCGACCAGCCTGCATGACGACCTGTACAACCAGTTCCATGCCCAGGCACGCCAGGCCAACGTGTTCGCCCCGGACCTGATGGCACCCATGGAGCAGGCCAAGGCCCGCGGCCAGGTGTTCCTGCGCACCGACACCCACTGGACGCCGATGGGCGCCGAAGTGGCGGCGCAGGCACTGGCCGAAGCGGTCAGCCGCCAGAGCCTGCTCAACGGCGACCCACAGGCGTTCATCACCGAAGCCGGCAGCACCGCGCCATACAAGGGCGACCTGACCAACTTCCTGCCTCTGGACCCGCTGTTCAGCAACCTGCTGCCGGCCCCGGACAACCTGCAGCAACGCACCACTCGCCCGGTCGAGGCCGAAGGTGAGGCCGGTGACGCACTGTTCGCCGACACGCAGATCCCGGTTGCGCTGGTGGGTACCAGCTACAGCGCCAACCCGCACTGGAACTTCCTCGGTGCGCTGCAGCAGGCCCTGCGCAGCGACGTGGCCAACTACGCCGAAGACGGCCATGGCCCGCTACTGCCGATGCTCAAGTACCTGCAAAGCGATGCCTTCAAGAACGCCGCACCCCAGGTGGTGGTGTGGGAATTCCCCGAACGTTATCTGCCAATGAAGAACGACCTCAGCAGCTTCGATCCACAGTGGATCGCCCAGCTGAAGAACACCCGTAAATCCGAAGAAAACCTGGCTTTGTCGTCCACCCGGACTAACCACTAATCAGAGGAACATACATATGACTACCAAGACTTCCATTGCCAAAGCCCTCACCCTCGCAGCCGGCCTGTCCCTGGCCTCCATGCAGGCCTTCGCCGGTGCCGACGCCGCGCTGTATGGCCCGAGCGCACCGAAAGGCTCGACCTTCGTGCGCCTGTACAACGCCTCCGGCGCACCGGCTGCAGCCTCGGTCGGCAACACCCAGATCAAGCAGGTTGGCGCCCAGGCCAGCAGCGACTTCAGCTTCCTGCCAGGGGGTGACTACACCGCCCAGGTCGGCGGCAAGAGCGTGCCGGTCAAGCTGGCTGCGGACAAGTACTACACCCTGGTCAACAGCGCCAGCGGCAACCCGCAGCTGATCGAAGAGCCGCCGTTCAAGAACAAGCAGAAAGCCCTGGTTCGCGTGCAGAACCTGAGTGACCAGCAACTGACCCTGAAGACCGCCGACGGCAAGACCGAAGTGGTCAAGCCGGTGGCCGCCAACGGCCGTGGCGAACGCGAAATCAACCCGGTCAAGGTCAACCTGGCGCTGTACCAAGGAGACAAGAAAGTGGGTGACGTCAAACCCGTCGCCCTGGAGCGCGGCGAAGCCGCAGTGCTGTACGTAACGGGTTCCGGCAACGCCTTGTCGCCGGTGTGGGTAACTCGCCCCGTGGCTAGCAACTGATTCCCCTGCCTCTCAACGACTATTGGAGAAACATGATGATCCCGGTAATTCTTTCTGGTGGTAGCGGTTCCCGTCTGTGGCCTCTGTCGCGCAAGCAGTTCCCCAAGCAGTTCCTGGCCCTGACCAGTGAACACACCCTGTTCCAGCAAACCCTCGAGCGCCTGGTGTTCGAAGGTATGGACACACCGATCGTGGTCTGCAACAAGGACCACAAGTTCATCGTCCAGGAGCAACTGGCCGCGCTGAAGCTGGAAACCCAGGGCATCCTGATGGAACCGTTCGGCCGCAACACCGCGCCGGCCGTGGCCATGGCTGCCATGAAACTGGTCAACGAAGGCCGCGACGAGCTGATGCTGGTGCTGCCCGCCGACCACGTGATCGAGGACCAGAAGGCCCTGCAACGCGCCCTGGCCCTGGCCACCGTGGCTGCCGAGCGTGGCGAGATGGTGCTGTTCGGCGTGCCGGCGACCAAGCCGGAAACCGGCTACGGCTATATCCGTTCCAGCCAGGACGCCCTGCTGCCTGAAGGCGTGGCGCGCGTGGCGCAGTTTGTCGAGAAGCCCGACGAAAAACGCGCCGCCGAGTTCGTCCAGGCCGGCGGTTACTTCTGGAACAGCGGCATGTTCCTGTTCCGTGCCAGCCGCTTCCTCGAAGAGCTGAAAAAGCACGACGGCGACATCTACGACACCTGCGTGCTGGCCCTGGAGCGCAGCCAGGAAGACGGTGATGTGCTGAGCATCGACGAAGCCACCTTCGCCTGCTGCCCGGACAACTCCATCGACTACGCGGTGATGGAAAAGACCCAGCGCGCCTGCGTGGTGCCGATGTCGGCCGGCTGGAGCGACGTGGGCTGCTGGTCGTCGCTGTGGGAAGTGCACGAGAAGGACGACAACGGCAACGTCACCAAGGGCGACGTGGTGGTGCAGGACAGCCACAACTGCATGATCCACGGCAACGGCAAGCTGGTGTCGGTGATCGGCCTGGAGAACATCGTGGTGGTCGAGACCAAGGACGCCATGATGATTGCTCACAAGGACAAGGTCCAGGGCGTCAAGCAGATGGTCAAGACCCTCGACGAGCAGGGCCGCAGCGAAACCCAGAACCACCTGGAAGTGTATCGCCCGTGGGGCTCGTACGACTCGGTGGACATGGGCGGCCGCTTCCAGGTCAAGCACATCACCGTCAAGCCGGGCGCCAGCCTGTCGCTGCAGATGCACCACCACCGCGCCGAGCACTGGATCGTGGTGTCCGGCACCGCCGAGGTGACCTGTGACGAGAACGTGTTCCTGCTGACCGAGAACCAGTCCACCTACATCCCGATCGCCTCGGTGCACCGCCTGCGCAACCCGGGCAAGATCCCGCTGGAGATCATCGAAGTACAGTCCGGCAGCTACCTGGGCGAGGATGACATCGAGCGCTTCGAGGATGTGTACGGGCGTACCTCTACACCCATCGAGCGTGGTGTTTCGGTGAAGACCATCGCGCAGTAATGCAACCCCTGGGGCCGCTTTGCGGCCCCGCTTTTTGAGCCACTCCCCATTTCGGGCTACGATGGTCAGACTCCGCGCAACCAAGGTCTGCCCGCCTCATGATCATCGGTGCCTTCCTCATCCTCACCTGGCTGGTGCTGCTGTTGCGCTACCCGGCCAAGGCCCTGCCGATCTCGCTGGCTGCCGTTTGTGGCCTGGGCCTGGTGGCCCTGTTCGTCGTCTGGCAGGACACCCGCGAAACCTCGCAACTGGCCCGCCTGGACCTGCGCCTGACCTACGCCCCCGAACACTGCCCCGCCGACCGCGCCCTGCAGGTGCGCATGAAGAACGGCAACGACGTGCCGCTGACCGAGCTGCGCTGGCGAGTGGCGGCTTACGCTCCGGGCGATACCGTGAACCTGGCGGAGAACACCTACAACGCCCCGCGCTACCGTGGGCCGGGTGAGCTGCAGCCAGGGGCCGAGTGGAAAGACTGCCTGCCACTGCCGCCACTGCGTTCCGGGTACAGGCCGCAGACCCTGGAGTTTCGGGCAGAGCATCTGCAAGGTACGTTTGCCAACTAATGTATCGCCTGTGCCGGCCTCTTCGCGGGTAAACCCACTCCCACAGGGACTACACAGGTCTCAAATTCTGTGGGGTACCTGTGGGAGCGGGTTTACCCGCGAAGAGGCCGGCACAGGAAAACCAATCCTCCCTGACAACAGGCCCCAACCATGCCCACCGTCCTGATCACCGGTTGTTCCAGCGGCATCGGCCGCGCCCTGGCCGACGCCTTCCGCGATGCCGGCCACCACGTCTGGGCCACCGCCCGCAAACCTGAGGATGTCGAGCAACTGAACGCCGCCGGCTTCACCGCCCGGCAACTTGATGTGAACGACAGCGAGGCGCTGGCCCGCCTGGCCGAGGAACTGGTAAACCTCGATATCCTGATCAACAACGCCGGCTACGGCGCCATGGGCCCGCTGCTCGATGGCGGTGTGGATGCCCTGCGCCAGCAGTTCGAAACCAACGTATTCGCCGTGGTCGGCGTTACCCGCGCATTGTTCCCACAGCTACGCCGCTCACGGGGCCTGGTGGTGAACATCGGCAGCGTATCAGGCGTGCTGGTCACGCCGTTCGCCGGCGCTTACTGCGCCTCGAAAGCAGCCGTGCATGCCCTGAGCGATGCCTTGCGCCTGGAACTGGCGCCGTTTGGTGTGCAGGTAATGGAAGTGCAGCCAGGAGCGATTGCCTCGCAGTTCGCCAGCAATGCCCAGCGCCAGGCCGAGCAGGTGCTGGCGACGGATTCGGCGTGGTGGCCGTTGCGTGAGCATGTGCAGGCACGGGCGCGGGCTTCGCAGGACAAGCCGACCTCGGCGGCGGTGTTTGCCCAGGGCGTGTTGGCAGCGGTCGGGAAGTCGCCGGTGCCAGCGGTGGTGCGGTTGGGGAACGGCAGTACGGCGTTGCCGTTGATGGCCCGGTTACTGCCGCGGCGGGTGCTGGATTGGGCGTTGCGCAAGCGGTTTGGCCTACTGCGGCCACTCTGATTGTTTGGTTGCCTGTGCTGGCCTCTTCGCGGGTGAACCCGCTCCCACAGGTACCCCACAGAACTTTGAGTCCCTGCGATCCCTGTGGGAGCGGGTTTACCCGCGAAGAGGCCGGCACAGGCAATACAGATCAGGCAATGGAACGCAGCACCCCGCCATCCACCCGCAAGGCAGCCCCGGTAGTGGCACTGGCCTGCATCGATGCCAGGTACACCACCATGTTCGCCACCTCCTCCACCGTCGCCAGCCGCTTGATCAGCGAGGTCGGCCGGTGCTCAGCCAGGAAGTTGGCTTCCAGCTCTTCAGTCGACACCCCCTGCTCCTCGGCCAGCTTGGCAAAGAAGTCGCCCACACCTTCCGAACGCGTAGGCCCAGGCAGAACCGAATTCACCGTCACCCCGGTGCCGGCCAGGGTCTCGGCCAGCCCGCGCGACACCGCCAGCAACGCAGTCTTGGTCATGCCGTAATGAATCATCTCGGTCGGGATCTGCAGCGCCGACTCACTGGACAGGAACACCACCCGCCCCCATTTGCGCTCGGCCATGCCTTGGGCATAGTGGCGCGACAGGCGAACGGCGCTGAGCACATTGACGTCGAAGAAACGCTGCCAGTCCTCATCCCCGATCTCGAAGAACGGCTTGGGCTCGAAGATGCCCAGGTTGTTGACCAGGATGTCGGTGTGCGGCACCTGATTGAACAGCGTCTGCGCACCGGCCTGGGTGCCCAGGTCGGCAGCGATGCCGATGATGCGCGCCTGCGGCAGGCGTTCGCGCACAACTTTGAGGGCTTCGTCGACCCGGGCCTGGGTGCGACCGTTGAGGACCACTTCGGCCCCCGCCTCGGCCAGGCCGATGGCGATGGCCAGGCCGATGCCCGCGGTGGAGCCGCTGACGATGGCGCGCTTGCCGTTCAGGGAAATGTGCATCTGTGCCTCCTCGGTAATCAGGACAATTGCCGGGGCTGCTTTGCAGCCCATCGCGACACAAGGCCGCTCCTACATGCGGACGCGATCTCCTGTAGGAGCGGCCTTGTGTCGCGATGGGCCGCAAAGCGGCCCCAAAAAATCACACTTTCTTCACAGGCTGCTCATCAAACGCCTGCCAGCCACCACCCAGGGCCTTGTACAGCCCCACCAACGCCTGCGACACCGCCGCCGAACTGTCGATCCACTGCTCCTCGCTGGCCAGCAAGGCCCCCTGCACCGTCAGCACATTGAGAAAGTCCACCGCCCCTTCCACATACTGGCGCTGGGCAGTTTCCAGGGCGATGCGGTTCTGCCGCACCGCCTCGGCCAGGTGGTCGCGGCGCAGCTGGCTGGCGTTGTACAGGCGTAGCACATCGTCGATTTCATGCCAGGCACCCAGCACCACCTTGCGGTAGTTCAGCGCCGCTTCCTGCTGCTGCGCCTCGCGCAGTTCCAGGGTGCCCTTGAGCCGGCCACCCTCGAAGATCGGCAGCGACAGCTGCGGCCCGAAGGCGAACCGGCGTGAATCCCAGGCGCCGAAATCGGACAGCTGCATGGCCTGGAACCCGACACTGCCCGACAGCCGGATGCTGGGGTAGAAGTCGGCCCTGGCCACGCCAATGCTGGCAGTGGCGGCATGCAGGCGGGCCTCGGCCTGGCGAATGTCCGGGCGGCGTTCGGCCAGTTCGGACGGCAGGCCAATGGCGAACTTCTGCTGCGGCGCAGGCAGTTCGCCGCCCTGCAGCAACTCGGCCTGCAGGCTGCGCGGTGGTTCGGCGGCAAGCAGGCTGAGGGCGTTGATCAAGTCGTCGCGCCGCGCTTCCAGGCTTGGCAGGCGCGACTCGATCGAGGCGACCTGGGCACTGGCCTGGGCCACGTCCAGGCGCGTGGCGACACCTTCGGCCTGGCGGTTTTCGGACAACTTCAGGCTGTGCTGGGCGACCTTGAGGTTGTCGCGGGTCACATCGATGGTGTGCTGCACGGCGCGCAGCTGGATGTAGTTGCCGGCGGTTTCCGAAAGCAATGCCAGCAGCACGCCGCGGCGGTCGTTCTCGGCCACTTCGACCGTGGCATCGGCAGCCTCGACCTGGCGCCGCACACGGCCCCACAGGTCCAGCTCCCAACCGGCCACCAGGTCGCCCTGCCAGAGGTTGAAGGCTTCCTTGCCCGCCTTGCCGGACGGGTCACTCAGGCCTTCGGCACTGTTGCGCGAGCGGCTGTAGCCAGCGTTCACGTCCACCGACGGTACTTGGTCGGCAGCCACGGTGCTGCGCAGGGCGCGGCTTTGCAGCAGGCGGGCACTGGCCATCTGCAGGTCGAGGTTGCGCTCGGTAACACGCTGGATCAAGGCACTCAGGCGGGTATCGTGGAAGCTCTCCCACCAGCGCAGTTCCAGCGGTTCGGCCTGCGGCTGGCTGGTCGCCGCCTCACCTTGCAGCGGCGCCCACTGTTGCGGTGCCTGGCTGTCAGGGCGCTGGAAGTCCGGCCCCAGGGTGCAGCCAGCCATCAATACGGCCAGCAGCAACGGGCTCAAGCGTAGTGCCGGTTTCATCGTGCGCTTACCTCTTTGCCGTCCAGCTTGTCGCCACGGGTGTCGATGGTCGCTTCCACCGACATGCCCACGCGCAGGCGGGCAAGCAGCGGCTGGCCGTCATCGAATACGATCTTCACCGGGATGCGCTGCACCACCTTGGTGAAGTTGCCGGTAGCGTTGTCCGGCTTGACCGCGGCGAAGGTCACGCCCGTGGCCGGGGCGATGCTTTCCACATGGCCTTGCAGCTTCTCACCGGCAAAGGTGTCGACGCTGATGCTCACGGCCTGGCCAGGCTGTACGTGGGTCAGCTGGGTTTCCTGGAAGTTGCCGACCACGTAGGCCTGCTGCAACGGCACCACCGACAGCAGGCGGGCGCCCGGGTTGACGTAGGCACCGACACGCAAGGCGCGCTCGCCGACCATGCCGTCCACCGGCGCGATGATGCGGGTGTAGGACAGATCGAGCTGGGCCTTTTCCAGCCCTGCCTCGGCCCGCTTCAGCTGGCCGTCGGCACTGGCCACCTGGGCGGTAAGAATATCCACTTGCTTGCGCGCCGCTACCAGTGCCGCCTGGGCATTGGCCAGGCGTGCGCGGGCCTGGTCGACACCGCTGCGCGCCTGCTGGGCGTTCTGTACGGTGCCGGCACCCTGCTCGGCCAGGCGGCTGTAGCGGTTGACCTCATGGTCGGCGAACGCAGCTTCGGCCTGGGCCGCTTTCACTGCGGCCTCAGCCTGGGCAATCAGCGACGCCTGGCGCTCGAGAGTGGCACGGGCATCGGCGCTTTGCGCCTGGGCCACCAGCAACTGCGCCTGCGCGGCATCCAGCGCGGCCTGGTAGTCACGGGCATCGATGGTCGCCAGCAACTGGCCGGCCTTGACCTGTTGGTTGTCCTCCACCAACACCTCCTTGATGAAGCCGGCGATCTTGGGCGCGACCACGGTGTAGTCGGCGATCACATAGGCGTCATTGGTGCTCTGGCGGTGGTCACTGCCGAACATCCAGGGGCCAGCGATGCCGGCCAGGACGGCCACGGCAAGCACCGAGCCGATGAACAGGGTTTTGCGGTTGTTGGTCATTTCAGTGGTTCTCGAATTCATCCAGGGTTCAGGCCACCGCGCGCGGCGGATAGACCCGGGTAGGCACGAAAGGAATCAGGCAGATCAGGGCCACGGCAATGCAGGCCATGACCAGGTAGAGATCGGCCGAGGTCAGCACCAGCGCCTGGTCGTGGATGCGCCTGGCCAGGCCGGCTGCGTTACCGTCGACCAGCGGGGCGTTGCCCAGGCTGTCCACCAGGTGGTTGGAATGGAAGTGCCGGCGCAGGGTGCCAAGGGCGTCCAGCAGGCCACCGGCGATCACCGCGGCCAGGCCCTTGACGGTGTTGAACCAGCTGGAGGCGAACGGGCCTTCCTGCGGGGTCATGCCGTTGGTGGACAGCATCAGCAGCGGCAGCACTGCCATTGGCTGGCCGAACACCTGCAGCAGGTAGAACGGGTAGAAGTCGCCACGGATCCACTCGCTGGTCAGCAGGCTGCTGCCGACGCAGGACGCCGCCAGCATCGCCAGGCCGATGCCCAGCACCCAACGGCAGTCCACCGCGCGGATGTTGCACAGCGCCGCCGTCAGTGGCAGGGCGATCAGCTGCGGCATGGCCACCAGCATCATCAGCGGGCTGGTCTGCGCCGGGCGGTAGCCCTGGATCTGCGCCAGGTAGGCCGACGGAATGCTGCCAACACCAGAGAGCACGATCAGCAAACCGGCCAGGGTCACCAGGGCGAAACTCAGGTTGCGCCGTGACAGCATGCGCAACTGGAAGAACGGCAGCGGCTCGGACCATTCGTTGTACATGAACAGCACCAGCAACAGCAGGCCACCGCCGAGCAGCCAGCAGATCAGCGGCGAATCGAACCAGCCCCAGCGGTCACCCAGCGACAGGCCCAGCACGATGCAGCTGATGGCGGGCAGGCCGAGCAGCACGCCGCGCCAGTCGAACTGCTTGAAGCGCTCCAGGCGCAGCGGGTCCTGCGGCAGGCCCCAACCGACGCAGAACATGGCCAGCGCCGAGGGCAGGATGATCTGCCAGAACGCCCACTGCCAACCGACGTATTCGGTCCACAGCCCTGCCAGCGGCGTGCCGAGGTTGGGGCCGAAGGTGGCGGTGAGGGCATAGCAGGCCAGGCCATAGACCTTGATACCCGGTGGCAGGAAGCGCAGGGCCACGCTCATCAACATCGGCGGCAAGGCGCCAGAGGCGAAGCCCTGGAGCACACGCAGCAGCATCAGGCTGTGCAGGTTGGGGGCGAACGGTTGCAGCAGGCCGAGCACGGCGAACAGGCCGATGGCGCTCATGGTGAAGCGCCGCAGCGAGAACGTAGTGGCCAGCCATGGCGCGAAGGCCATGGCCGAAACCGAGGCGGCGCTGTAGACCGCCAGCAGCCAGGCGCCTTCGTCGGCACCGATGCCCATGGCCCCACGGATATCGGCCAGGGAGATCTTGGTCACCGACTCGTTGAGGCCCGCGCACAACACGGCCAGCAGCACACCGAACAGCCCGACCACTACCTGCAGGCCGAACGCAGTCTGCGCAGGCGCGGCCGGCGCGGGGGCGGCGGCAATCGCGGCAGACGGGGCGGACAGGGAACTCATGGGCAGACATCTCCAGCAACAAATTTGCGACTGGAGCAAGTCTAAGAAGGTCGAATGCTGACGAAAACTGACTTATCGGTAGGTTTATGTTGCGTCAGGCGCAATCCACTCCGAAACCGAGTCGCCTGCTTCGCGGGCGCGCCCGCTCCCACAGGGAAATCACAAACCTTGAGAGGTGTGTTGTACCTGTGGGAGCGGGTTCACCCGCGAAAAGGCCGGCCCAGGCAGAACATCACTCAAGGGTCGACACTGCAGCAAGCCTTCAGGGTCTGCCGCAACCACCGATGCGCGGGGTCATTGTGAAACCGTGGGTGCCATGCCTGCAGCACGGTCACTCGCTCCAGCGGCACCGGGATCTCGAACGAGCGCAGCGGCAGCCCGAGCTTGTGCACGCTGTTGAGGATGTTGGCCGGCATCGGCAGGATCAGGTCGGAATCCGGCAGCGAGAACAGCGCCGAATGAAAACTCGGGGTAATCAGCGCCACCCGCCGCTGCACCTTGAAGTTGGCCAGTTCCACATCGATCGGCCCATTGGCACGGCCACGGCGGGACACGCTGATCTGTGGATAACTGGCAAAACTGTGCGCCGTGATCGGCTGCTCGAAAATCGGGTGGTCGCGCCGCGCCAGGCCCACGTAGTAGGTCTGGAACAGGCTCTGCACCTTGATCTCCGGCCCCAGGTCCACGGTCGAGCTGATGATCAGGTCGGTACGCCCGTCGCGCAGCACGCTGTCATCATCGCCGCCGGGGCTTTCCGGCACGAAGCGCAGCACCGTGCGCGGTGCCTGCTCGTGCATGCGCCGCAGCAGCTGGGCGCCGTAGAGGGCGATGAACAGGTCGTTGGTGCGGATGTTGAAGGCCCGGTCAAGCTTGGGCAGGTCGACCTCGTCGCCACTGCGGAACACCTCGCCGGCCTGCTCCACCAACGCCGCCACCTGCTCGCGCAGGGCCAGCGCCCGCGGTGTCGGCACCAGGCCGCGACCGGCGCGCACCAGGATCGGGTCACCCAACGCATCGCGGATACGCCCCAGGGTCCGGCTCATCGCCGCCGGGCTCAGGTTCATGCGCTGCGCCGCGCCGACCACGCTGCCCTCGTCGAGCAGGGCATCGAGGGCGACGAGCAGGTTCATGTCCGGGAGTTGCATGGCCGTTTTCCGTTACAGCTGTGGGGGATGGCGATGGTAGCAGGTTGCTGGATTGCACCAGACGCAATGCGCTCGTGCGTGGTGGGGCATTTATCCTGAGGGTGGATTAAGCCAAGAATGAGGAATGGCAGGTTCGGCCTCTTCGCGGGTGAACCCGCTCCCACAGTGACTGCACAGGCTCTGAATACTGTGGCGCACCTGTGGGAGCGGGTTTACCCGCGAAGAGGCCAGAACAGACAACCCCTTAGCCAGCCTGAAACAAGGATTCCACATGCCCAGCCCTGTCCTGATCGCCATCGACGCCTCCCCTGCATCCACCGCCCTGCTCACCCTCGCCCGCCGCTACTGCCGCCCCGACGAGCACGAACTGCATGTGCTGCTGGCCATCGACTCTACCTTCGCCGTCCACGACCAACCCGCGCCTTACACCGCAGAAGAACTGGAAGAATACCCCGCCGCCTGCGAAGAGCAGCACCAGGCCGACCAGGCCGTGGCCGAGGCGGTGCGCGAGTTGCAGCAAGCCGGCTTCGCCAGCCGGGGCTGCATGGTGGCCGGGCAGCCGGTCGAGGCGATCGTGACCAAGGCACAGGAACTGAACTGTGAACTGATCATCATGGGCCACCGCCACCTGTCGCGGCTGGGGCGGATGCTGGACCCGTCGATCAGCGCGAAGGTGATTGATCGAGTGAAGGTGCCAGTGTTGGTAGGGGCAGCGAGCTAACTGCACCGCTCCCACAGGATTTGCGCCAGCCCCAAGAGCAGCGCATCACTTGTGGGAGCGGGCAAGCCCGCGAAGAGGCCAGTAGCTGCACTACCTCACCCCGGATCATCCCTCGCTCGGCTTCACCACCACCGTACAAGTCGTCCCCGCCGCCAGCAAAAACCCGTCCGGCACTTCATCGATATGAATGCGCACCGGCACCCGCTGCGCCAGCCGCACCCAGTTGAAGGTCGGGTTCACATCGGCGATCAACTCGCGGCTCTGTGGGTTGTCGCGGTCGTAGATGCCGCGGGCGATGCTCTCCACGTGGCCCTTGATGCGCTCGCCGCTCATCATCTGCAACTCGGCCTTGTCACCCACCTTCACATGCGGCAGCTTGGTCTCCTCGAAGAACCCGTATACCCAGAACGAGTTCTCGTCGACCACCGCCATCACCGCTTCACCGGTACGCGCATAGTCACCCTTGTGGATATTCAGGTTGGTCACGTAGCCGTCCACCGTGGCCACGATATGCGTGCGCTTGAGGTTCAGTTCGGCGGCGGCCAGTTCGGCAAGGGCCTGCTGGTAGTCCGCCTGGGCGGAGTTGGCGATGTTGCTGGCGTCGTCGCGGTTTTCCTTGGAGATCACCAGGTTGTCCATGTCGGCACGGCGCTTGGCGTTGACCTTGCGCATCTCCCAGGTGGCCTTGCGCGATGCAACCTGCGCCTTGGCCTGGTCGACCGCCAGTTGGTAGTGCTCGGGGTCGATCTGGATCAGCAGGTCGCCCTTCTTCACCCGCTGGTTGTCCTTGACCGGTACATCCACCACATAGCCAGGCACGTCGGCGGCGACGTTGATGATATCGGCACGCACACGGCCGTCGCGGGTCCATGGCGTGGTCATGTAGTGCAGCCACAACTGGCGACCGATCACCACGGCAGCGGCAAGCACCAACAAGGTGGCGATCAGGCTGAAGAACTTTTTCATCGAAGGATTCTCACCAGTAGAGCGACAGCGCCAAAGCGCCGAACAGGCAGACGAACAGGCTCAGGCGCAGCAGCGCCGGGTGCCAGAAGAAGCGGTAGCCATCATGGCTGGCAATGAACCGGTCCAGGCCCCAGGCCAGGCCCAGGGCGAACAGGAACATCAAGGTCATGGTGGGCATGTACACGCCATGGAAGGCGATTTCACGGGGCATGGTTTCACGGAGCATCGTGCAGTCCTTTCGCCGGTGCCAACGGCGACTGTGGGTCGAGCAGGGAAGAACGGATGAAGTGCAGGTAGCTTTGCGCGCGGCGCAGCACCGAAGTGTCGAAGTGGCGGGCGAAGGGCTCGTCGGTGGCCTGCACGCGGGCGATGGCGTGGTCCACCGCCACCAGCGCGCGTTCGTGGTTGCTGGCGCTGGGCTGCAGGAACAGCCGGGCCAGGGCACGACCCATCACGCGGATCGCCTGGCGCCAGGGCTGCGACTCGGCGTAGGCCGGATGCACCGGCGCACGGGCCTGTTCCTTGCGCAGCTCGATGACGGCGTGGCCGATTTCCAGCACGGTGAACATCCAGCCCATCAACTGGCTCTGTACCTGCGGCTTGCCGGCTGCCAGGCCATAGGCCTGGTGCAGCAGGTCACGGGTGCGGCTTTCGAAGGCCGTGCCGATGCCGCGCAGGCGGCCGCTGATGGCGAACAGCACCTGCTCGCGCAGTTCCTGCTCCAGGCGGCTCCACAGCCAGCGGCTGTTGGGCGGCAGGATGATCGCACCGGCAGCGGCACAGACGAACATGCCGATGACCATGCCGATGTAGTCGTTGATGAAGGTGTATGGGTCATACACGGTGAGGTTGTTCGGCACCGAACCGATGGCGAAGAACACCAGCAGGCCGATGCCGTAGCCGGCATAGGCCGGCCGTGACGAAAGGAACGCGCCCAGCACGAACACTGGTGCCAGGACCATGCACAGCAGCGGGAAACCGTCGATCCAGGGGAACACGAAGAAGGTTTCGAAGAAGCCGACGAAGGCACCAATCGCCGTGCCGCAGGCCATCTGGAACGACATGCGCTTGGGGTTCGGCGAGGCTGCCGACAGGCCCACGGTGACGGTGGCGATCAGGGTCATCATGGCGCCGCTGGGCCAGTCGTTGAACAGCCAGTAGCTGCCCAGCAGCAACAACACCGCCGAGGCGCGCACACCGGCGGCCAACGATACCAGCCAGCTGGTCTGCGCCACGTAGGGCTCATCCCACTGCTCGCGTTCGTGCCGGTGCGCGGCCAGCGAGGCGTGGGTTTCGGCGTAGCCGTACATCTCGTCGACGAAGCGGTAGAGCAGCTCGAAGGCAGTGTGGAAGTCGAGCAGGTCGGACTCGCTCGGCTCGGTTGCCAGGTACTCGGCGCGCAGGCCGCGCACCTGTGCCTGCAAGCCTTCCTTGTAGGCGGCCAGCTCCAGGGTCAGGCGCAGCGCATCGGCGTCGGTCAGCGCCCGGCCCACGTAGGGCTGCAACAGCTCCACCAGGGTGTTCAGGCCTGGCTCGATGGCGCCGACGATCTGCAGCGGGCCGCGGGCGCGCAGGCGCTCCAGCAACCGGTGCAGGGCATTGAAGCGTGTGGTGATGGCCATGAACTCGCTGTTCATGCGCACCAGGCGACCAGAGCGCCGGCGCATGTGCGGGTCTTCGAAGGCGGTGACGTTGCGCAGGCTCTCGAGGCCCACTGCTTCAGCGACGAAGCGCACGTTGCTGCTCTCGAAGCGGTCCCGCTGGCTTTCGCCGCGCAGGGCCTCGACCACCACCCCGGCGAACACGCCAAAGCGCTGGTACAGGGCGTTGCGCATGGCGGCACTGGCCGACTGCGGCAGGATCGCGGCGCTGACGAAGGTCGACACCAGAATGCCCAGGGCGATTTCCAGCACCCGCCATACCGCCGCCATGAACGCCTGGTCAGGGTGCTCCAGCACCGGCAGGCCGATCATCGCCGCGGTGTAGCCGGCCAGCACGAAGCCATAGGCGCGGAAGGTGCGATAGCGCATGGCACCGGCCGAGCACAGGCCTACCCACAGGGCCAGGCTGGGCAGGAACAGCTCGGTGTTCTGCGGGAATATGGCGATCAGCGCCACCATCATCGCCGAGCCGGCCAGGGTGCCGAGCACCCGGTAGAAGCTCTTGGCGAACACATGCCCGCTTTGCGGCTGCATGACGATGAACACGGTGATCATCGCCGTGCGCGGTTGCGGCAACTCCAGGCGCATGGCCAGCCACAGGGTGATGAACGCAGCGGCCAGCACCTTGAAGATGTACACCCAGGTCACCCCGTCGGTGCGCGCCCAGGCAAAGAAGCCCCGGCGCCACTCCAGGCTTTGCAGCCAGCGCACGGGCAAACTGGAAGTGCTCATTCGGCGTTATCCGGCTTCTTGTCGAAAATGGCCAGGGTGGCCGGCGTTTTCGGCGCGGCCTGGCGCTCCTCTTTCGGCACATCCTGACCAGCCTGCAAGCCACCGCCCAGGGCGGTGACCAACTCGGCATGGGCAATCAGGCGGGCAGCCTGCACCTGCTGTTGCACCTGCTGCTGGCGGAACAGCAAGGTCTGGGCGTTGAGCACGTTGAGGTAGTCGGTAAGGCCACGCTGGAAGGCGACCATGGCGATGTCGTAGGTTTTCTGCGCGGCCGCGACCGACTCGGCGGCGAAGTGCGACTGCTCCTTCATCGACTCACGGCGGATCAGCTGGTCGGAGATGTTCTTCAGCGCACCGACCACGGTCTGGTTGTAGCGCGCCACAGCCACGTCATAGCCCGCCGAGGCCACGCCCAGCTGCGAGCGCAGGCGGCCACCGTCGAAGATCGGCAGGCTGATGGCCGGGCCGACGTTGTAGTTGAACTTGCGCCCGGTGAGGAACTCCAGCGGGCCGCCGCCGGTTGCCATGAAACCAAGGCTGCCGACCAGGTCGACGTTGGGGAAGAAGCCGGCATGGGCGACATCGATGCCGCGCGCCTGGGCGGCCACCTGCCAACGGCTGGCGACCACGTCAGGGCGCTGGCCGACCAGTTCGGCCGGCAGGTTCGACGGCAGCTTCAGCGGCGCGGCCAGGGCCAGGCTCGGGCGCTGCAACTGCGCGCCCTCCCCCGGGCCCTTGCCGGCCAGGGCGGCCAGCTGGTTGCGGGCCAGGGCAATTTCTTCGTCCAGGCTGTCGAGCTGGCGGTGGGTTTCCGGCAACGGCGCTTCGGCCTGGCTGACTTCGAAGTGAGTACCGATGCCAGCATCCAGGCGGCGCTTGGCCAGGGCCAGGATCTGCTCCTGCTGTTCCAGCTCGGCCTTGACGATATCGCGCTGGGCGAAGTGCAGGCTCAGCTGGATGTAGGCGCGCACCACGTTGTTCTGCAGTTCCAGTTGCGCCTGGCGGGCTTCGGCCACGCTCATGTGCGCCTGGTCCACGGCCTGCTCGCTGGCGTTGCGTTCGCGGCCCCACAGGTCAAGTGCATAGCTGAAGCCAATGGCGGCGTTGTTGTCCCAGGTATTGGCGCCGGACAGCGCGCCCGGGCCGTAGAACTGGTCTTCAGGCCAGTTGTGGCGCTTGAGCGTGGCCTGGCCGTTGGCCTGGAGTTTTTCCGCCGACTCGACCACGCCGGCCATGGCCTTGGCTTCACGCACCCGCGCCGCAGCCATGGCCAGGCTTGGGCTGCCGGCCACGGCCAGGGCAACCCAGCGGTCCAGCTGTGGGTCGCCATAGGCGTGCCACCACTGCTGGTCGGGCCAGTGGGCGTCGGTCGCGGCTTCGCGTATGGCCGCGTCGGTGGTCAGGGTGTTGGCTTGCAGCGTCTTGCTTTGCGGGGCAATGCCCCAGGTTCCGATACAGCCGCTCAAGGTGAGGGCAAGGGCACAGGCACTGAACGCATTGAGCGTTCTGATGATGCGACGCGGCACAGCTGCGATTTCCCGAGGAAGAGGTAAAGGGGCCGGGCAATTCTAGGGGGCGGCAGCACTGGCGATAAGCGTGGATTCCTGCGAATCTTTGTTACCAAAACAGCGATAATCCGCCTTTGGTCGAAGGCAACTTTTCATCTCTTTTACGTTACTTCGTGACACAATTTTGTCCTCTACATCGAGAGTGACCCATGGACACCCTGCAAAACATGCGTGCTTTCAGTTGCGTAGCCCAACTCGGCAGCTTTACCGCTGCCGCCGGGCAACTGGATACGACCACCGCGAACGTGTCGCGGGCGGTCTCCAACCTGGAAGCCCATCTGCAAACAAGGCTGCTCAACCGCACCACCCGCCGCATTGCGCTGACCGAAGCCGGCAAGCGCTACCTGATGCGTTGCGAACAGATTCTTACCTATGTCGAAGAAGCCGAGGCCGAGGCCAGCGACGCCCATGCCCGCCCGGCCGGGCAGTTGAAGGTGCACTCGATGACCGGGGTCGGTCAGCACTTCGTGGTCGATGCCATCGCCCGCTACCGCGAATCGCACCCGGACGTGACCTTCGACCTGACCATGGCCAACCGCGTGCCTGACCTGCTCGACGAGGGCTATGACGTGTCCATCGTGCTGGCCACCGAACTGCCCGACTCGGGGTTCGTGTCCCAGCGCCTGGGCATCACCTACAGCATCGTCTGCGCCTCGCCCGCCTACATTGCCCGCCACGGCGTGGCGCACAAGCCTGCCGACCTGCTCAAGCACGCCTGCCTGCGCATGGTCAGCCCGGTGATCCCGTTGGAGAAATGGCTGTTCGACGGGCCGGAAGGCCAGGAGATGGTCAACATCACCAGCTCGCCGTTCATGGTCAATACTGCCGATGCCATGAAGACCGCCATCCGCAGCGGCATGGGCGTGGGCGTGCTGCCGATCTATTCGGCCATCGACGGCCTGCGCGATGGCAGCCTGGTACGGGTGCTGCCCGAGTACCGGCTGCAGGAGCTGAACCTGTACGCCATCTACCCGTCGCGGCAGTACCTGGATGCCAAGATCAAGACCTGGGTCGAGTACCTGCGCAACTCGCTGCCGGAGATTCTGGCAGCCCATGAGGCGGACCTGAAAACCCATCAGGTGATGATCGCCAACTAAAAAGCTGCTGCATTGCGGGGGCGGACAATGGTAGGTTGCTAACCATTGCCGGCCTCTTCGCGGGTAAACCCGCTCCCACAGGTACGCCACTGCCTTCCAGGCCTGTGCAATACCTGTGGGAGCGGGTTCACCCGCGAAGAAACCACCACCGCCCCACCGCCTTGCAGAGAAGTTGCCCGATGAAAAAGACCGTCCTGGCCTTCAGCCGTATCACCCCGGCCATGGCCGAACGCCTGCAGCAAGACTTCAACGTGATCGTGCCGAACCCCAAGCTCGGCGACATCAATGCCCAGTTCAACGAAGCCCTGCCCGAGGCCCATGGCCTGATCGGCGTTGGCCGCAAGCTCGGCCGGGCGCAACTCGAAGGGGCGGCCAGGCTGGAGGTGGTATCCAGCGTGTCGGTCGGCTACGACAACTACGACCTGGACTACTTCAACGAACGCGGCATCGCCCTGACCAACACCCCCGACGTGCTGACCGAAAGCACCGCCGACCTGGGCTTCTCGCTGATCATGGGCTGCGCCCGCCGCACCGCCGAGCTGGATGCCTGGACCAAGGCCGGCAACTGGCAGGCCACCGTAGGCCCGGCCCACTTCGGCAGCGATGTGCACGGCAAGACCCTGGGTATCGTCGGCATGGGCAACATCGGTGCCGCCATTGCCCGTCGCGGCCGGTTCGGTTTCAACATGCCGGTCATCTATTCCGGCAACAGCCGCAAGAGCGCGCTGGAGCAAGAGCTGGGCGCGCAGTTCCGCAGCCTAGAGCAACTGCTGGTCGAAGCCGACTTTGTCTGCATCGTGGTGCCGTTGTCCGATGCCACCCGCAAGCTGATCGGTGCGCGTGAGTTGCAACTGATGAAGCCGAGCGCGTTCCTGATCAACATCGCCCGCGGGCCGGTGGTGGACGAGGCGGCGCTGATCGAGGCACTGCAGAACGGCACCATTCGCGGTGCGGGCCTGGACGTGTACGAGAAAGAGCCGCTGAGCGATTCGCCGCTGTTCAAGCTGCCCAATGCCCTGACCTTGCCGCACGTTGGCTCGGCCACTGCCGAAACCCGCGAGGCCATGGCCAACCGGGCAATCGACAACCTGCGCGCGGCGCTGCTGGGTGAGCGGCCGCGGGATCTGGTAAATCCGCAGGTGTGGAAGGGCTGATAGGCCTCTACTGCCTGCACCGGCCCTTTCGCGGGTAAACCCGCTCCCACAGGTATTGCACAGGCTCTGAGGGCTGTGGGGTACCTGTGGGAGCGGGTTTACCCGCGAAGAGGCCGGTGCAGGCAACCCATTACCTATTTGGCCACCACAACACCCTCAGCCACCCTGGCCTTGGGCTTGCGAAACACCAGCACATTCCCCGCCATCACCGCCACCAACCCCAACAAGGCCGGCGCCGTCCACTGATACCCCTCGGCCACCGCCGACACGTTCAACGCCACCAACGGGAACAGCACCGTGCAGTACGCTGCCCGCTCCGGCCCCATGCGCCCGACCAGGGTCAGGTAGGCGGTAAAGGCGATCACCGAGCCCGGCACCACCAGGTACAGCAACGAGCCGATGTACCGCACGTTCCACTCCATGCTGAATGGCACGCCGCTGACCACGCAGAACACCGCCAGCATCACCGCCCCGTAGACCATGCCCCAGGCATTGGTAGTCATGGGTTTGAGCCCGGCCTTCTGCTGCATGCTCGACAGCATGTTGCCGGCCGAGAAGCACAGCGTGCCGAGCAGGGCCAGGCCAAGGCCGTACAGGGTTTCGCGGCTGGCCGCGTGGTGGGACAGCTCGGGCCAGAACAGCAGCCCCAGGCCAAGGAGCCCCAAGGCGCCACCGCCGAGCACGTTGCTGGCGATCTTCTGGCCGAAGAAGATCCGCGCGTTGAGTGCATTCCACAGGGTGGCGGTGGAGAACACCACGGCGATCAGGCCGCTGGCAATCCACTGGCTGGCGCTGAGGAAGCAGATGAAGTTGACGCAGAACAGGCACAGGCCCTGGGCCAGACAGATCTGGTGGCCACGCCGGTTCATCGGTTGCAGGCGACGGGTGAGCAGCAGGAAGGCGAACAGGATCAGCCCGGCCAGGGCGAAGCGGTAGACGATCGAGACCGGAATGGCGACCACACCCAGTTGGAGTTTCAGGGCGATCCAGGTGGTGCCCCAGATCAGGACGGTTAGCAAGTAGAGTGACAGGTTCATGGCGGCGGTTCCTTGGGCCTTTCAGGATCGGTGCCCGGCGCTTCGCGGGTGAACCCGCTCCCACAAGGACCGCGCTGCTCTCGAGGCTGGCGCGGTCCCTGTGGGAGCGGGTTCACCCGCGAATCGAGGGCGCAGCCCTCGCCGAGGCATTTCAGTGTTCTCCTGTCGAACACCCACGCGCTTGCACAAACTTGCGCATTTGTCCTGCGGGTAGCTGTAAGCCTGGCCAAGGCGCAGTAGGATGGCTGGCAAGAGGAACCGCCCATGACGCCACTCACCCAGCTGCAAGTGTTCAACGCCATGCACGCCTCGCCCCACGCCCGGCTGGAGCTGAGCGCGCACCTGGGCGACGGGCTGGCGGCGGCGTTGTGGAGCAACCGCGACGATGCCCGCGACTACCAGGCACCGAGCCATCACACCCTGTCGTGCTACATCGCCGACGGCACCGGCACCTTTCGCCGCCAGCGCCCCGGCGACAAAGGGGCGCCCGACAAGCTGTGCGTGATGCCAGCCGGGCAGGAATCGAACTGGGTGGTCAATGGCGCGATCCGCCTGGCGCACCTGTATGTCAGCGAGGCGCAATTCGCCCTGGGCTGCGTGCGCCTGCTCGACCGTGAACCGCGTGAGCTGCAACTGCAGGAAGCGACCTTTCTCGATGACCCGCAGCAGGCCAAGCGCTTTCGCCAGCTGATAACCCTGGACTGGGATGAACCTGGCGAACGCTTGCTGGCCAGCAGCCTGGCGCACGAGATCGTCGACCATGCGCTGCTCAACCAGGTCGGGCTGCGCCAGGGCCTGCGGCTGAAAGGCGGGCTGGCACCGAGCCTGCGCCGGCAAATGGTCGACTACATCGAAGCGCATCTCGACCAGCCCATCACCCTGGGTGAACTGGCCTTGCGCTGCAACCTGTCCGAATACCACTTTGCGCGCATGTTCCGCGCCAGTTTCGGGCTGCCGCCGCACCAGTACCTGCTGGCCCGGCGGCTGCATCGGGCCTGCCAGCTATTGCGGCTGGGGTTGATGCCTTTGGGGGAGATTGCCCTGTTGTGCGGGTTTGCCAGTGCCAGCCATTTCAGCAACCGGTTCCGCCAGGCGGTCGGTGCAACGCCTGGCGAATACCGTCTGGCCTTCAATTCGTGAAACTGGGGCCGCTTTGCGGCCCTATCGCGACACAAGGCCGCTCCTACAGAGGTACGCGTTTCCCTGTAGGAGCGGCCTTGTGTCGCGATAGGGCTGCAAAGCAGCCCCAAATGCCTAGAACTCGAAGGTACTGGACAAGCTCACCTGCCGCGCATCGCCAATGGCCACAAAGTACTGGTTCACCGCCGAGCTGTAGTAAACCTTGTCGAACAGGTTCTTCACGTTCAGTTGCAACAGCACCTTGTGCTCGTCGAGCCTGGTCTCGTAGCTGGCAAAGGCATCGGCCACGGTATAGGACGGCAGGTCGAAGGTGTTGGTCGGGTTGCCAGCGCGCTCGCCCACGTACCGTGCCCCCGCGCCAACGCGCAGGCGATCGCCGCCGAACAGGCTGCCATAGTCATACACCGCCGACAGCGAACCACTGTGGCGGGCCACGTTCTGCAGGCGGTTGCCCTTGAGGTCCGGGTCCTTGGTCACTTGCGCATCGGTGAAGGCGTAGCTGCCGATCAGGCTCCAGCGCTCACTCAACTGGCCGATCAGGTCCAGCTCGACACCCCGTGAGCTGACCTCTCCAGCATTGCTGTACACCGTTTCGCGCGTACTGGTATCAAAGTTGGAAACCAGCACGTTGCGCTTGGTGATGTCGAACAACGCCAGGGTTCCGGTAAGGCGGCCTGGCATGTCGAGCTTGGCGCCCAGCTCCCACGATTTGCCCTCCTCCGGCGCCACCGACGAGTCAAGCACCACATTGCCGACCAGCGGCGCGATGGTGGAGTTGGGCTTGAACGACTCGCTATAGCTGCCATAAAACGACAGCTGCTCGTCCACCTTGTAGACGATACCTGCATGCGGCACCCACGCCTGGCCATTGATGTCGGTGTTGGCCTTGAACGGGCGGCCGCGGCCGGCGTATTGGTCGAACTGCTGGAAGCGCGCACCGGCCACCAGGATCCAGTGATCATCCAGGTGCAGCGCGTCCTGCACGAACAACGCGTCGGTGCGTAGCTTGTCGGTCTGGTCGCTGTCACTGGCTTTGACGGTGGTGCCCTCCACTTCCTGCCCGTAGATCGGGTTCATGTAGCTGAAGGTAGATTGGGCGCTCTGCCGGATCAGGTCACCACGAAAGACCTTGCGGTCTTCATGATCGACACCGAACAGCAGGTCGTTCTGCATCCCGGCCAGTTCCACATTGCCGGCCAGGCTCAGGGTGGCGAACTGGTCACGGCTCATGGCGTTGTGGGTGCCGTCGATGCTGCGCGACAGCGTGCCGCTTTTTTCATTCACGCCGGTCACCCGCACCTGGCTGGCATCATAGGTTTCGCGGTTGAAGCTGTAGCCGAAGTGCAGCTTCCAGTCATCGGCCAGTTGGTGGTCGACTTCCAGTCGGTACAGGTCGGAACGCCCCTCCATGTCGTTGAAGGGCTCGTCCAGGCGCCGCGTGGCTGGGATATCCAGCGGGTGGCCGTTGTTGCCGAACGCCGTGCCACGGTCGAAGGGGTAGAGAAATTCGCGATGCTCGTAGGCCAGTACCACCTGGGTGTCTTCGCCCAGCCAGGCCAGCGACGGCGCTACCAGCGATTCGCGGTGCACGCCGTAGTTGCGCCAGTAGTCCTCATCTTGGTCGACGATCAGCCGATAGGCGAAGTTGCTGTCGCCCAGCGCGCCGGTGCTGTCGAACCCGCCACCGCTGCCGTTCTTACCGCTGCCGTAGGTCGACCCGCGCACGGTCAGGGCGTTGTACTGCTCGAGTTGCGGGCGCTTGCTGACCACGTTGATGACCCCGCCCGGGTCCTGGATACCGTACAGCAGCGAGGCCGGGCCCTTGAGCACTTCGACCCGCTCGGTGCTGGCGTTGAGGCTGCGGCCCTGCACGATGGGCATGCCATCGCGCATGATCGAGCCGTCGCGGTTGTCGCCGAAGCCGCGCTTCATCACCGTGTCGGAGGTGCCACCGAAATTGTTGCCCTGGGTGATGCCGCTGACATTGGCCAGGGCGTCATCGAGGTTGCGCGGGGCCTGGTCACGGATGACCTGGGCCGGCACCACGTTGATGGCTTGGGGGATGTCCTGGCTAGGGCCCTGCCCGCGCATGATCGAGGCGGTAGCCGGGGGCTGGTAGCTGTAGTCGTCCAGTTGCGAGGTCACGGTGATGGCCTGCAGGTTGAGGGCGCCGGAGGTGTCCACTGCTTCGAGGGTGAGCGTGCGTGCATCGACGCGGCGCCAGGCCAGCCCGTTAGAGCCCAGCAGCTGTTGCAGGGCCTGTTCGGCGCTGAACCTGCCGTTCAGCGCCGGCGCCTGCACGCCTGGCAGTTCCAGGGTGTAGACCACGCTCTGGCCGGTGGTGCGGCTGAAGGCGCCAAGTGCCTGGGCAAGGGGTTGCGCTGGCTGGGCGAAGGTGTACGCCTGCTGCTGCTCGGCGGCACAGGCCAGGGGGGCGACAGCGAATGCCGGGAGCGCGGAAAGGCCGAGCCAGAGAGGGACGCAACGCGGGGTGAACTTCATGGACGCTGACCTGTGAGAGGGATATGACTGCGAATGAATCGCACTTCCACTCATTACACGGATGCCACGTCCTGTTACCTCACCCGCTATCTGAAAATATTTTTGCCTGTGCCGGCCTCTTCGCGGGTGAACCCGCTCCCACAGGTACTGCACAGGATTTGAAACTTGCGCCCTTCCTGTGGGAGCGGGTTCACCCGCGAAGAGGCCCGCACAGGCGACTACCGGATCAGGGTCAACCGCCCCAGCACTGTCTGCCGCGAAAAGCCCATCACCTTCCCTAGCGAATCCAGCGCCAGCAACGGCTCGGCCACGGGGAAACTGCCACTGACCTTGCGCTGCCCCAGTTCACCATCAAGCAGCAGGATGCGCCCCGGGTAATAACGCCCCAGGTCCTCGACCACTTGCGCCAGCGGCACCTGGTAGTAATTCAGCCAGCCCTGGCGCCAGGCCAGGCGGTTGTCGCTGTCCACCGTCAGGGTGTCGCCGACTCGGCCGGCAGCGTAAGCCGCCTGCTGGTTGGCCGTCAGTTCACGCGCTGCGGCGCCCGGTGCCGGGCTCACCGCCACGCGCCCGCTGCGTACCGTGACCTGGGCGCCCTCGCCCTGCTCGCGCACTTCGAACTGAGTGCCAAGCACGCGCACCTCGCCGCCGGCAGCTTCCACCACGAACGGCGCGCCGGTATGCGTGACCTGGAAGAACGCCGCACCATGCAACAACCGCACGCGGCGCTCGCCCTGCACAAAATCGACTGCAATCGCGCTCCCCGCATCCAGCGTCACCTGCGACTGGTCGGCCAAGGTCACCTGGCTAACTTGACCAGCACTGCTGTAGTCGGCCTGCAGGTCCTGAAGCCACAGGCCCGGGTGCCAACCACCGGCAACGCCCACGGCCAGCACCAGGCACGCAGCCACCGCCAGCGCCGCGACCCGCTGCCGCCAGGGTTGCCTGGCCGGTGGCCTGGCCATCGCATCCAGGTAACGTTGCAGGCTTGCCTGTTCTTCAGCGGCCAGGCGCGCCGCCGGGGCGGCGCTGTTCTGCCACAGCGCCTGGGCCTGGGCGTAGGCCTCACGGTGCCCAGGGTCGGCCAGCAGCCAGCGCTTGAACGCCGTGCCCTCGGCTTGCGCAGGCTGCTCGTTGATGCGGCTGAGCCATTGCAGTGCAGCCCGGGACTGCGCCTCGGTGATCGGCGGTAAACGGCTCATCGACGGGCACTCCCTGGCCGGCGTGGGGTGGACGCGGGCTCGGCAACACTCGCCTTGCACGCTTCGAGGGCGCGCATCATATGCTTTTCCACAGCACTCTGGGACAGTTGCATGGCCTTGGCGATCTCGCCGTACTTGCAGCCGTGGATACGGTTGAGCAGGAAGATCTGCCGGGTGCGCTCGGGCAAGGCGCGCAAGGCAGCGTCGATGCGCTGCAAGTCGTGATCGATCTCCACAGCCTGTTCCGGGGCCTGGGCCATGGCCGCCTCATCCAGCGGCAGCACAGCTTCGGCCACGCGCTCGCGGCAGCCTTCGCTGCGCAGGTGGTCGATGGCCAGGTTGCCGGCGCAACGCAGCAGATAGGTGTCCAGCGCCTCGACCTTGACCTCGGGGCGACGCCAGAAGCGCAGGAACAGTTCCTGGACCAGGTCCGATGCCGTGGCCCGGCAGCCGACCCGGCGGCTCACCAGGGCCTCCATGCGGGCCCGCTGGGCCTGGAACACCTGGACGAAGCGCGCACGCCCGCCGCCGCTTTCGGCACCCGCCTCGATCATGTCGCCCGGCTCGCTCACCTGATCACTCGGCGAACACGGCCAGCAACGGGCCCAGCACCACGCTGGCGGCGGCCAGGCCCAGCAACAGGCGGGGCTGGTATGGCAGGCCGAACACCCACAGGGTCACCCCGGCCATCATCACTGCAGTCCACTCCACCAGGCCATGGGCCCAGCCCCGCAGGTGCACGCTGAGCACCAGTGACAGCACCAGCAACAGCCAGCCGGCACTTCGCAACAGGCCCAATTGCCCGGGGCGCGGCTTGCGCCCGAGCAGGTCGACGAAGTGCTTCTCCATGGCCAGGCACAGGGCAGCGAAGCCGGCGTAAGCGATCAGTGCATTACCCAGCATCAGCTCGCCTCCGCCGTTTCAGCGCTCGGCTTCTTTGCTGCACGCAGGGCCCGCTTGGCCACAGGTTTCGGGCTGTGCAACATCTTGCCGGCCAGCCAGGCCAGGAACAGGCCGGAGCCCAGCGCTGTCAGGTCGAAGCCGGCCATCGCCCAGTCACCTGCCGGCAGCGAATGGTTCAGGCCCTGGCCGGTGGTCAGGCCGTTGAGCAGCGGCAGCAAGGCGAAGGCCAGCGCGCCCAGTGCCAGTTGCTCGCCCCATGCCCGCCGCCCACTGCGCAGCACGGCGTGCACCAGCGATAGGCCCCAGGCGGTGAAGAAGGCGTTGACCTCCCAATCGGCCCGGCCTTCGACACCCATCGGGATCAGGCGGTTGGCCCAGAAGAAGCCCGCCACGGCCAGCAACAGGCCGCTCATGCTGGCGATATTGAGCACCTCGACCAGGCGCAGTTCGCCCGGCAGGCGTTCGCTCCTGGCATGCTTGAGCTGACGCTTGCCCAGCCACATCACCAGCCCGGTGCCGATTACCGCGGTACCGGCCACGCCAAAGAAGAAGTACAGCCAGCGCAGCCAGGGCCCGGCGAAATTGCCCATGTGCAGACCGGCAAAGCTGAAGGCGGTCATCATCGCCCCGCTCTCCGGCTTGCCCTGGCTCAACAGCGCACCGCTGGCGCCATCGAAGGTCCAGTTGGCGCTACGCCGATAGGCCACATGGTCGGCCGCGGACTGGGTGAAGGTAACGCGGGCATTGCTGTCGCCGGCATTTTCCACCTGGATACGGCCGATACGCGCGCCTGGTTGCAGGTCCTGCACCTTGGCGTACAGGCTCGGCAACGGTACCAGCGGCGCGGCCACATGGGCCGCCTTGGGCGCATCGTTACGGCCGAACAGGTCGTTGAAGTACTTGCCGGTGTCATTGCCGTAGCTGGCCATGATGCCTGCCGGCATCACCATGTACATGAACAGCACCAGGCTGCTGTAGCTGATCATCAGGTGGAACGGCAGCACCAGCACGCCAATGGCGTTGTGCCCGTCCAGCCAGGAGCGCTGGCCCTTGCCAGGTCGGAAGGTGAAGAACTCCTTGAAGATCTTCTTGTGGGTGATGATGCCGGTGACCAGCCCCAACAGCATGATGAAGGCGCAGAACGTCGACAGCCAGCGGCCGAAGGGGTATGGCATCTGCAGCTGGAAGTGAAAGCGGTAGAAGAACTCGCCACCGCGACTGTCGCGTGCCTCCACCGGCTGGCCGGTCTGGGTATCGAGGGTCCTGGTGACGAAGCCGCGTGGCCCGCCATTGGGGTCGCGATAACCCACGCTCAAGGCAGCCTCGCGTGCGTTGGGCATGCGGATCAGCCAGGTGCCCGAATGCCCGGCGTTGTCCTGCAGGTACTGCTGGGCTATCTCCAGGCTATGGGTCGGGTCCAGATCATGGCTGCGCACTTCTGGCTGCGACCAGTGGGTGATTTCTTCCTTGAAATACGACAGCGTGCCGGTGAGGAAGATGGCAAACAACAGCCAGCCGAAGATCAGGCCGGTCCAGGTGTGCAGCCAGGCCATGGCTTGGCGGAAGCCTTCTTTCATGGGGTTTTCATCCAGTAGGCCAACCCGCTGATCACACCCAGCAGCATGCTTGGCGCCAGCACGCCCAGCCAGGCGCGCAAAGCGCTGCGGCAGGCGAAGCACCAGATGAACGCCAGCAGGTAGAAGACGAATGACAGCAGCAGGCCTGTGAGCGTGGCATCAACCTGTGGCAGCGGCGCTAGCAGGGTAATGCAGACGCTGGCCACGGACGCCAGCAGGTAGCCGCCCAGCAGCGCGGCCAGGCTGCGTGAAGTTACGGCCAGGCGATAGTTGAGCGAGAGACCGGCAGTTTTGCGCGTCATGGCGAAGGCCCGGGCGTTTTCGGGCCTGCAATAATAATGATTTCAATTCTCATAAGCAAAGGCCGAGCGATGAGCCGCCTGCTGCCTTGAATGCAACAAGAAATTTATTTTCAAAAAGGGCTTGAATTCGTTTCGCCGTTGCCTGACCTTAGAGTCAAGAGGCGCAGAAATTCCAAGGGTCTCAAAGGCCTAGGCGCGTCTCCATGCGAGCAAGCTGAATAAGGATTGAATCATGCAAATCCAGGTCAACAGCAGCAACCATTTCGAAGGCAACGCCCGGCTCGACCAGTGGGTCCGCAGCACACTGCAGAACTCGCTGGAACGTTACGAAGACGACCTCACCCGCATCGAGGTTCACCTGCGCGACGAGAACGGCGCCAAGCCCGGACCGCATGACAAACGCTGCCAGATGGAGGCTCGCCCCAAAGGCCACCAGCCGATTTCCGTGACCCACACCGCCACTTCGCTGGACCAGGCGGTCGATGGTGCCGCCACCAAGCTCAACCACGCGCTGGAACACTTCTACGGCAAGCTGCGCAGCAAGCGCGGAGCCCTGGAACTGAATGACCCGGACGCCTGATCGGCAATGCAAACGCCCGGCCTGATGCCGGGCGTTTTCGTTTGTATCGATCGATGGCGCTGAACCAACAGGTAATTTCCCCGGTCAACTTCTGCACTCATTCACCGCAGAAGCATGACCATGAACAACCCATTCGAACGAATCAGTGCTGCATTCGCCCCCGAATACCGGGTCAACCTGAGCATTGCAAACCTCGACGGCAGCATCATGCTGACCCTGTCCGACGACGCTGGCGTGGTCGCGAAGCGCCTCATCACCCAGGCCCAGCGCAATGACCCGGTACGCCTGCAGCGGGTAATCGACAGCATCCGCCTGGGCCTGGCCATCGAACACAGCCAGAACCCTCTGCAGGTGCTGGCCGCGCTGACCCGTGACGCCCGCCACGAGCCGCGCCACTTCATCGCCAACTGAGGGCTACTTGCCCTCCTCCACTTCCTTGCCGTTGGCATCCAGCACCTTGGTCGAGGGGTAGCGGTACGAGGCGTAGCGCACCACCAGGATCGCGAACGCCAGCAACAGGATGCCACCGCACACGTACAACAGCCCTACGTCCGGCGCCTTGTGGTGCGAGACGTCGCCGATCAGCAGGCGGGTCAGCGCGGTGATGGCCACGTACAGCAGGAAGCGGATCGGCATGTGGTTGGTCTTGAAGTAGATACCGACCATCGCCCCCAGCTCCAGGTAGATGAACAGCAGCAGGATGTCATCGACACTGACCCCGCCCTTGCCGAGCATGTCCAGGAACGTCATCACTGCCGCATAGGCGGTGATCGCGCCAATGCCGAACAGCGCCAGGTAATGGAATGCCTCGACGCACAGGTTGCCCAGCGAGTCGGCCGAGCCGTGCAGGCCCTTGCGCAGCTTTTCTGCCCATTTGATGTTCACGATGTTCCATTCCCCGATACGTCTTGAAGGATGATGCGTCACCGGCGTGACGCTTGTGCCATGCAGTTAAAAGGCCAGGCCCCTGCCTTGGAAGGCGACCGATTGCCGCAAGGCACCTTGAGGCGTGGCAAGTTGCCAGAAACACGACCATGCGCTGGGGAAAAATCAGATTTAACCCCTTCCTTGTAGGGCATTTCCCAAAGATACTCCCTGCCATTGTGGTGTTCGGGGATGAGCACTAGTCTCGGATCGTCGCTGCCAAACAGCGACCGGCTTTGACAGGCCGCCCTGAACTAACCACATGGCTTTGCCTTTATGGCAGCTGTCATGGGGCACCTCGTGTGCGCCGGCTTTTGGTTCTGTTCACCGGTCTGTCAACCCATGCACAGCTGCCGCCTTCCTGTTTGACAGCAGGAGGCGGTGGCCCCAACTTTGAACAGGCCTTAATCATGCTGAAAGTAGTCCCCGACCCACCCCACACACCCCATTCCCTTGAAGACACCCTGATCCAGGCTACGGACTATGCGCTGTGCGCTGCGACCGTTGTGCATCAGGCCATGCTGCTGCAGCCCAAGTCGCCGGCGTCGGTTTTGATGATGACGTCGATGCATGAACTGGAGACGCTGCGGGCTTTGCTGGAGTCGGCATTGATTCAGGTGCAGATGCCCACTGGGCCCAGGACTTTGCACTAGGGCCTAAGCAATGTGTTGCCTGTTCTGGCCTCTTCGCGGGCACGCCCGCTCCCACAGGATCTTCTCAGTACTCAAGACTTGTACAGTACCTGTGGGAGCGGGCGTGCCCGCGAAAGGGCCAGAGCAAGCAGTCGAGAACTTTCAGGGGATTCAACAATGACCACAGAAGACACCCAGTTCACCGTCGGCAAAACCACCTTCTACCAGGGCGAAAACGGCACCCACCCACTGTTCCGCATCGAGCCCGGCATCCCCTGCCGCGATGCCCGCGAGCAGTCCTCAGAATTGATGGGCTATGTACGCGAACTGACCATCACCGGCCTGATGGACGAGAAACCGATGATGATCTGGGCTGCGCACTACTTGAGCGCGATGGCCAAGGCGCTGATGGATGATGCTGAGTTGGGCATGAAGCAGTAAGCCCTCTGCACCACGCTACAATTTCTGCTTGCGAAGCAATCACATTGCCATTACTGTATATAGATACAGTAAATCGAAACGCAACCAGCAAAAGGCATAGAGGTGATGAATGGCCGTCGAAGTGGTGTACCGCAGCAGCCGCGACCCGGAGCGCTTGTTCATGGATAAGGCCGAAGCAGACCGTCACGACAAGATGCTCGAACTGGCCGAGCGCCTGGCCGAAGTACTGCACAAGGCAGTGCCCTCGCTGAGCGAGAAACAGGTCGAGGAAGCCGGTATCTACATGGCCAAGAACCGCGATGTGTTCGCCCGGGCGTTCAAGAGCCAGCCGGATGCGCTGGCCGAGTTGCTCGAAGCGCCAGCGGCCGAGTAATTGCCTGCACTGGCCGCTTCGGCAGGTACGGCACAAGCGCTGGGCTCGGGCGCTATCCCTGTGGGAGCGGGTTTACCCGCGAAACAGGCGACGCGGTGGATGGCACGGGCTACGCCCGTGTTCGCGGGTGAACCCGCTCCCACAGGGACCGCGGAGCTTTCAAGGTTTGGGGTGGAACAGTTGCTGCTTCAGGTACGGCACAAGCGCTGGGCCGGAGGTATTCCTGTGGGAGCGGGCATGCCCGCGAAGAGGCCAGCAAAACCGGTATCGCCCCTCAGCCGTAGAGCAACCGCTCTGCCAACATCTGCGCCACCCGCGCCGGCGAGCGCTTCTCTGCCTGTGCATGGCCAAACACTTCGGTCAGCCTTGCAGGTATCAGCGCCAGGTGCGCAGTGATGGTGCCCAGGTCTTCGCCACGATGGGTAAGTGCAACGTAGATCAACCCACCGGCATTGATCACGTAATCGGGCGCATACAGTATCCCGCGCGACTCCAGCTGGTCGGCTACCTGCAAAGTGGTCAGCTGGTTGTTCGCCGCCCCCGCCACTGCCGCGCAACGCAACTGCATCACGCTCTGCCCGTTCAACACAGGGCCCACGCCGCAAGGGGCAAAGATGTCGCAAGGGGTGCTGATCAATGCATCATTGGTCACCGGCTTGGCATCGAACTGATCCATCGCCAGCCGCACGCGTCCCGGGTCCAGGTCGCTGACCAACAGTTCTGCGCCCACCGCATGCAATTGCTCCGCTAGTGCATAACCGACATTGCCCAGCCCTTGCACCGCCACCCGTAAGCCTTTCAAATCGTCGCTACCCAGCCGAAACGAGGTAGTGGCCCGGATGCCAGCGAACACCCCCATAGCCGCATGCGGTGAGGGGTCACCCGAGGCCGTGGTGCTGGTCACATGGGGTGTGCTCTGGGCAATGCAGTCCATGTCCAGGGTCGAGGTGCCGCTGTCCACGGCGATGATGAAGCGCCCTTGCAAGGTGTCGATGAAGCGGCCAAAGGCCTCGAACAGCGCGGCACGGTTTTCCACATGCGGATTGCGCATGATCACCGCCTTGCCGCCCCCCAGTGGCAGGCCGGCCAGCGCCGCCTTGTAGCTCATGCCCTGGGCCAGGCGAATGGCGTCGGTCATGGCGCTTTCATCATCGGCATAAGGCAGGTAGCGGCAACCGCCCATGGCCGGGCCCAACTGCTCGCTGTGAATAGCCACCACGGCCTTCAGGCCGGTGGGCGGGTGGGTGAACAAGTGCAGCGACTGGGTACGGGTGCTTTGCATCAGCGCGAACATCGACAGGCTCCCCTACGAGGTGCTCCTTCCAGTATAGGCATGGCCCTTGGGCTGGCGCCGCCGCCGGACCACTGGACGAAACCGCGCGCCGCGGCTAATACTCAAGCGTGTGTGGAGAAGCCCCATGAAGCCACGTCAAGCCTGCCTGGCCTGCCTGGAACGCGAGCCCGTCGCCCTGCTGGAAGCCGCATTATGGATTGCCGCCGAGCACGACCGCAGCGTCGAGCCCGCGGCCAGCCTTGCCAAGCTGCATGACCTGCAGCGTGAGATCAGCGCCAACCTGCCGATGCTGCCGCTGTGCGAACTGGCCCAGCCACTGCTGCGCCAACTCAATGCCCTGGGCTTCCAGCAGGATGAATACCACCCGCTGCGCCCGCATGCCGCGATGATGGACAAGGTGCTGCAGCGCCGCCGTGGCCAACCGCTGACCCTGGCCATCCTCGCCCTGGAACTGGCCCGGCGCCTGTCCATCCCCCTTGAGGGCGTAGGCTTCCCTGGCCATTTCCTGCTGCGTGTGCCAGGTGCGGATCACCTGCTCGACCCCTGTGGTGGCCGCCGCCTGTACCCCAACGATTGCCGTGAGCTGCTGGCTCGCCAGTTTGGCCCGCATGTAGCGCTGACCGCCGAGCACATGCGCAGTGCCAGCCCGCTGCAGATGCTGCAACGCCTGTCACGCAACCTGCGCCAGTTGCACATCAGCAACGACGATCACCTGGCGGCGCTGATCGATGCCGAGCGGGTCATGCAACTGGGCCCGGTGCAGGTCAGCGACTATGTGACCCGCGCCTCGCTCTACCAGCACCTGGATTGCCCGCAGGCCGAGCGCTTCGACCTGGAGCATGCGTTACTGCTGACGGAGGACCCGGTCCAGCGCCTGAAACTGTCCGAGCGTATCGGCAAGCTTCCGGCGGCGAACCGTTCCATTCACTGAGCGGGGCTGTCCGGCTGCCGGGCGGGATGGGCCTGGGCAAACGCCGGGTGCCCCGCCGCCAGGGCGGCAACCCGCAGGATGCGCGGGAAGCTGTCGAGGTCGATGTTGAAGCGTTCGGCCGCGTACAACTGCGGGATCAGGTAGACATCCGCCAGGCCCGGCTCATCACCGAAGCAGAAGCCGTGATCGCCTATCAGCTGCTCCACTGCCGCCAGCCCCTGGCTGATCCAGTGGCCGATCCACTGGTTGACCTGGCTTTCGTCCTGGCCAGCCTGGCGCAGCCGGTTGAGCACGCTGACGTTGTGCAGCGGGTGGATGTCGCAGCCGATGATCGCCGCCACGCCCCGTACCTTGGCGCGCGCCTCGGCCGCAGCAGGCAGCAGGGCGGGCTGTGGATAAACCTCCTCCAGGTACTCGATGATCGCCGGCGACTGCACCAGCAGCTCACCGCCATCGGTGCGCAAGGCCGGCACACGGCCCTGCGGGTTGACCGCGACATAGTCCGCACCGCGCTGCTCACCCTGCAACAGGTTGACCGGCAGGGACTGGTAGGCCAGCCCCTTCAGTGCCAGGGCAATGCGCACCCGGTAGGACGAGGTGGAACGGTAATAGGTGTACAGCTCCATGCCCGCGCCTCCTCAGTTGGCCGCGATGACCGTGCCGCGGCATTCGCCGAAACCAATGCTGGCCACGCCATCACGCACGCAGCGGGCACGCAGGATGATCTCGTCGCCGTCTTCGAGGAACTTGCGCACCTCGCCACTGGCCAGTTCCACCGGGTGCTTGCCGCCTTCAGTGATCTCCAGCAGGCTGCCGAACGAACCTGGCGTGGCGCCCGACAGCGTGCCCGAACCGAACAGGTCGCCCGGTTGCAGCTGGCAGCCGTTGACGCTGTGGTGCGCGACCAGCTGCGCCACGGTCCAGTACATGCTGCGGGTGTTGCTCAGGGTCAGGCGGTGCGGGGCAAGGCCCTGCTCACGCATGCGCTCGGTCAGCAGCAGTACCTCGAGCTCGATATCGAATGCACCGGCGGCCTGGTCGCGCTTGTCCAGCAAGTACGACAGTGGCTGCGGGTCGCCTTCCGGGCGTGCCGGCTGGGCACAACGGAACGGCTCCAGCGCTTCGGCGGTAACCACCCAGGGCGAGATGGTGGTGATGAAGCTCTTGGACAGGAACGGCCCCAGCGGCTGGTATTCCCAGGCCTGGATATCGCGCGCCGACCAGTCGTTGAGCAGGCACAGGCCGGCCACGTGCTCGGCGGCATCGCCTACCGGGATCGCCTGGCCCATGTCGTTGCCCTGGCCGATCCAGATACCCAGCTCCAGCTCGTAGTCCAGGCGCGCGCAGGGGCCGAAGCTTGGCTCGGTGTGCCCGGCCGGCAGGGTCTGGCCCTTGGGCCGGCGCACATCAGTGCCGGACGGGCGGATGGTCGAGGCGCGGCCGTGATAACCGATCGGCACGTACTTGTAGTTGGGCAGCAGCGGGTTGTCGGGGCGGAACAGCTTGCCGACGTTCTTGGCGTGCTCGATGCCCACGTAGAAGTCGGTGTAGTCACCGATCTGCGCCGGGACATGCAGCTGGCATGCGCTGGCCGGGTACAGGGCGGCCTGCAGTGCCGACTGGTGTTCGCTGTGTTCGCCCAGCAGCACCAGCAGGCGCTCGCGCAGGGCGACGCGGGCACTGCGGCCGAGGGCGAAGAATGCGTTCAAGGCCCCACCACGGGTGGCCTCGACAGCGGCCTTGGCGGCACCGTCGAACAGGCCGGCGGCCAGCACCGCCTCCAGGTCGAGGATCGCGTCGCCGATGGCCACGCCACAGCGCTTGGCTTCACCCGGCCGGCTGAAGATGCCCAACGGCAGGTTCTGCAGCGGGAAGTCGCTGTGCCCGTTGGCATGCTCGACCCAGCTACGGGCAATGGCGGTCTGGTTCATGGGTTATCTCCGGTTCGGGTTGAAGGTGCTCGGCAAGGTGGCCCAGCAACTATCGTAGTCGGCCTGCAACTGCGGGCATTCAAGGGCTTGCAGGCTCGGGCGCAGCACCTGGCTGGTCTCGAACATGAAGGCCATGGTGTTGTCGATCTTGTGCGGCGCCAGGTCGGCGGCAATAGCCTTTTCGCAGGTTTCGGCGTCGGGGCCGTGAGCACTCATCACTCCGTGCAGCGAGGCACCGCCCGGCAGGAAGCCCTCGGCCTTGGCGTCGTAGGCACCGTTGATCAGGCCCATGAACTCATTCATCAGGTTGCGGTGGAACCATGGTGGACGGAAGGTGTTCTCGGCCACCATCCAGCGTGGCGGGAAGATCACGAAGTCCATGTTGGCCAGGCCATGCACGCTGGTCGGCGAGGTAAGTACGGTGAAGATCGATGGATCCGGGTGGTCGAAGCTGACCGTACCGATGGTGTTGAAGCGGCGCAGGTCGTACTTGTACGGCACGTTGCTGCCGTGCCAGGCGACCACGTCCAGTGGCGAGTGCTGCAGTTCGCAGGCCCAATGTTCGCCCAGGAACTTCTGCACCAGCTGCACCGGGCCATCGGCCTCTTCGTAGTGCGCCACCGGGGTGAGGAAGTCGCGCGGGTTGGCCAGGCCGTTGCTGCCGATCGGGCCCAGATCCGGGATGCGCAGCGGCGCGCCGTGGTTTTCGGCGATGTAGCCGCGGGCCTCGCCGTCGAGCAGTTCGACGCGGAACTTCATGCCACGCGGGATTACCGCGATTTCCAGCGGCTCGACTTCCATCACCCCCAGTTCGGTGGCAATGCGCAGGCGGCCCTGTTGCGGCACCAGCAGCAGTTCACCGTCGGAGTTGAAGAACACCCGCTCCATCGACCGGTTGGCGCGGTAGATGTAGATGCTCACGCCGGCCGGTTTTTCCGCAGCGGCGTTGGCCACCATGGGCAGCCAGCCCTCGATGAAATCGGTCGGTTCGACGGGGATCGGCTGGGGGTTCCAGCGCAGGCGGTTGGGGGTGATGGCCCCCAGCGGGCCGGTCAGCGGCTGACGCGCCAGGCGCTCGAAACGCGGGTGCAAGGCAGACGGACGAATACGATACAGCCAGGTGCGGCGCAGCTCGCTGCGGGTCATGGTGAACGCCGTGCCCGAGAGCAGCTCGGCATACAGCCCATAGGGCGCCTTCTGCGGCGAGTTCTGCCCGACCGGCAAGGCCCCTGGCAGCGCTTCGCTGGCAAACTCGTTGCCGAAACCGCTGAGGTAGTGAAGGTCGGGTGACGTATCGCGATTCATCGATGCCTCCGGGCTCTGGCCGAGCCGTTGCTGGCAGCTGGCTGCTGGCCCAGGGCGGGGTGGCAGCGCGTCTGCATTGTTTTTATCGTAATCAGATTACGAATAACGTAATTTGCTACGGGCAATGCGTCAAGCTATAAAGGCGCGACTCGACGAATCCGGAAGAAGATGTCCATGGCCAAAGCCAGCTCCCCCGCCGACAACGGCAAGCAGAAAGTCCGCTCGGCAGAGGTCGGCACCGACATCCTCAAGGCCCTTGCCGAGCTCTCCCCGTCTACCTCCCTGTCGCGCCTCGCGGAACATGTGCAGATGCCGGCGAGCAAGGTGCACCGTTACCTGCAGGCATTGATCGCCAGCGGTTTTGCCGAGCAGGATGCGGCCACCAACCATTACGGCCTGGGGCGCGAGGCACTGCGGGTGGGGCTGGCGGCGCTGGGCAGCATCGATGTGCTGAAGATTGCCGCGCTGCCGTTGTCGCAGCTGCGCGATGAACTGAACGAGAGCTGCTTCGTTGCCGTATGGGGCAACCAGGGCGCGACAGTGGTGAGCATCGAGCCGGCGGTACGCGCGGTCACCGTGGTAACGCAGATCGGCTCGGTACTGCCGCTGCTCACGTCGTCCACCGGGCTGGTATTCGCCGCCTACCTGCCCGAGCGCGAGACCGTGGAGTTGCGTGACAGGGAACTGGCCGCCCTGCAGCACAGCGCCGCCGACTACCAGGCGGTACTGGCGGGCATTCGTGAACGTGGCCTGCACCATGTGCATGGGCTGTTGATGCCGGGCGTGGATGCGCTGTCGGCCCCGGTGTTCAATGCCATGGGGCAGGTCGCCGCGGTGATGACCGTGGTCGGGCCGACGTCGATCTTCCATGCCGACGAGCATGGCCCGGCGGCGCAACGGCTGCTGGCGGCAGCGCGGGAAACCAGCTGGCGCATGGGCTATTCGCCCGCCGGCTGAGCGCTTGCGGCACTATTGCCCGATACGTAAAGGTGAATGTCATAAGCGGCTATTTTTCCTACAGGATCAGGCGCTTATTCTTAACTCACTGGCCGGCATGAAGGGCTCTCCCCCCCGCCTTTCAGGCCTGCGAGGTTCACCGACGTAGATTTTGAAGCTCCTTGATCTGACGTCTCGATTGGCCGCTGCGGCTTGCAGCGGCCTTTTTTATTTGCCCTGAAAATTTCCGTCGCCTGTGCTGGCCTCTTCGCGGGCTTGCCCGCTCCCACAGGGATATCACCAAGCCTGAGGGCAGTGATATCCCTGTGGGAGCGGGCAAGCCCGCGAAGAGGCCAGCACAGGTAGTACAAAGCTCAGCCCAGCGGATACTTCTGCAAGTTCGCCATCATCTGCTGCAACGCCTGCAAGCTGTCCTGTGGGTGCACTGCCCCGTCGAAGTCGCCAATCCGTGCCCAGTTCTCCGCCACCTGCTCCGGGGTAAAGCCTTCCCGCGGATCGAAGCCTACCCCCAGGCTACGCTCCCACCGTACCTTGCCCACCCAGCCGCCGCCCACTTCGAACAGCTCACCACTGCCCTGGCACTGCTCGCTGCCCAGGTACACCACCAGCGGGCTGACCAGCTCTGGCTTGAGCCGCTCGAATACCTGGGGCGGGATCAACCCTTCGGTCATGCGGGTACCACCGGTGGGGGCGATGGCGTTGACCAGGATGCCGTGCTTGCGCCCTTCGATCGCCAGGGTACGAGTCAGCCCATACAGGCCCAGCTTGGCCATGCCGTAGTTGGCCTGGCCGAAGTTGCCGTAGATGCCGGACGTGGAAGCGGTGAAGATTACCCGCCCCCAGTTCTGCTCGCGCAGGTGCGGCCAGGCGGCGCGGGTGACCTTGTAAGCCCCCTCGACATGCACCTGATACACCTGCTCCCAGTCGCTGTCTTCCATCTTGTGGAAGGTCTTGTCACGCAGGATGCCGGCATTGTTCACCAGCACATCGACCCGGCCGAAGCTGTCCAGGGCCTGCTCGACAATACGCGCGCCGTGGCTGACCGAGTCATGGTTGGCAATGGCACTGCCACCAGCGGCGCGGATCTCCGCTACCACCTGGTCGGCGGCGGAGGCGCTGGCACCTTCACCGTGGGTGGAGCCGCCGAGGTCGTTGACCACCACCCGAGCACCACGCGCAGCGAACAGCAGCGCATGGGCGCGGCCCAGGCCGCCCCCGGCTCCGGTGACGATCACCACGCGATCTTGCAGACGGACAGGCTCGCTCATGCTCATGGCTCCAGGCAGGTTCAGGTCAGCCGAGTGTCCGCCGCCAGCGGCGGGCGGACAATCAAGCTCACGCAGGCTGAATGCCTGGCAATAACGCAGCACGATGGTTATGGGGCCGTTGTGCGGCCCATCGCCGGCAAGCCAGCTCCCACACCAACCGCGCCGGCCTCCAGGCCTGCGCTGTACCTGTGGGAGCCGGCTTGCCGGCGATGAGGCCCTGTCAGGACCACGCCACTTTCTGCTGGAAACAGCTCAGCGGTTGTTCACGAAAGGCCAGGTAATGGCGCAGCACCTGCACTGGCGCTTCGGTATGCGGGTAATGCCCGATGCCCTGCAACTGCACGGTGTCCGGCTCCGGCACCAGTTGCCGGTAGCGCTCCACCATGTGCGCGCCGGACAGCGGGTCGACCACGCCATTGATCAAGCGCAGCGGCACGCCTTCGTGCTGCATCGCGCCAACCCAGCGTTCGCGGTGCAACCTGCGCTCCGGCATGTACCCCACCAGTTTGTGCAGGATGCGCGTGCCACGGTTGGCGGCGATCAAACTCCAGAAGTCATCCAGTACGCTTTCACTGGGTTGGGTACAAGAGCCGTAGACCTGGATCACGCTGCGCACCAGGTCGTCACGCCCGAACGAACGCCCTACCAGCCAGCCCAGACGGCTGAGCAGCAACTTCTGGATCAACAGCATGCGGCAGCTTTCGGGGAACAGCCCGCTGTTGAGGAACACACAGCTGGCGATGTTGGCGCGCTGTTCATGATGCCGCGCCAGCAGTTCCTGCGCCACACTGCCGCCGTAGTCATGGGCCAGCAGATGCACGGGCTGGTCGACCTTCAGCTCGGCGAGCAAGGCCTGCTGCAGGTCGGCCTGCTCCATCAGGCTGTACAGGTGATCGACCGGTTTGGCCGAATCACCAAATCCGAGCATGTCGCAGGCGATCAACCGGAAGCGCTGGGCCAATGGCCCCCACAGGTAGCGCCAATCCCAGCTGGCAGTGGGGAAGCCGTGCAACAGAAGCAGGGGCTCTCCTTGCCCTGCGGTCCAGTAGCGGATGCTCTGGCCCCGGAAGCTGAAACTCTGTCCCCGGGTACGCCAGACGCACAATGGAATTTCGGCCATGGGCATCAGAACGGTCCCGGTGAAGTGTTGTTGGTGGAATAGAGCAAGGCTGCGGTCATTGCATGTCACCTCGGCACTTACATGTGCTCTCTATGTCGAGGCAGAGTCTAGCCAGCAGCCCATCGGCTGGAACTTGCGTTGCCAGCCAGCTTGATGACTTGGCGAGTCAGTGGCACGAACGGTCAGAGCAGCATGGCCAGCAGCGGTGCCGCGAACAGGTTCAACAACCCGGTCAGGACCATGACCAGGCCGGCCACCGAGCCTTCCTCGCGGCCTACCTCCTGCGCCCGGCTGACCCCGGCACCATGGGCACCGACGCCGAACAGCGCGCCCCGCGCCAGCGGCGTGCGCAACGGCAACCAACGCAGCAGCACGCCGCCGAACATGGCGCCCAGCACGCCGGTGAACATCACGAACACCGCCGTCAGCTCCGGTACGCCACCCAGGTCATGGGCCAATGGCATGGCAAAGGGCGTGGTGATCGAACGCGGCACCAGCGACAGGCTGGTCGCGCTGTCCAGCGCCAACATATGAGCCAACCCCCAGGAACTGGCGATCGAAGCGCTGCTGCCGGCGACCATGCCCACCATCAGTGCCGGCCAGTGGCGCGCCAGCATGGCCCGTTGTTGCCAGATCGGCACCGCGAAGGCCACGGTCACCGGGCCAAGCACGCTCATCAGCCAGTGGGTGTTGCGGGCGTACTCGGCATAGGCGGTGTGCAGCGGCACGGCCACCGCCAGCAACAGTACCGGCACCAGGATCAGCGGCGACAGCAGGTAGCGCCCGCTACGCCGGTACAACCAGCGGCTGCCCAGGTACGCCAGCAAGGTCAGGGCCAGCCAGAACAGCGGCATGGGTTCAAGGCTCATGGCGCAAGCTCCAGCGGCACACCAGTTCCACGGTCAAGGCGGTCACCACCATTACCATCAGGGTGCTCACGGCGATCACCAGCAGGATGCGCCAGCCCTCGTCACGAATCAGGGCGCCGTAATCGAGCAGGCTCATCAGCGCCGGGATGAAGAACAGCAGCATCTCAGCCATCAGCCAGCCGGCGCCCAGTTGCAGCATGGCTGGCTTGAGCACACCCGAGGCAAACAGCAACAGCAGCAATGCCAGGCCCATCACACCGCCAGGAATCGGCCAGCCCAGCCAGGTGGCAAGCTGGCCACCGAACAGGAACAAGGCACAGAGGATCGCCAGCTCGACGAGCAGGCGCAGGGCTTTTTTCAATAACGCGGGTTTCATGGGGGGTTCCTCGACAGGCCCTCATTTTAAGATTTGGCTGCCTAGGCCAGAAGCGAATTGTTAGACTTAACGCCATTCCAGAATGGAATTGCGATCATGGAATTCAAACAGCTGCGCAGCTTTATCGAAGTGGTCCACCGCGGCGGTTTTACCCAGGCGGCGCAAACCCTGCACATCAGCCAGTCGGCGGTGAGCAAACAGGTGGCCCAGCTGGAGCAAGATGTGGGCCAGCCGCTGCTGGAGCGCCAGGCCTCGCAGCTGCACCTGACCGCTGCCGGGCGCATCGTGCTGGAGCGTGGCGAAGCCTTGTTGCGCCAACGTCAGGCGCTGCTCAGTGAACTGGACGACCTCAGCCAGATGGGCCGTGGTGAACTGCGCCTGGGCTTGCCGATGCTGGGCAGCGACGCGCTGTTCGCCGGCTTGTTCGCCGAGTATCGGCGGCGTCACCCGAACATCGCGGTCCAGTTGCTCGAAGGCGGCAGCCGCAGCATCGAACAGGCAGTCAAGAGTGGCGAACTGGAACTGGGTGGCAGCCTGACGCCCAGTGACGAGGCGTTCGACTACCAGCCGTTCTGCAACGAACCACTGGATGCCCTGTTGCCTGCCGGCCACGAGCTGGCGGGCCAGGACGGGGTGGACCTGCAGCAGCTGGCCGATACCCCGTTCCTGCTTTACCAGCGCAGTTTCGTGCTCAATGACCGGTTGCTGAAGGCGTGCCAGCAGCAGGGTTTTACCCCCAAGGAAGGCGGGCGCAGTGGCCAGGCGGACTTCCTCGCGGCGCTGGCGGCGGCGGGCCAGGGCGTGGTGCTGCTGCCCCGTGTGGTGGCGAAAGCGCTGGAGCGCCCCGGTGTGGTGCGCTTGCCGCTGCGCTCGCCGGAGGATTTGCGTTGGGATATCGCGTTCATCTGGCGGCGCGGGGCGTATCTGTCACGGGCGGCGCAGGCGTGGTTGGCGTTGGTGAGCGAGCTCCACGGCTGACGCGATCCCTGTAGGAGCGGCCTTGTGTCGCGAAAGGGCTGCAAAGCAGCCCCAGCAATATCTGCTGCGCTGCCGAATCCTGGGGCTGCTGCGCAGCCCTTTCGCGACACAAGGCCGCTCCTACAAGGGCTCGCGTGAAGCCTCGAGTCAGGCCTTCAGTGCTTGAACAAGCTCAGCCAACCAAGGCTCTGCATCCGCCTCCGGAGTCACCGTCTCGCTGGCATCCAGGCGCAGCATCGGCTGCACTTCGCGCACGCCCAGTTCGGCAAACAGTTCGCGCATCTGCTCGCCACCCCCGCAATAGGTATCGCCATAACTGCTGTCACCCAGCGCAATCACCGCTCCCGGCAGGCCACGCCAGGCCGCAGGCAGGGTATCGCGAATGCTGCTGTACAACGGCATGAGGTTGTCCGGCAGTTCGCCCATGCCAGTGGTCGAGGTCACGGCCAGCAAGGCGTCGGGGGCGAAACCTTCAAGGTCCTGCAAGGTGGCGCGCGCCGCATGCCAGGCCTCCAGGCCCGCAGCCTTGAGCAGCGATTCAGCGTGACGGGCGACTTCTTCGGCGGTGCCGTAGACCGATCCGGAAATAATGGCGACTTTCATCGGGTAGAGGATTCCGAAACTGAGTGAAAACGTAGGATACTAGCATCCGGCGCTGGCAAAAGGCCGCCTCTACCAAAGTCACCCTCCTCAGCCCTGCTTCGCACCCTTGTTTATTCAATGGCCCGAACATGATCAACGCGCAACTACTGCAATCCATGGTCGATGCGTCCAATGACGGCATCGTGGTCGCCGAACAGGAAGGCGACGACACCATCCTCATCTACGTGAACGCGGCCTTCGAACGCCTGACCGGCTACAGCCGTGACGAAATCCTCTACCAGGATTGCCGCTTCCTGCAGGCCGACGACCGCGACCAGCTTGGCCGCGCCCGCATCCGCAAGGCCCTGGCCGAAGGCCGACCGTGCCGCGAAGTGCTGCGCAACTACCGCAAGGATGGCAGCGCTTTCTGGAACGAACTGTCGATCACCCCGGTAAGGCACGACGCAGAACAGCGCACCTACTTCATCGGTATCCAGAAAGACGTTACCCGCCAGGTCGAACTGGAGCGGGAACTGGCGCAACTGCGCGTTCGTCCGAAACCCGACGAACGCACCTGAACCAAGTACGCCACGCACGGTCAATCCCGTTGAAGAAATCGCCATCGAGTTCGATCATGCAAGCAGAAGCGCTCCTGACCCAGGACGAGCTGGATTTCATACAGAACATGCAGCATTCGCCGCAGTTGAACCTGGCCGACCCCATGTCGAGCCTGCTGGTCAATGGCGACCGCCGCATCCAGAGCTTGCTCACCCGCTTGGTGGCCAACGAGCAGGTAACCCTGCAGGCCCAGTTCAACAACCAGCAGATCAGCTTCCCGCTGCAACTGGTGGAAGACGAGTTCCATGCCCTGCACCTGCAACTGGGCTCACCGGAAATCTACGAAGACGGGCCCATGCTGCGCCCCTGGCGCCTGTCGATGGAGCAGCCGAGCGCGCTGCTCGATGGCCATGGGCAGGAAAGCGGCCTGTGGGTTCGCGATATTTCGTTCAAGGGTACATTGCTGGAAGTCCGTGGCCTGCCAGCGGCACCAGCCCGCTTCGAACTGCGCTTTGCCCCTGGCGGCATCCCCCCCATCGAACTGCATGGCGTGCTGGGCCGGCGCATCGGCCCGGACCTGGCCGCCTACGACCTCAGCCAGAGCCCGGCCGAAGAGATCGAACGCCTGCGCGACTACATCCTCCAGGCCCATCGCCGGGCCCACCCCGAGCTACACACTCAGGTATCGAACTGACCGGCCAGAAACTGCCGCAAACGCTGGCGCATCACGCTACCCTGCGCGCCCAGGCAGGCGATAGGGCTGCCAGCCAGGCTGTCCTGTGCCAGTTCCGCCGCTTCACCCGCCAGTAACAACGGGCATTCCAGCCCTGCCACCAGGCGTGTCAGGCGCCGGGTGAGTTCCGCCGTGGGCGGCTGGTGGGAGAACAGCACCAGGGCATCCGGCTTGAGGCGCTCGCAGACCAGTGCCAGTTCTGCCAGCGGCTGCCCGCTCGCCAGTGGTGTCACGCCAACTTCATCACTGCCCAGGATCAGGCTGGTCACCAGCAACTCCAGTTCGTGGCACTGCCCCGGCAACGGCGCCAGCAGCACCATGCGGCTGCGCGGTACACGGGCAAGTTGCAAGCGGGCGAACACCCGACCACGCAGGAACTGATCAAGGAACAGCCACTCGCTGGCCTGCCCGTAGCCGCCCTGCCCGACCGCCAGGTCATGCCACACCGGCATGAACACTTCGCTGAATACCTGGTCCAGTGTGCAGGCGGCAAACACTTCGTCGAACAGGCGGTCCAGGCTGGCCAGGTCAAAACGTTGCAGCGCCTGGCGAATCTGCTGCTGCCAGCGCACCCAGGCGCCCGTCGCGCCACCTGCCTGCCCGGCAAGGGCATGGTCGCGGGCGAGGATGCTGGCGACCTTGCTTACCGCCACGCCGCGCTCCAGCCAGCCAAGGATGCGGCGGATCTCATCGATGTCGGCCTGGGAGTACAGGCGGTGACCACTGTCGGTGCGGGTTGGCTGGATCAGCCCATGGCGGCGCTCCCAGGCGCGCAAGGTCACGGCATTGACGCCGGTCAGGCGGGAAACCTCACGGATCGGAAACAGGTCCTGCTGCGCGAGGCTCGCATCGATTACCGGGTTCAGTCCCTGTTCGTTCATCTGCAAGGGGTACCCTGTGTGCCCATGTTGAACACCTAGTCTACTACGGCAACCGTTTGCCGGCTGACAGTTGCCGAAGATCGCACATGGGCGATAATCCGCGCCCGATTCTTGCATGCACGCCTGCGTCGCCCACCACCCCGGGCGACACAGCCAAAGGGGCCGGCTACCCGCCAGCCCCGTTGCCAGGAGATACACGATGTCTACCCCACCCGTCACCCTGATGGTGTCGCGCCGCGCCGCCCATGGCCGCTACCAGGACCTGCTGGCCTGGCTGCATGAAGGCGAACAGCTGGCCACCGACTTCCCCGGCTACCTTGGCTCGGGCATCCTGGCGCCACCCCGCGACAGCGACGAATTCCAGATCATATTCCGTTTCAGCGACGAGCCGACCCTGCATGCCTGGGAGCATTCCGCCTCGCGCCGGGCCTGGTTGCAGCGCGGCAACGGCTTGTTCGAACGCCCCAAAGAGGCGCGCGTAAGCGGCATCGACGACTGGTTTGGCACCAATATGGTGCAAAAACCGCCACGCTGGAAGCAGGCCGTAGCCATTTGGCTTGCCTTCTTCCCGGTCTCGCTGGTGTTCAACCTGGTGTTCGGCCACTGGCTGGCAGCACTGGACCTGGTGCCCCGGGTACTGCTCAGCACCCTGGGCCTGACGCCGGTGATGGTCTACCTGTTCATCCCCCTTTCCACCCGCCTGCTGGCCGGCTGGCTGCATGCATCCCCGGCCCCCGCTGGCGCCCTGCGCAGCCGCTGAGGCCAGGCCGTACACGCGGTAGACAGTTCGGGTATGCTGGGCGGCAACCAAAGGACAGACAAGTTGACCGCCCCGAACATGAACAGCCCCATTCTCGTTACCGGAGCCAGCCAGCGCGTCGGGCTGGCCCTGGCCCTTGAACTGGCACAGGCCGGCCATACGGTGGTCAGTGCCAGCCGCAGCGTCCAGCCACAGGCGGCCCACCCGAACATCGTGCAGTTCCAGGCCGACCTGTGCCAGGCGGCCGACCGCCAGGCCCTGATCGACTATCTGCACAACCGTTACGACGGCCTGCGCGCGATCATCCACAACGCCTCGCTGTGGCTCGACGATGGCCTCGACAACCTCGAGACCATGTTCCGCCTGCACGTCGAAGCGCCCTACCACCTCAACCTGGCCCTGGGCGACCTGCTGGCCAAGGTGGAAAAGGCCGACATCATCCACATTTGCGACGAAACCTCTTCACGCGGCAGCAAAAGCCATATCGGCTACGCCGCGACCAAGGCCGCATTGCAGAACATGGTGCTGTCGTTCGCCGAAAAATATGCGCCCAAGGTGCATGTGAACGGTATCCTGCCGGGGCTGCTGATCCTCAAGGAAGGGGGCGACGAAACCTACCGCCAGCAGACCCTGAAAAAGGCCCTGCTGGAGTTCGAACCCGGCGCCGGCCCGCTGATCGAGACGGTCAAGTACCTGCTCGCCAGCCAGTACAGCACCGGCAGCCAGGTGGTCATCAACGGTGGCCGCCACCTGAAGAACCGCATGACCTGAGAGAAGCCCATGACCCCACAGCAACAGCTCGAACTCGAGGCCGCCGCGTTCCGGCGCCTGGTCGAACACCTGCAGAAGCGCACCGATGTGCAGAACATCGACCTGATGAACCTGTCCGGCTTCTGCCGCAACTGCCTGTCCAAGTGGTACAAGGCCGCGGCTGACGAGCGCCAGCTCGACCTGAGCCTGGATGACGCCCGCGAAGCGGTGTACGGCATGCCTTACGCCGAGTGGAAAGCCCAATACCAGAAAGAAGCCAGCGCCGACCAACAAGCGGCGTTCGAAAAAGGAAAACCCCGTGACTGACCTGAACACCCTGCGCGCCAGCCTGGCCAGCGGCCAACACGTGTTTGCCAACACCCTGGCGTTCATTGCCGACAACTACAGCTACCAGCCACAGGCCTTCGACAATGGCGGCGTGGAGAATGCGGCCGGGCAGAACGAAGGTTCGTGCAAGACCCTCGGCCTGGCGCTGCTGGAAGGGCTGAGCGACCAGGAAGCGCTGCTGGCCTTTGGCGAGCACTACCGTGACGTGGTGGCCACGCCCGAGGGCAGCGACCATGGCAATATCCGTGCGCTGATCAAGCATGGGCTGGCGGGCGTCAAGTTTGCCGAGCTGCCGCTTGCGCGCAAGGCTTGAGATTTTGGGGCCGCTCCGCGGCCCTTTCGCCGGCAAGCCAGCTCCCACAGGTACCCGCTGCCTTCAAACTGATCATCCCCCTGTGGGAGCTGGCTTGCCGGCGATGAGGCCGGTGCAGACAGCATCAACCCATGATCCTTCCTGGGACCTCACCCGCCAACCCACCCTGCTGCAACCACTGCAAGGCCACCGGCCACAAACTTTCGCGAAAGCGGTCATGGAAGAACGCGAAATGGCCAATTTCATCGACCGAGATATCCACAGGCGCAATGCGCAGGTGCTGGCGCTCGGCGCCCTGCAGATAACCCAGCAAACGCTCGGTCGCCGCCACGGTACCAAAGGGGTCATCGGTCAGGCTGATGGCCAGCGTCGCCGCCCGCACCTGGGCGAACGGTAGTGCCTCCAGTGCACGCCCGCTGGGTCGGTGCTCATAGCGCGGGGTACGGGTGGTCCAGTCGTGCACCACGCCGGATGGCGTGTCCTCCAGCCAACCCAGGCGCTTGCCGGGAAAGTAACCGAACACCCGGGTGAGCAGCGGCATTACCACATGCCACTTGCCGAACAGTTGCCAACGCTGGTCAGCCGCGTAATCGCGCCAATAGGCGAATTGCGCACCAACCATCACCACCCGGCGAACCTTGCTCGCCGACGGTGCCAGCCCCACTGCGCAGCCGCCAAAACTGTGCCCCACCACGTCCACCGGCTGGCCGGGGAAATGTTCTGCGGCATGCACCAGCATGGCTTCGAAATCCAGCCGGCCCCAGTCGCTCCAGGATGCCTGGAAGCCACGCAGCGAGGCCGGGCGGGATTCGCCGATGCCACGGTAGTCGTAGGTCAGCACATCGCAACCTTGGGCGAACAGGTAGTCGGCGAAACGCGAGTAGTAGCGGCAGCGTACCGAGGTGGCAGCGTTGATGATCACCAGCGGGCGCTGGGGGTCAGGTCGGGCGTGGCGCCAGCGGAAGCCGCCGAGGCTGTAGCCGTCGGCTGCGGTGTGGCGAAAGGCAGTGGCGGGTTGGGTGAGGCTGCTCATGGCACATTCCCTGTTGTTGTGCGCCAAAGCTAGCAAAAAATTCCTGGGCTGTACCGGCCCTTTCGCGGGCTTGCCCGCTCCCACAGGTTCCCCACTGCCTTCAGGCGTGGTGAGATCCCTGTGGGAGCGGGCAAGCCCGCGAAGAGGCCGGTACAGGCCGGCAGCGATTACAGCTCGACGCAGTCGAACTTCACATCGGTAGCCACGTCTTCGTCGTAGTTGACGTCAGCGCGCTCGAAGCCGAACAGGTTGAGGAACTGCTTCTTGTAGCCGGCATAGTCGGTCAGCTCGAACAGGTTCTCGGTGGTCACCTGTGGCCACAGCGCCTTGCAGGCGTCCTGCACGTCATCACGCAGTTCCCAGTCGTCCAGGCGCAGGCGGCCCTTCTCGTCGACCTCGGCCGGCGCGCCGTCGGCACGGTACATGCGGTCGCGATACATGCGGTCCAGCTGGTCCTGGGTGCCTTCGTGAACACCCTTCTCCTGCATGATCTTGAACACCATGGACAGGTACAGCGGCATCACCGGGATGGCCGAGCTGGCCTGGGTAACCACCGACTTCAGCACCGCCACGTTGGCGCCGCCCTTGACTTCACCGGCCAGCTTCTTGTCCAGGCGCAGGGCGGTTTCGTCCAGGTCCTGCTTGGCCTGACCCAGCGCACCGTGCCAGTAGATCGGCCAGGTGATGTCGCTGCCGATGTAGCTGAAGGCCACGGTGCGGGCGCCTTCGGCCAGCACGTTGGCGCCAGACAGGGCGTCGATCCACAGCTGCCAGTCCTGGCCACCCATGACGGTGACGGTGTCGGCGATTTCCTGCTCGGTAGCCGGCTCGATGCTGGCCTCGATGATGGTGTCCTTGTTGGTGTCGATGGCGGTCGACTTGTACGGCTGGCCGATCGGCTTCAGGGCCGAACGCACCAGTTCACCGGTCTGCGGCAGCTTGCGCACTGGCGAGGCCAGCGAGTAGATGACCAGGTCGACCTTGCCACCCATTTCGTTCTTGATCAGTTCGATGACCTTGGCACGGGCTTCGTCGGAGAAAGCGTCACCATTGATCGACTTGCTGTACAGGCCTTCGGCCTTGGCGAACTTGTCGAAGGCTGCAGCGTTGTACCAGCCAGCGGTGCCGGCCTTGGTCTCGGTGCCTGGCTTTTCGAAGAACACGCCCAGGGTGTCGGCCTTGAAGCCGAACGCCGCGGTGATGCGGGCTGCCAGGCCGTAGCCGCTGGAAGCACCGATGACCAGGACCTTCTTCGGGCCATCCTCGCGCACGCCCAGCTTGCGGGTGGCTTCGATCTGGTCACGGACGTTGAGCTCGCAGCCCTTCGGGTGAGTCGTGGTGCAGATGAAACCGCGGACCTTAGGATGAATGATGGCCAATGTCTGTACCTCGTCAGGTTTATGCCGGGGGAAGCGCCGCCATGGGCGATTCCGGTTGATCAGAGGGTGAGACTACCCCCGCAGGTTATCCGACACATATTACGGGGTGATCTTGGGGATGCAAAACGGTGGATTACCTGTACCGGCCCTATCGCCGGCAAGCCAGCTCCCACAAAGACGGCGCAAAACTTGAGCCCTGTGAGGGACCTGTGGGAGCTGGCTTGCCGGCGATAGGGCCTGTGCAGGCAACATCAATCTGACAAGAGAGCCTCTTTCAGCCATTCCAGGAACTGCCGGGCCAGCGGATCATCCTGGCTATCCCGATGCACCAGGCACGCCCACGCCGGCCCACGCACGCGCTGCGCCGACAAAGCCTGCAAACGCCCCTCCTCCACCGCCCGCCGCGCCAGCAACTGGCTGACCAGGGCCACCCCCAACCCCTCGCTCGCCGCATCCAGCAGCAGCCCGGGGTCGGAAAAGTTCAGCCCCTTGCCCTGCTGCCCCACATCCTCGCCACCCTCCAGCTGCCAGTGGCTCCAGTCCATTTCGCGCTCGCCATGCAAGGTGGTGCGCCGCGACATCGGCGTTTGCAGCAACGCCGGGTGGCAGGCCGGGTACAGCTGGTCCTGGTGCAGCACGTTGAAGCTGCACTCGGCCTGGGCACTGAGGTCGTCGCGGATGGCCAGGTCGATGGTCTCGGTCGCCATGTCCGGCACCTCGAAACTGGTGAACAGCCACAAGTCGACATCCGGGCAGCGCTGATGAAAGTCGGCCAGCCGCGGCAGCAGCCAGTGCCTGGCAAATGCCGGGCTGGTGTTGACCACCAGTTGGTTGGGCTTGCGGTACTGGTCGAGCCGGCGAATGCCCACCGCCAGGTGCTGCAGCAGCGACTGCGTGGTGCTGAGCAGGTCGTGCCCGGCGTCGGTCAGGCTCACGCTGCGGCCACTGCGGTGGAACAGCGGCTGCTCCAGGTAGGTTTCCAGGCTGCGAATCTGCTGGCTGATGGCCGACTGGGTCAGGTTCAGCGCTTCGGCGGCCTTGTGGAAGCTGCCCAGCCGCGCAGCGGCTTCGAAGCCGCGCAGGGCATTCAGGGGTGGCCAGTGTTTGAGCATGATTGATAAGCCCTGCTGATCAGATGTGCGCTAAATCTATCGTTTGTCGCAGGCCAAGCCTAGCCATAGCATGGACATCAACACCCGCGACAGCGGGCTTCGTTGATAAAAATCCTTAATTGATCGGAGTTCTCTATGCACCTGTCCCTCGACAGCGGCTGGCGCATGCCCGCCGAATGGGCCCGCCACGCTGCCACCTGGATGGTCTGGCCACACAACCAGGCCCTGTGGGAAAGCGGCTGGCACGTGCGCCTGGCCGACGTACAGCAGGACTACGCCCGGGTCGCGGCAGCCATCGCCCGTTTCGAGCCGGTGAAGATGGTGGTCGACCCTTCGGCCTGGCAAAGCGCACGTGCCCTCTGCGGCGCCAATATCGAACTGGTCGAAATGGCCGTGGACGACAGCTGGTGCCGGGACAGCGGCCCTAGCTTCGTCTGCCACCCACAGCATGGCCTGGCCGGCCTGAGCTGGCGCTTCAACGCCTGGGGAGGCAAGTCGCAACACGGCCAGGACCGCAGCCTCGGCCGGCGCATCCTCGACCACTTGGGCCTGGATGGCTTCAGCACGGCGCTGTGCAACGAAGGCGGGGCGATTCATGTGGACGGCGAAGGCACCCTGATCACCACCGAGTCGGTGCTGCTCAACCCCAACCGCAACCCTGGCGTGAGCAAGGCCGAGTTCGAGGCCTGCTTTGCCCGTTACCTGGGCATCCGCAAGACCATCTGGCTACCGGGCGACCCACAATACATCACCGGCGACATGACCGACGGCCACGTCGACGGTGTATGCGCCTTCGCCCGCCCTGGCGTGCTGCTGGTCGACGCCACCCATGACCAGCATTCGGTGTACGCCGAAGTCGTGCGGGAAAACCGCCGTGCCCTGGAACTGGCCACCGACGCGCAAGGCCGGCATTTCGAGTTGCTCGACCTGTATGAAGCCAGCGCCGCCGTCGACCAGGACGCCGAGGTATTCTGCGCGTCGTACACCAACTTCTACATCGCCAACGGCGCGATCATCATGCCGGCCTATGGCATCGCCGCCGACCAGGAAGCCGCCGCGCAACTGGCCCACGCGTTCCCGGGCCGGGAGATCGTACCGGTGCGCATCGACCACATCGCCCATGGCGGTGGCGGCATTCATTGCATCACCCAGCAACAACCCGAGGTGCAGCCATGAGTCTGCTACGCATCGCCACCACCCAGATGCCATGCAGCTGGGACCTGCCTGGCAACCTCGACCGCGCCGAACAACTGGTTCGCCAGGCTGCCGCCAAGGGGGCCCAGGTGATCCTGCTGCAGGAGCTGTTCGCCACCCCGTACTTCTGCATCGAACAGGACCACAAGCACCAGGCCCTCGCCCAGCCCTACCCCGCCAGCCCGATCCTGCAGCGCTTCGCCGCACTGGCCGGCGAGCTGGGCGTGGTGCTGCCGCTGAGCTGGTACGAGCGCGCCGGCAATGCCTTCTTCAACTCGTTGACCGTGGCCGATGCCGATGGCCGCCTGCTTGGCGTCTACCGCAAGACCCACATCCCCAACGCCATCGGCTACCAGGAGAAGGAATACTTCAGCCCCGGCGATACCGGCTTCAAGGTCTGGGACACCGCCTTCGGCCGCCTGGGCATCGGCATCTGCTGGGACCAGTGGTTCCCCGAGACCGCCCGCTGCCTGGCACTGATGGGCGCCGAAGTGCTGCTGTTCCCCACCGCCATCGGCTCCGAGCCCGGCTGTGCCGAACTGGACTCGCGCGACCACTGGCAGGTGGCCATGCGCGGCCACGCCGCCGCCAACCTGTTGCCGGTGGTGGCGGCCAATCGCGTGGGCGAAGAAGTCGCAGCCAGCGACGCATCGTTGGCCATGCGCTTCTATGGCTCGTCGTTCATCTGCGACCACAAGGGCGCCATGCTCGCCGAAGCCGACCGCGACAGCAGTGGCATCTGGCTGCACGACCTGGATCTGGCCGGCATGCGGGAAGACCGCCTGAGCTGGGGCATCTACCGCGATCGCCGCCCGGAGATGTACGCACGGCTGCTGACCCTGGACGGCACCCACCCACACACCCTGAGGGCATGAGCATGAAACGCCACGTTCTGGCCGCCTTGGCGCTGGCCGTCTGCGCCTGCCAGGTTCAGGCCGAGCAGCCCGTGCTGCGCCTTTACAACTGGGCCGACTATTTTGCCGAGGACACTCTCAAGCAGTTCACGGCCGAAACCGGCATCCAGGTGATCTACGACGTGATGGATGGCAGCGAAGTGCTCGAGGCCAAGCTGATGTCCGGGCGCAGTGGCTACGACCTGGTCTTCCCCGGTGATACCGTCGCCGAGCGCCTGATGCGCGCCGGCAGCCTGCAGCCACTGGATCACAGCCGCCTGGAGGCCCTGGACGACATCGAGCCCGGGCTGCGTCAGCTGCACGCCCGGTACCCCAAGGCCAGCCAGGCGACCGTGCCCTACACCTGGGGCACCATCGGCCTGACGGTGAATGCCGACAAAGTCCGCCAGCGCATGCCCGATGCACCGCTGGACAACCTCGACCTGCTGTTCAAGCCGGAGCTGGCCGCCAGATTCGCCGACTGCGGTATTTCGGTCATCGACTCGCCCGACGAAGTGCTGGCAGTGGTCCTCAACTACCTCGGCCGCGAGCCACGCAGTGCCAAACGCGAAGACCTGGCCGCAGCCAGCGAACTGCTCAAGGCGATTCGCCCGTACGTGCGCAAGTTCCAGTCGCAACCAGTGACCGAACTGGTCAACGAGAACCTGTGCCTGTCACTGGGCTACAGTGGCGACGTGATCCAGGCGCAGCGTACCGCCGACGCCGCGGGCAAGCATCTCGACTTCCAGTACCGCGTGCCGCGCCAAGGCACCACGGTGTGGATGGATACCATGGCCATCCCGGCCGATGCCAAGCACCCGGAATACGCCTATCGTTTCATCAACTTCGTCATGCGCCCGGCAAACATGGCGGCCATCAGCAACTTCACCGGTTACCCTACCGCCAGCGCCAAGGCACGCCAGGCAGTGGACCCGCGCATGCGCGACAACCCCGATATCTACCTCGACCAAGCCACCTATGCCCGGCTGATCCCGGGCCGCGATATCCCACAGGCCGACATGCGTGCACGCATGCGCGTGTGGACCCGCTTCAAGACTGCACAGGACTGAGCCATGCCAAGCCGTAGAACCTTCCTGCAACTTTCGCTGGCCGCCGGCCTCGGTGCCAGCCTCGGCCTGCCGCTGGGCCTGGCCCGCGCCGAAGAACCGGGGCGCTGGTTCATGCCGGACGAAGGCGAGCCGCAGCAACGCGCATTCATCGCCTTCGGCGCCCAGGATGCGATCTGGGAGGACTTCACCGCCGATGTGCAGGCCGCCCTCGGTCGCATCGCCCAGGCCATTGCGCGCTATCAGCCAGTGACGGTGTTCTGCCGGGCCAGCGAGCGCGAGCTGGCCGAGCAGCACTGTGCCAGCCAGCGCACAAGTTTCGTCGAGTGCGAGCTGGACGACATCTGGATGCGCGACATCGGCGCCAACTTCGTCGTCGATGATGACGGAGCCCTGGCGGCGGTGGACTTCAACTTCAATGGCTGGGGCAACAAGCAACGTCACCGCAACGATGCCCAACTGGCCAGGCGCGTGACCACGCTGGCCGGCGCCCGCTACCAGCGCAGCGACCTGGTGGGTGAAGGCGGCGCCATAGAGGTGGACGGCCACGGCACGGGCATCATGACCGAGAGCAGCTGGGTCAACGCCAACCGCAACAAGGGCTGGAGCAAGGCCGAGGTCGAGGCGGAGCTGAAGGAACGGCTGGGGCTGAGCAAGATCATCTGGCTACCGGGCATCGCCGGCCAGGACATCACCGACGGGCACGTGGACTTCTATGCCCGCTTCGTCAGGCCGGGGGTGGTGATTGCCAACCTGGATAACGACCCGGACTCGTATGACTACGCCGTGACGCGCAAGCACCTGGAGATCCTCAAGCGGGCCACCGATGCCGAGGGCCGCAGGTTGCAGGTGCACGTCGTGTCGCCGCCGCTGCACGGGCGGCGCAACAGGTTCAGCAAAGGCAATGATGACTTTGCCGCTGGGTACATCAACTACTTCGTGATCAATGGCGCGATCATTGCGCCACAGTTTGGCGATGGGGCGGCGGACGAGAAAGCGCGGGGGCTGCTGGCGGCGTTGTATCCGGGGCGGGATATCGTGCAGCTGGATATCGATGCCATTGCTGCGGGGGGCGGGGGGATTCACTGTGTGACCCATCAGTGCCCGGCGGTGTAGCAGGTGTTGCCTGTGCTGGCCTCTTCGCGGGCTTGCCCGCTCCCACAGGCACTCCACAAGACTCAAGATTTGTGCAGTTCCTGTGGGAGCGGGCAAGCCCGCGAAGAGGCCGCCACAGTCAATCGCGGTGCCGACGGCGCCCCGTGATCATCGACCACGGCAGGTTTTCCCGCATGCGCACGCTCTCGTAGATGGCCGCCAGCACATGCACGCAAACCAGCACCAGCAGCGCGTTGGCCAGCCAGCTGTGCAGGTCCATCGGCCAGTCGACACCAAACAGCGCGTCCACCTCCTGCGACGCCCACCCGGTAAGGCCCAGGCCGGCGATGCAAGTCAGCATCAGCACCATCACCAGGGCGCCAATCGGCGAATGCCCCATATGATGGTCAAGCCCCCCATGCAGCAGCGCACGGGCATGTCCGACCAGGCTTGCCGGGGATGGCCAGAAATCGGCCCAGCGCGCGCTGCGTGGCCCGACAAAGCCCCAGACCACACGCACCACCACAACGGCCAGTGCGTAATAGCCCAGCCACTGGTGCCAGTCTTCACCCTCTTCGTTGAAGAAGTAGTTGGCGAAGAACACCACGGCGATCGACCAGTGGCACAGCCGCAGCAGGGGGTCCCACAGCTGTACCGTGCCGTCGCTGTTCAATCGTGGTACTCGGTCTTGACTGCCTTGCCCGTCACTGGGTCATGGTAGATCTCGACCTTCTTGCCATCCTTGTCGAAACCGTAGATCTCGTAGCAGTTACCCTTGGTGACCTTGAACTTGTTGATCTTGTAGCCCTGCTCCTTGAGCTGCGCCTGGAATTTTTCCTGATCCTGCCAGGTGCTTTTGTCAGCGGTGGTGCATTCGGTGGCGGCGAATGCAGCGCTGCTGCCGATCAGGAGGGTCATGGCGATCAATGTACGCATGGACATGTGCTCCCATCCAGATGAGTGTAATAGCGCATCCCTGAGCATAGTTCCGCAGGTCGCTTCGCGCTCATTCATTTGCTTTACACATCAATCGCAAAGAAAAACAAACTTAACAAATGAGCCAAAGCCACCGATGCTTGAGGCATTACGCCCATCGCACGGAGAACAACAACATGAACGACGTGGTCATCGTCGCCGCAACCCGCACCGCCATCGGCAGCTTCCAGGGCGCCTTGGCCACTGTGCCTGCAGTAGACCTGGGTGCCGCCGTGATCAAGCGCCTGCTGGAACAGACCGGGCTGGCCCCGGAGCAGGTCGACGAAGTCATCCTCGGCCAGGTGCTTACCGCCGGTGCCGGACAGAACCCGGCACGCCAGGCCGCGATCAAGGCCGGCCTGCCCTTCAGCGTACCGGCAATGACCCTGAACAAGGTCTGCGGCTCGGGCCTGAAGGCACTGCACCTGGCCGCTCAGGCCATCCGTTGCGGTGACGCCGAGGTAGTCATCGCCGGCGGCCAGGAGAACATGAGCCTTGCCCCCTACGTGATACCGTCGGCCCGCACCGGCCAGCGCATGGGCCATGGCCAGCTGATCGACAGCATGATCACCGACGGCCTGTGGGATGCCTTCAACGACTACCACATGGGTATCACTGCCGAAAACCTGGTGGACCAGTACGGCCTCAGCCGTGAGCAGCAGGATGCCTTTGCCGCCGAGTCGCAGCGCAAGGCGGTAGCGGCGATGGAGGCCGGCCGCTTCGATGATGAAATCACCCCGATCGTGCTGCCGCAGAAAAAGGGAGAACCCAAGGTGTTCGCGCGGGACGAGCAGCCACGCCCGGACACCACCGCCGAATCCCTGGGCAAACTGCGCCCGGCGTTCAAGAAGGATGGCAGCGTCACCGCCGGCAACGCCTCGAGCCTGAATGACGGCGCCGCCGCCGTGCTGCTGATGAGCGCCGCCAAGGCCAAGACCCTTGGCCTGCCGGTGCTGGCCAGGATCGCGGCTTATGCCAGTGCCGGTGTAGACCCGGCGATCATGGGCATCGGCCCGGTTTCGGCCACCCAGCGCTGCCTGGACAAGGCCGGCTGGCAATTGGCCGAGCTGGACCTGATCGAAGCCAACGAAGCCTTTGCCGCGCAGGCGCTGGCCGTGGGCAAGGCGCTGGAATGGGATGCCGCGCGGGTCAACGTGAATGGCGGGGCGATTGCCCTTGGCCACCCGATTGGTGCGTCCGGGTGCCGGGTGCTGGTGACCCTGCTGCACGAGATGATCAAGCGGGACGCCAGAAAAGGCCTGGCAACCCTGTGCATTGGTGGCGGGCAAGGCGTGGCCTTGGCAATCGAGCGTTGATCACAGATTGAATTGAACAGGCCTGACCCTTTCGCGGGTAAACCCGCTCCCACAGGGACCCCACTGAAGCTGAATCCAGTGGGGACCCTGTGGGAGCGGGTTTACCCGCGAAAGGGCCGGTACAGGCAGCGAAAAATCAGGCAGTGGCACGCAGCTCGCGGGCAGCTGCGACCATGTTCACCAGCGCTGCCTCGGTCTCCGGCCAGCCACGGGTCTTCAGCCCGCAATCCGGGTTGACCCACAGGCGCTCGGCCGGGATACGCCGGGCAGCCTTGCGCAGCAGCTTGACCATTTCCTCACGGGTCGGCACCCGTGGCGAGTGAATGTCATACACACCCGGGCCGATCTCGTTGGGGTAGGCGAACCGTTCGAAAGCCGCCAGCAGCTCCATGTCGGACCGCGAGGTCTCGATGGTGATCACATCGGCATCCATCGCCGCGATCGACTCGATCACGTCGTTGAACTCGCTGTAGCACATGTGGGTGTGGATCTGGGTTTCGTCACGCACCCCCGAGGCACACAGGCGGAAGGCCTCGGTGGCCCACTCCAGGTAATGGGCCCAGGCGCCGTGGCGCAGCGGCAGGCCTTCACGGAAGGCCGCTTCGTCGATCTGCACGATCCTGATACCCGCTGCTTCCAGGTCGACCACTTCGTCGCGGATCGCCAGCGCCAGCTGGCGCGCCTGCACTTCGCGGCTCACGTCTTCACGCGGGAACGACCACATCAGCATGGTCACCGGGCCGGTCAGCATGCCCTTCATCACCTTGCTGGTCAGGCCCTGGGCGTACTTTATCCATTCCACGGTCATGGCCTTCGGCCGGCTCAGGTCGCCAACGATCACCGCAGGCTTCACGCAGCGCGAACCATAGCTCTGCACCCAGCCGAAGCGGGTGAACACATAGCCATCGATCTGCTCGGCGAAGTACTCGACCATGTCGTTGCGCTCGGCCTCGCCGTGCACCAGCACATCCAGGCCCAGGTCCTCCTGGATTTTCACCGCATGGCGGATCTCGCTGTGCATGGCCTCGACGTAATCGGCCTCGGTCAGCTTGCCCTGCCTGTAGGCCTGGCGTGCCAGGCGAATCGCCGAGGTCTGCGGGAACGAACCGATGGTGGTGGTCGGGAACGCCGGCAGGTCGAGCCCCGCACGCTGCTTGGCGATACGTTGGGCAAACGCCGACTGACGCTGGCTATCAGCGGGCTTGATGGCCGCCAGGCGGGCCTGCACGGCCGGCTTGTGAATACGCGGCGAAGCGGCGCGGCTGGCCTGCACGGCCTGGCTCTGGGCCAATGCGGCGGCCACGTCGTCGGCTTGTGGGGCATTGATGGCCTTGGCCAGCAGCGCCACTTCCTGGCATTTCTGCACGGCGAAGGCCAGCCAGCTGTGCAGTTCGGCATCGAGCTGGTCTTCACGGTCCAGGTCCACCGGGCTGTGCAGCAGCGAGCAGGAAGGCGCCACCCACAGCCGCTCACCCAGGCGCTCATGGGCATGGCGCAGCACCTCCAGCGCCTTTTCCAGGTCGCAGCGCCAGACGTTGCGGCCGTTGACCAGGCCCAGCGACAGCACCTTGTAGGCCGGCAGGCGGTCGAGGATGGTCGGGTACTGCTCGGGCGCACGTACCAGGTCGATGTGCAGGCCATCGACCGGCAGGTTGGCGGCCAGGCCCAGGTTGTCTTCCAGGCCGCCGAAGTAGGTGGCGATCAGCTTCTTCAGTGGCGCCCGCTGAAGGATGTTGTAGACCCGCTCGTAGGCATTCTTCCAGTCCTGAGGCAGGTCCAGGGCCAGGATCGGCTCATCGATCTGCACCCATTCCACGCCTTGGGCAGCCAGGCGGTTGAGGATCTGGTCATACAGCGGCAGCAGGCGATCGAGCAGCTCCAGCTTGTCGAAATCGCCACCCTTGGCCTTGCCCAGCCAAAGGTAGGTCAGCGGGCCGATAACCACCGGCTTGACCGCGTGGCCCAGGGCCTGGGCTTCTGCCACTTCTTCGAACAGCTGCTCCCAGCTCAGGGCGAACTGCTGGTCGGCGGTGAATTCGGGGACCAGGTAGTGGTAGTTGGTGTCGAACCACTTGGTCATTTCCTGGGCGTGCGCGCCGCCACAGCAGCTGTCACCCACAGCGCCACGCGCCATGGCGAACAGGGTCTGCAGGGTGGGCCTGGCAGCGTCGTGGCTGCGAAAGCGCTGCGGGATCACGCCGAAGGTCAGCGAGTGGGTCAGCACCTGGTCGTACCAGGCGAAGTCGCCGACCGGCAGCAGTTCGATGCCGGCGTCTTTCTGCACCTGCCAGTGGCGGGCACGCAGCTCGCGGCCGACGGTGCGCAGGCCGGCTTCGTCGAGTTCACCTTTCCAGAAGGCTTCCTGGGCCTTTTTCAGCTCGCGGTCGCGGCCGATACGTGGAAAGCCCAGGTTGTGTGCCAGTGCCATGTCTTGTCCCTCAGCATGCATAAATGAATGAGGGGATTTTCCGGGAGGCGCCATCTTGAGACAAACTCATTAAATTTGAGATGAAATCAAGGTTTTCTCATGTTCATGTTGTTGTGCTGCCTGTACCGGCCCTTTCGCGGCTAAAGCCGCTCCTACAGGTACCGCGCCACCCTGTGGGAGCGGCTTTAGCCGCGAAAGGGCTGGCACAGGCAAACCCGATGTCTCATTCAGAGCACCACCCTGCGCATCCGGACATGACCCCACCCGCCTTCTGCCGCACAATGCCACCCAGACCAAACCAGGTACCCGGCCCCATGAGCCTGCTGAAAACCGCGCTGCGCGAAAACACCTTCGTCTGCGTCATGGAGTTCGTCCCCAAGCCCTCCGCCGAACGCTTCGCCGCCATGGACGCGATCCTGGCCCGTGCGCACCTGTGCGGCTGGCCGATGACCGTGGCCATCGGCGACCGCGTCGGCAGCCCGCTGGACATGTCGCCACTGGACGCCCTCGCCTCGTTCAGCAACCGGGTACCCGCCCTGCCGCACTTCTCCGGCAAGGACCGCGAACGCCACCACCTGCTCGCCCAACTGCAACGCATGGATGCCGCCGGCCTCAACCAGCTGTTGCTGCTCACCGGCGACCGACTGCCGGGCCACCAGCCCGGCCAGCGCCCGGTGCGCTACCTGGAATCGGTCGCAGCCCTGCAGATCGCCCGCCAGGCCTGCCCGCACTGGCTGCTTGGCGCGGCGCTCAACCCGTTCAAGTACTGCGAGGAAGAAGGCGGCGCCCAATACTTCAAGGCCGAGAAAAAACTGGCGGCGGGCGCCGACTTCCTCACCCTGCAACTGGGTTTCGATGCCGGCAAACACCAGGAAGCCATGCACTGGATGAACCGCCAGGTCGCGCCCAGGCCGATGCTGGCCTGCCTGATGAGCCTCACCCACGGGCGCGCGACGATGCTCGAGCACGTGGCCGGCGTGACCGTCACGCCGTCCATGCGCGACATGCTGGAAGCGGAAGCGGCGCAGTCCAAGGCCTTTGCCCAGGCGCGCAGCGTCGACCGCCTGGCCTTGCAGATCATTGGCGTGAAGCTGATGGGCTACGCCGGCGTGCATCTGTCGGGGGTTCACGAACTCAAGCAACTGCTGGCCCTGGAGGCACGCATCGAGCATTGGCAGGCGCAAATTCACACACTGGAACAATGGGCGCCGGCCTGGCAGGCCAGCTGGCAGATGCCCGGCCTGCCGGCAGTCAGCTTCCATCCGCCACAGGCAAGCTGGCGCCAGGGCGAGTCACGGGTCGATGCCTCGTTCAAGGAGAAAGCGCGCTATCACCTGATGCACGGCATGCATTCGCTGCTGTTCAGCCGCCGCAATGGCCTGAGCAAGGCATTTGGCTGGGCTGTGCGCCAGCCGATGTGGGCTACCCGCCTTGGCGCGCAGGTGCTGCACAAGGTGGAACACGCGGTGAAGCACCCGCTGGTAGGCTGCGACACCTGCGGCCGCTGCCGCCTGGAAGACACCCTGTACATCTGCCCGGAAACCTGCCCCAAGGGCCTGGCCAACGGCCCCTGCGGCGGCACCGCGCTGAACCGCTGCGAGTTCGGCGACCGCGAGTGCATCCACAGCGTCAAGTACCGCACCGCCAAGGCGGTGCGGCAGACGGCGCTGCTGACCGAGCGCCTGATCCCGTGCATCGAGCTCGAGACACGCCACCGCAGCTCATGGCCGCAGTGGTTCCAGGCCCAGACGCCGCGTCAGCTCAGCCCGCAGCCAGCGCCTCGAACCCAGCCCGAATCGTAGCTTCGGGCAGTTCGTCTGCAATGAACACCATCACGCTCTCGCGGGTTTCCCCCTCGGCCCATTCGGCGTCCCAGTCGAAACCATAGAGCTTGAGCACACCCTGGAACACCAGCTTGCGCGCTTCACCGGCAATGTTCAGCACGCCCTTGTAGCGCAGCAACTGCTTGCCGTGGGTTTCCAGCAGTTCGTTCATGAAGTCGCTGAGGCGGTCGATGTCCAGCGCGCTTTCCGTGCGCAGCACCAAGGTGGAGATCCGGTCCGGGGTAGCGGGCTTGAGCAGCGGGCGTAGCGCTGGCTTCAGGTTCGCGCCCAGATCGGGGTTGAGGTTGAAACCACGCACATCCAGCAGCTCGGCCAGGTCGATGCGACCATGCTCGACCACGCGGATCGCAGCGCGGCCATTGATGCGGGCCAGGCGCTCGCGCAGGGCCTCGACCGCAGCGGGCTCGACCAGGTCGGTCTTGCTCAGCAGCAGGCGATCGGCAAAGCCGACCTGGGCCTGGGCGATGGTCTGGGTCAGGTGCAGCTCGGCGTGGGCGGCATCGACCAGGGTGATGATGCCGTCGAGGATGTAGCGCTCACGCAGCTCTTCGTCGATGAAGAAGGTCTGTGCCACTGGCGCCGGGTCGGCCAGGCCGGTGCATTCGATTACCAGGCGGTCGAAGGCGATCTCGCCGGCATCCAGGCGTTCGAGCAGCAGGTACAAGGCGCGGGTCAGGTCGCCATGGATGCTGCAGCACACGCAGCCATTGGCCAGGGTCATCACCTGCACCGGCTCGTCGCCCAGCAGCTGGCTGTCGATGCCGGCCTCGCTGAATTCGTTTTCGATCACGGCGATCTTCAGGCCGTGCTCGGCCTTGAGCATGTGCTTGAGCAAGGTGGTCTTGCCGGCACCGAGGAAGCCAGTGAGTACGGTTACGGGAATAGGCGTCTGCACGCAGAATATCTCCTGTGCAGTGAAATGGACGGGGGGAGCGCGATCCCTGTAGGAGCGGCCTTGTGTCGCGATCGGGCCGCAACGCGGCCCCGGATTTTCAGCTTCGCAGCCAAAATTGCCGGGGCCGCGTTGCGGCCCGATCGCGACACAAGGCCGCTCCTACACAGTACCGCGCTAGCCTGGACTTAGCAGCACTTGGGCCCGGACTTGCCGCCATAACGCGCTTCCTGGCGTTCGCGGAAGAACTCCTCGTACGTCATGACCGGCTTGTCCGGGTGCTTGGTCTGCATGTGCTCGACGTAGTTGTCGTAGTCGGGCATGCCGACCATCAGGCGGGCTGCCTGCCCCAGGTACTTACCCAGTCGACCCAGGTCGTTGAACATCGCAGCAGTCCTCTCAAGCGTCAGGCAGGGCCTGGAACGGGGTTTCCTTGTCGGTGCGCTCCTTGCGGCCGAGGGCGGCGAAACCGACCTTGACAGCGAAGAACAGCACGCTGAACACCACCACCAGGAACAGCACGGTCAGGCCGGCGTTGGTGTAGGCGTTGAAGATCACGTGCTGCATCTGCCCGATGTCCTTGGCCGGGGCCAGTACCTGGCCGGCATCCAGCGCGGTGCTGTACTTCTTGGCCAGGGCCAGGAAGCCGACTGCCGGGTTCGGGTCGAACAGCTTGATCAGGCCTGCGGTGGTGGTGCAGATCAGCAGCCACACGGCCGGCAGCAGGGTGACCCAGACGTAGCGCTGACGCTTCATCTTGATCAGCACCACGGTGCCGAGCATCAGGGCGATACCGGCCAGCATCTGGTTGGAGATACCGAACAGCGGCCACAGGGTGTTGATGCCACCCAGCGGGTCGATCACGCCCTGGTACAGCAGGTAGCCCCACAGGGCCACGCAGCCGGCAGTACCGATCAGGTTGGCAGTCCACGATTCGGTGCGCTTGAGCGCTGGCACGAAGCTGCCCAGCAGGTCCTGCAGCATGAAGCGCCCGGCACGGGTGCCGGCGTCTACCGCGGTGAGGATGAACAGCGCCTCGAACAGGATCGCGAAGTGGTACCAGAAGGCCATGGTGTTTTCACCCGGCAGCACCTGGTGCAGGATCTGCGCGATACCTACGGCCAGCGTCGGCGCACCACCGGCACGGGCCAGCACGGTGTGCTCGCCAATGTCGCGGGCGGTGGCCTCGAGCTGCTCAGGGGTGATCAGGAAGCCCCAGCTGCTCACCGTTTGCGCAACCGACGCCACGTCTGCACCGACCACTGCGGCCGGGCTGTTCATGGCGAAGTACACGCCTGGCTCGATCACCGAGGCGGCGACCATGGCCATGATGGCAACGAACGATTCCATCAGCATGCCGCCGTAGCCGATGTAGCGGGCGTTGGTTTCGTTGTCCAGCAGCTTCGGCGTGGTCCCCGAGGAGATCAACGCGTGGAAGCCGGACACCGCGCCACAGGCAATGGTGATGAACAGGAACGGGAACAGGGTGCCCTTCCACACCGGGCCGGTGCCGTCGGTGAACTGGGTCAGCGCCGGCATCTTCAGCTCGGGCGCGATGATCAGGATACCGATGGCCAGGCCGACGATGGTGCCGATCTTGAGGAAGGTCGACAGGTAGTCACGTGGCGCCAGTACCAGCCATACCGGCAGTACCGCGGCGACGAAGCCATAGCCCACCAGCATCCAGGTGATCTGCACGCCGGTGAAGGTGAACGCCGGGCCCCAGGTCGGGTCTGCGGCAATCTGGCCCCCCAGCCAGATCGAAGCCAGCAGCAGCACCACGCCGATGACCGAGATCTCTCCGATATGGCCCGGGCGGATGTAGCGCATGTAGATGCCCATGAACATCGCGATCGGGATGGTCGCCATCACCGTGAACATGCCCCACGGGCTTTCGGCCAGGGCCTTGACCACGATCAGCGCCAGCACCGCGAGGATGATGATCATGATCAGGAAGCAGCCGAACAGGGCGATGGTGCCCGGGATGCGGCCCATCTCCTCGCGCACCATGTCGCCCAGCGAACGGCCGTTGCGGCGGGTGGACAGGAACAGGACCATGAAGTCCTGCACCGCACCGGCCAGCACCACGCCGGCTATCAGCCACAGCGTGCCGGGCAGGTAGCCCATCTGCGCGGCGAGTACCGGGCCGACCAAGGGCCCTGCGCCAGCGATGGCGGCGAAGTGGTGACCGAAGAGGATGTGTTTGTTGGTCGGGACGTAGTCCAGGCCGTCGTTGTTGAGCACCGCCGGGGTGGCACGGCGTGGGTCGAGTTGCATCACCTTGGTGGCGATGAACAGGCTGTAGTAGCGATAGGCGACCAGGTAGATGGCCACTGCCGCGACCACGATCCACAAGGCATTGATCGCCTCGCCGCGACGCAGGGCAACCACACCCAGCGCACAGGCTCCTATGACTGCCAGCGCCAGCCACGGAATGTGGCGTAGCAGGCTATTATTGTTGTTCATGGTTTGCTTCCAGCTGGTGGATTGGAAAAGACCGCCCATCGAGTCTAGGGCGTGTCATCGCGCATTGCCACACTTGCTTTGGTCTAGAGCCTCTGCGGCCAGATTGCGGTACCTGATGTACATACCACTCTAACTATAGTCAGGATGTCACCTGAGGACCTATGCGAGGATCTACCCCATGAGCGATCACGACGAACGCCGCCGTTTCCAGCGCATCGACTTTGACGCCCCAACCGAACTGCGCCAGGGCGTGAAACGCTGGCCTGCCAAGCTGCTGGACCTTTCACTCAAAGGTTTGCTGATCGAACGCCCGGCAAATTGGGATGCCGACCTGACCCAGGATTTCGATGCCATCATTCACCTGGCCCCCGATGCACGGGTACAGATGCAGGTTGAACTGCGCCATGAGGAACCAGACCGCCTGGGCTTCATCTGCCTGTACATCGACGTCGAGTCGATGACTCATCTGCACCGTCTTGTGGAATTGAACGTGGCCGACAGCACCGAAATGATGCGTGAGCTGCGCGAACTCATCGAATAATGAAATCTCTTAGCTAGCTAATGGCTTCCCCACCTTGTGTTTCCTGTCTACCCAGACAGCTTTAAGCCTGGGTAGCAGCGTTTTGTACACACCCCTCTAGCACAGCCTCTGACGAGTTGGTACGCCTTCTGCATTGGGTTCTCGCACACCTTGCGGGCGCTCTTGTGCGCGCTCCGATCAAAATATTGTATACAATTCTTGTGGCAATCATTTGTAGGAAGTGTCTACAGTAGCACCACAACAATAAACAGAGAGCCTGCTCCATGACTACGTCCCCTAGCACGTCTCCCGCCAAGCGCCCCGAGGATGAAAACCTCGGCCTTGGTGCCAACCTGGCCTATGGTCTGCAGCATGTGCTGACCATGTACGGGGGGATCGTCGCGGTACCCCTGATCCTGGGGCAGGCCGCGGGCCTGAACGGTGCCGAAATCGGCATGCTGATTGCCGCTTCGTTGTTTGCCGGTGGCCTGGCCACCCTGCTGCAAACCCTCGGCCTGCCGTTCTTCGGCTGCCAGTTGCCGCTGGTGCAGGGCGTGTCGTTCGCCGGTGTGGCAACCATGGGTGCAATCCTCAGTAGCGAGGGCGGCGGTGGCCTGCCAGGCGTGCTCGGCGCGGTCATGGCAGCCTCGCTGATCGGTTTTCTGATCACCCCGGTGTTCTCGCGCATCACCAAGTTCTTCCCGCCGCTGGTAACCGGCATCGTCATCACCACCATCGGCCTGACCCTGATGCCCGTGGCCGCTCGCTGGGTGATGGGTGGCAACAGCGCCTCACCGGAATTCGGCAGCGTGGCCAACATCGGCCTGGCAGCCCTGACCTTCGCCATCGTGCTGCTGCTGAGCAAGCTGGGCAGCGCGGCGATCTCGCGCCTGTCGATCCTGCTGGCCATGGTGGTCGGTACCCTGATCGCCTGGGCGCTGGGCATGGCCGACTTCAGCAAGGTCACCGAAGGCCCGATGCTCGCCTTCCCCACGCCGTTCCATTTCGGCATGCCGGAATTCCACATCGCCGCGATCCTGTCGATGTGCATCGTGATCATGGTGACCCTGGTGGAAACCTCGGCCGACATCCTCGCCGTGGGTGAGATCATCGACACCAAGGTCGACTCCAAGCGCCTGGGCAACGGCCTGCGCGCCGACATGGCCTCGAGCATCCTGGCGCCGATCTTCGGCTCGTTCACCCAGAGCGCGTTCGCCCAGAACGTCGGCCTGGTAGCCGTGACCGGGGTCAAGAGCCGCTACGTGGTGGCCACAGGTGGCGTGATCCTGGTGGTGCTCGGCCTGCTGCCGATCATGGGCCGGGTGATTGCCGCAGTCCCTACTCCGGTACTGGGTGGCGCGGGCATCGTGCTGTTCGGCACCGTGGCGGCCAGCGGTATCCGCACCCTGTCCAAGGTCAGCTACAAGAACAACGTCAACCTGATCATCGTCGCTGCCTCGCTGGGCTTCGGCATGATCCCGATTGCCGCACCGACCTTCTACCACCACTTCCCGAACTGGTTCGAGACCATCTTCCACTCGGGCATCAGCTCGGCGGCGATCATGGCCATCCTGCTGAACCTGATCTTCAACCACTTCACCGCCGGCAACTCGGACCAGCAGTCGGTGTTTGCCGCCGCGTACGAGCGCACCATCCAGTACTCGGACATTTCAGCGCTGCGTGATGGCGACTACTTCAAGGATGGCAAGCTGTTCGATGCCGAGGGTAATGAAGTGCCGATGCTGGAACTGGACGAGCATGGCAATGAAACGGTCAGGCGCAGTGCGGTTGCCGAGCATTGACTGCTGACTGAGCGGTGAGGTGGGGGCCGACGCGCATCGTCGGCCCCTTTTTCATTTTGCCTGTGCCGGCCCTTTCGCGGGTAAACCCGCTCCCACAGGGTTTGCGCAATCCTGAAGCTGATGCGGTACCTGTGGGAGCGGGTTTACCCGCGAAGAGGCCGGTACAGGCCACGAATTATTCAAACAGCGCATCCAGGGCCTGCTCCAGCCGGGTAACGGCAATCACCTGCAACCCTGCCGGAGCCTCTTTCGGCGCATTGCCCTTGGGCACGATGGCCCGCTTGAAACCATGCTTGGCGGCTTCCTTCAAACGCTCCTGGCCACTGGGCACCGGCCGCACCTCGCCCGACAGGCCGATCTCGCCAAACACCAGCAGGCCATGGGCCAGGGGCCGGTTGCGCAGGCTGGACATCACCGCCGCCAGCAACGCCAGGTCCGAGGCGGTTTCCAGCACCTTCACCCCGCCCACCACGTTGAGGAACACATCCTGGTCATGGGTGGGAATACCGCCGTGGCGGTGCAGCACTGCCAGCAACATGGCCAGGCGGTTCTGGTCCAGGCCCAGGGTCACCCGGCGCGGGTTGGCCAGGTGGCTGTCGTCGACCAGCGCCTGCACCTCCACCAGCATCGGCCGGGTACCCTCCCAGGTCGCCATCACCACGCTGCCCGGTACTTCCTCCTGGGTGCGGTTGAGGAAGATCGCCGAGGGGTTGGACACCTCCTTCAGGCCGCGGTCGGTCATGCCGAACACACCCAGCTCGTTGACCGCGCCAAAACGGTTCTTCACCGCCCGCAGCAGGCGCAGGCGGCCATCGGACTCGCCCTCGAAATACAACACAGTGTCGACCATGTGCTCGAGTACCCGCGGGCCGGCCAGCGAGCCTTCCTTGGTCACGTGGCCGACCAGGAAGATCGCCGTGCCGCTCTGCTTGGCGTAGCGCACCAGCAACGCCGTGCTTTCGCGCACCTGGGCCACGCCGCCGGGTGCCGATTGCAGCTGCTCGGTGAAAATGGTCTGGATCGAGTCGATCACCATGACCCGCGGTTTCTCGACACGGGCCGTGGCGATGATGGTCTCGATGCAGGTTTCGGTCATGACCTTGAGCTGGTCCTGGGGCAGGCCCAGGCGCCGGGAGCGCATGGCCACCTGCTGCTGCGACTCCTCGCCGGTGACATACAGCGCCGGCATGCCCACGGCAATGTTGCACAAGGTCTGCAGCAGGATGGTCGACTTGCCGATGCCGGGGTCACCACCGATCAACACCACCGAGCCATCCACCAGGCCACCGCCCAGCACGCGGTCCAGTTCGGTACTGCTGGTGGTGAAGCGCGGGATTTCCTCGACGCTGACTTCAGCCAGGGTCTTGATCTGCGCCTGCTGCCCGGTCCAGCCGGCACGGCCGCTACTGGGCGCAGCGGCGCCGCCGCTTTCGATCATGGTCTCGACCAAGGTGTTCCAGGCGCCGCATTCGCCACACTGGCCGGCCCATTTGGGGAAGGTCGCACCGCACTCGGTGCAGCCATACAAGCGCTTGGCCTTGGCCATGGCTGGGGTCTCCTGGAAAAAAACCGCCATGATAGCCGAGCCGGACGTGCCTCGAACGCCTCGGGATGCGACAAAACTATTCGTTCTAACAGCAGTCTGTGGCCCTGAGCACAACGCATGAAGCGTTTGAGTGGCTTACACTGCGTAAACCTTACCTTTTGTTACAAGGAACCAAACATGGGCATGATCAGTGAATTCAAGGCCTTCGCGGTCAAAGGCAATGTCGTCGACATGGCGGTCGGTATCATCATCGGCGCTGCCTTCGGCAAGATCGTCTCGTCTTTCGTCGGTGACGTGGTCATGCCGCCACTGGGCCTGTTGATCGGTGGCGTGGACTTCAGCGACCTGGCAATTACCCTGAAAGCTGCCGAAGGTGACGTTCCGGCGGTAGTGCTGGCGTATGGCAAGTTCATCCAGACCGTGATCGACTTCGTGATCGTGGCCTTTGCCATCTTCATGGGGGTGAAGGCGATCAACCAGCTCAAGCGTGAAGAGGCCGTGGCGCCGACTGCACCGCCTGTGCCGACTGCAGAAGAGACCTTGCTGACCGAGATCCGCGACTTGCTCAAGGCGCAGAATCAGAACCGCTTGCCTTGAGATTGCCAGGGGCTGCTTTGCAGCCCTGTCGCGACACAAGGCCGCTCCTACAAGGTTTTTGCATCTCCCAGGAAATAGCGGTTCCTGTAGGAGCGGCCTTGTGTCGCGATGGGCCGCAAAGCGGCCCCAACGGCCTTACCAGTAATTCTCCACAGCCACCTGCCCCGGCCGCTTGCTCAGGCTCAATTGCAGGTCGCGCGCCTTCAGTACCTTGCGCGTTTCATCAATCATCTCCGGGTTGCCACACAGCATCACCCGCGAATGTTCCGGCGACAGCTCCAGCCCCGCCGCCTTCTCCAGCCCGCCATTCTCGATCAGCGTGGTAATACGCTGGTTCAACGCCCCCGGGTGCGGTTCACGGGTCACCACCGGAATGAACTGCAACTTGCCGGCGAATTCGGCCAGGTAATCGCGCTGCTCCAGCCCAGCGATCTCATCCACATAGGCCAGCTCTTTCGCTTCGCGCACCGAGTACACCAGCTTGATGTTGTCGAAACGCTCCCAGGCCTCGAAGTCCTGCAGGATCGACATGAACGGCGCAATGCCAGTACCGGTCGCCAGCAACCACAGGTCGCGGCCACCAACGAAGCGGTCGAGGGTAAGGAAGCCGAAGGCCTGGCGGTCGATCAGCAGGGTATCGCCTGCCCCCAGTCGGCTCAGCTCGCTGGTGAATTCCCCGCCTGGCACCACGATGGAGAAGAAGTCGAGGTGCTCGTCATGCGGCGCGCTGACCATGGAATAGGCGCGCCACACCACGCTGCCATCGGCCTTGGTCACGCCAAGGCGGGCAAACTGGCCGGAACGGAAGCGGAACCCCGCATCGCGCGTAACCCGCAGGCTGAAGAGGTTCGGCGTGAGTGGCTGAACATCGAGCAGGGTCTGGCGGGTGAACTTTTCGGCGCTAGCGGTCATATCGGGCTCCAGGTTTGGCGTGCGCACAGTGTCGCGCAAAGTGGCGCGGATAAAAACCACTGCTTTGTAGGGCCTCATCTGCGGCGATCCTGCCGAAGTCGCATCGTATCCTGACCGCTATAACAAAAAAATCTCAGCACATTGGTAGGTCTTTTCCTACAATCATGCGGGCACCCAAACGGACTGGACCTGAGGCACAAGGAGTATTTCAGATGCGCCACTGGAAAACCGAGTATCTTTGTGCGTTCGACGCCGAACGCTGCCCACAGAAGTTGTTCGGCATGGCCGTGCATATGGCGCAGGATCTGGGCATGGAGTACGTGGGGCTGAACATTCGCATCCAGATCGCTACGCAAACACCCCACCTGTTCCTGTACAGCAACTACCCCAGTGAATGGATCGAGCGCTACCAGCGCGAAGACCTGTACAAGCAGGACCCGGCTGCCGATTTGAGCCACAAATCCACCATGCCTGTGCTATGGACCGATGACCTGTATCGCGAGGCTCCGCAATTTCGTGAAGCTGCCTGCCAGAGCGGTTTGCGCCATGGCTGGACGCAGTCATTGCACGACCAGCAGCACAACGAAAGCCAGATAAGCGTGGCCAGGTCCACCAAGCCCATCAGTATTGTCGAACTCTACAGAAAGGCCGGCAGTGTGCAGTGGCTGAGTCACAAACTGCATGAGGTGATCAGCGCACATCACCTCACTGCACTATGCCCGCCGCAGCCGAAGTTGAGCGATCGGGAACTGGAAGTGCTGAAATGGTCGGCCGCCGGCAAGACCGCCGCCGACGTTGCCTGCATCCTGTCACTGTCGCAAAGCACGATAAACTTCCATATCCGCAGTGTCATCACCAAGACCAACGCCGCCAACAAGGCCGCCGCCATCGCCATCGCCGCCCTGCGTGGCTGGATCTGACCTTCAAACCTGCGACCTTGGGCAAAGCCCTGTAGAATCGCCCGGCAAAGCCCGGGGCGAACCGCAACGGGCAGTTTCGTACCCGAGCCAGACGCCATGCCCCTGTTGACCACCCCATACGCCGAACTCGACCTGATCCGCCAGCCGGAACAGGCCAACGACCCGCTGCAGGCTTTCGATGCCGCCGACGAGTACCTGCTTGCGCAGCTGCACGAACAGGCTCCAGGGGCCGACTGCCGGGTACTGGTGCTCAATGACAGCTTCGGCGCCCTGGCCGCCAGCCTGGCGGGCAAGCTGCAGGTAGTCAGCAGTGGCGATTCACACCTGGCGCACCTGGCCCTGGAAAAGAACTTGGCACGCAACGGCCTGCCATTTGACAGTGTGCCGTTCGTGCCGGCCAGCGAACACTGGCAAGGCCCGTTCGACCGAGTACTGGTGCGCGTGCCCAAGACCCTGGCCCTGCTCGAAGAACAACTGATCCGCCTGCAAGGCCACCTGGCGCCCGGTGCGCAGGTGATTGCCGGGGCGATGATCAAGCACCTGCCACGGGCGGCCGGTGACCTGATGGAGAAGTACATCGGCCCGGTGCAAGCCTCGCTGGCACAGAAAAAGGCCCGCTTGCTGACCGCGACGGTGGCCGATCGGCCGGTCGCCCGCTCGCCCTACCCTAGCCGCTACCGCCTCGACGCGCCGGCGCTGGAGCTGCTGAACCACGCCAACGTGTTCTGCCGTGAGGGGCTGGATATCGGCACGCGGGCGTTCCTGCCGCACCTGCCCCGCGAACTGGGCCGCGCGCGGGTGGCGGACCTGGGCTGTGGCAACGGCGTGCTGGCGATCGCCAGCGCCCTGGCCAACCCGGATGCCCAATACACCCTGGTCGACGAGTCGTACATGGCGGTGCAATCGGCGCGGGAGAATTGGCAGGCCGCGCTGGGCGAGCGCCCGGCGGTGTTCGAGGCAGCCGATGGGTTGGCGGGGGTAGAGAAGCAATCGCTGGACGTGGTGCTGTGCAATCCGCCGTTCCACCAGCAGCAGGTGGTGGGCGATTTCCTCGCCTGGCGCATGTTCCAGCAGGCGCGTGAGGCGTTGGTGGTGGGTGGGGCGCTGTATATCGTGGGTAACCGGCACCTGGGCTATCACAGCAAGCTGGCGCGGTTGTTCCGAGGGGTGGAGCAGGTGGCGGCAACGCCCAAGTTCGTCATCCTTAAAGCCCGTAAATAGGCTTGGGGGCTGCTTTGCAGCCCATCGCGACACAAGGCCGCTCCTACAGGGAGACGCGACAATCTGAATGATCGCGGTCCCTGTAGGAGCGGCCTTGTGTCGCGAAAGGGGCGCAAAGCGCCCCCATTGGTTCAATGGGTGGTCAGCCCCGCAGCCCCCATGAACAGGCGCATCACGTAGGCCGCCACGCCCAGGGCCGCCACGCTCATCGCCCAGATCAGCAGCAGCCAGCCCAGGCGCTGCCACAGGGGTTTCTTCTCGTCCAAGCCATGCTTGCCGGTCATCATGCAGCCCTCCTAGTGATAGCCGTCTTCATGGGTCACCTTGCCGCGGAACACGTAGTAGCTCCAGAAGGTATACATGAGGATGAACGGCAGGATGAACAGTGTGCCCACCAGCATGAAGCCCTGGCTCTGCGGTGGTGCCGCGGCATCCCAGATCGAGATCGACGGCGGGATGATGTTCGGCCACAGGCTGATGCCCAGGCCGCTGTAACCGAGGAAGATCAGCACCAACGTCAGCAGGAACGGCGTGTAGTGCGCATTGCGCGCCACCGCCTTGAGCAACCCGTAGAAGGTCACCAGCACCAGGATCGGCACCGGCATGAACCAGACCAGGTTAGGCATGCTGAACCAGCGGTCGGCGATCTGCGGGTAGGCGATCGGTGTCCACAGGCTGACGATGCCGATCACTACCAGCAGCACCAGCGCCAGCGGCCGGGCGATGTCGTGCATCTTCTGCTGCAGCGACCCTTCGGTCTTCATGATCAGCCAGGTGCAGCCCAGCAGGGTGTAGGCAACGATCAGCCCCAGGCCACAGAACAGGCTGAACGGGGTCAGCCAGTCAAGGGTGCCACCGGCGAAATGCCGGTCGACCACCTTGAAGCCTTCGAGGAAGGCACCCAGCGCCACGCCCTGGAAGAAAGTGGCGATCAACGAACCCCAGATGAACGCCTTGTCCCAGATGTGGCGCTTGTCGGCCTTGGCCTTGAAGCGGAACTCGAAGGCCACGCCGCGGAAGATCAGGCCGATCAGCATCAGGATCAATGGCAGGTAAAGGGCCTCCAGCACTACCGAGTAAGCCATCGGGAACGCCCCGAACAGCCCGGCACCGCCCAGCACCAGCCAGGTCTCGTTACCGTCCCACACGGGGGCGACGGTGTTCATCATCACATCTCGGTCCTGCTCGCCCTTGACGAACGGGAAGAGCATGCCGATCCCCAGGTCGAAACCATCCATCACCACGTACATCATGACGCCGAAGATGATGATCACGGCCCAGATCAGCGAAAGGTCGATACCCATGGCTCAGTTCCCCTTGCTCAGGCTGGCGGAGTTGGCCTCTCGGCCATCATCGGCGGCGGACAGCGGCCGCGCCGGCGTGCGTTTGGTGCCAGGGCCACCAGGTTTGTGCTCGTCACCCTCACCGGTCTGCGGCCCTTTGCGCACCAGGCGCATCATGTAGCCAAGGCCAGTGCCGAACAGGGCGAAGTACACCACCACGAAGGCCACCAGGGTGAAGCCGAGCTGGGCGTAACTGTGGTTGGACACACCGTCTGCCGTGCGCATCAGGCCATACACCACCCAGGGCTGGCGGCCGATTTCGGTGGTGAACCAGCCGGCCAGCAGCGCGATCAGCCCGGAAGGTCCCATCCACAGGGCCAGGTACAGGAACGGCCGCGAGGTGTAGAGCGTGCCGCGCTTGCGCAGCCAGAGGCTCCACAGGCCGACGAAGATCATCAGGAAGCCCAGCCCGACCATGATCCGGAACGACCAGAAGACGATGGTCGAGTTGGGCCGGTCTTCGGGCGGGAACTCCTTCATCGCCGGCACCTGCTTGTCCAGGCTGTGGGTCAGGATCAGGCTGCCGAGCGCCGGGATCTCGAGCTTGAAGCGGGTGGTTTCGGCCTGCATGTCGGGAATGCCGAACAAGATCAGCGGGGTCGGCTCACCGGGCACGTTCTCCCAGTGGCCTTCGATCGCGGCGATTTTCACCGGCTGGTGCTTGAGCGTGTTGAGGCCATGGAAGTCACCGATCACCGCCTGGATCGGGGCGACGATCAGCGCCATCCACATGGCCATCGACAGCATCTTGCGCACCGCCGGGTTGTCACGCCCGCGCAGCAGGTGCCAGGCCGCCGAGGCACCGACGAAGAACGCGGTGGCAACGAATGCGGCCGTGGCCATGTGCATCAGGCGGTAGGGGAACGAGGGGTTGAATACCACCGCCAGCCAGTCCACCGGCACCACCCGGCCATCGATGATCTCGTGGCCTTGCGGGGTCTGCATCCAACTGTTGGAGGCAAGGATCCAGAAGGTCGAGACCAGGGTGCCGAGCGCCACCATCACCGTGGAGAAGAAGTGCAGTCCACGGCCGACGCGGTTCCAGCCAAACAGCATGACCCCCAGGAAGCCAGCCTCGAGGAAGAACGCGGTCAGCACCTCGTAGGTGAGCAGCGGACCGGTAATGGCGCCGGCGAAGTCGGAGAAGCGGCTCCAGTTGGTACCGAACTGGTAGGCCATGACCAGGCCGGAAACCACCCCCATGCCGAAGTTGACGGCGAAGATTTTCGACCAGAAGTGATAAAGGTCACGGTAGACCTGGTTGTTGGTCCGCAGCCAGAGGCCTTCGAGGACTGCCAGGTAGCTCGCCAGGCCAATGGTGATGGCCGGGAACAGGATATGGAACGACACGGTAAAGGCAAACTGCATTCGGGCGAGCTCTAAGGCCTCTATTCCGAACATGGTGCTTCCTCTTCAGATAATCCGGCGTCCGGGCCGCTGGCCCCGTCGCCCACTGCCCCCACGGTAGTCGAGTGCGGCGCGTTGGAATTGTTCTGTTCGATCGCAGGGATTTCGGCCCAAGGGCCCGATCGTTACATCTGGAACGATTGACCCAGATCAACGATTGCTAGGAAGCATAGTCCTGAATGGCCCGCCGGGCCGTGTGGTTGATTGCCGCGTGACCGGTTGCCCCACCCCCTTTCATGACGCGTGAAAAAGTGCCGACCCCGGCAAACAGTAACCGTTTGTTACAAACAGATGATACGCTGCGCACCCCTCTACTGCGCCGAGGCCCCTGGTTTCCGATGTCCGATTCCGCACCGCAGTTGTTGCGTCACCACCGCCCTTTCCTGGCCTTCTGGCTGGCCCGCGTGTTCACCGCCAGCGGCTTCCAGATGCTCACCGTGGCCATTGGCTGGCACCTCTACCAATTGACCGGCAATGTGCTGGACCTGGGCCTGGTCGGCCTGGTCGAGTTCGCCCCACGGGTGCTGTTCATGCTCCACACCGGGCATGTCGCCGACCGCTATGACCGGCGCAAGGTCGCTGCGCTGTGCCAGAGCCTGCAGGGGCTGATAGCCCTGGCACTGGCGCTGGGCAGTGCCACCGACAACGTCACCCGCGAGCTGATCTTCGCCCTCGCCTTCCTGCTCGGTGCCACGCGTTCGTTCGAAATGCCGGCGACCCAGGCGCTGCTGCCCAACGTGGTACCGGCCGGGCTGTTCCCACGCGCGGTGGCGGCTTCGGCCTCGGCCACCCAGTCGGCAACCATTGTGGCGCCGGCGGTGGGCGGTTTCCTGTATGCCTTCGGCAGCATCTGGGTATACGGCCCCACCGTGGCCCTGTACGCCATCGCCTGTATGCTGACCCTGAGCCTGCAGGCGCGCGGCCAAGTGGCCCAGCGCGGGCGCGCCAGCATCGAATCGCTGCTGGCCGGCATCCGCTTCATTCGCAGCCGGCCCGACATCCTCGGCGCCATCTCGCTGGACCTGTTCGCCGTACTGCTGGGCGGGGCCACCGCGCTGCTGCCGGTGTTCGCCAAGGACATCCTGCTGACCGGCCCGCTGGGCCTCGGCCTGCTGCGCTCGGCGCCGGCGGTGGGGGCGTTGCTGATGTCGCTGTGGCTGGCGCGCTTCCCGTTCGAGCGCAACGTGGGGCGGACCATGTTCACGGCAGTGGGCGTGTTCGGCGTGGCGACCATCGCCTTCGGCCTGTCGACCTCGTTCTGGTTCTCGCTGGCAGTGCTGGTGGTGCTGGGCGCGGCAGACATGATCAGCATGGTTATCCGCGGCGCCTTCGTGCAGCTGGAGACGCCGGATGAAATGCGCGGGCGGGTGAGCGCGGTGAACGGCTTGTTCATTGGTGCCTCGAATCAGCTCGGCGAGTTCGAATCGGGGGTGACCGCGCACTGGTTTGGCACAGTGCCGGCGGTGGTGCTGGGTGGGGTGGGCACTTTGGTGGTGACCGGGGTGTGGATAAAGCTGTTCCCGACACTGGCCAAGCGGGACCGGTTGCATAATGGTTGATCTGTAGCCTATACCGGCCCTTTCGCGGGTAAACCCGCTCCCACAAGGACCGCGCTGCCTTCAGATCTGGTGGAGTACCTGTGGGAGCGGGTTCACCCGCGAATAGGCCGGCACAGGGAAAAAATTACCATTCCCCAACGGCCATAGGCCCCCGCCAAGCATGCTGGTATGATGCGCGGCTTTTTTCCGCCCCACACAAAACCACGGCAACCGGTACGGTCTGTGCTTTGCTGATGGGGTCGATACATTCATGGCGCCGGGGGCGCCTTGGGGAGCGGGCATGCTGGAAAGGCTGTTTCAACTAAAAGCACACAACACCAATGTGCGCACCGAGATTCTCGCGGGCGTCACCACCTTCCTGGCCATGGCCTACATCCTGTTCGTCAACCCGAGCATCCTCGGCGAGACCGGCATGGACAAGGGCGCGATCTTCGTCGCCACCTGCCTGGCCGCGGCCATCGGCTCGGTGACCATGGGCCTGATCGCCAACTACCCGATCGCCCTGGCGCCGGGCATGGGCCTGAACGCGTTCTTCACCTACACCGTGGTCCTGCACATGGGCCACACCTGGCAGGTGGCACTGGGTGCGGTGTTCCTGTCGGCGGTGATGTTCTTCCTGCTGTCGATCTTCCGCATCCGCGAATGGATCGTGAACAGCATCCCGCTGCCGCTGCGTTCGGCCATTGCCGCGGGTATCGGCCTGTTCCTGGCATTGATCGCCCTGCATAACGCAGGCATCGTCGTCGATAACCCAGCCACCCTGGTGGGCCTGGGCGACCTCAAGCAGCCGGCACCGATCCTCGCCACCCTGGGCTTCTTCCTGATCGTCGGCCTCGAGTCGCTGAAAGTGCGCGGCGCCGTGCTGATCGGCATTCTCGCCGTCACCATCGCCTCGATCCTGATGGGCGTGACGCCCTTCGGCGGCGTGGTCTCGATGCCGCCATCGCTGGCCCCGACCTTCCTGCAGCTGGACATCGCCGGCGCGCTGGACGTGGGCCTGGTCAGCGTGATCTTCGCCTTCCTGTTCGTCGACCTGTTCGACAACTCCGGCACCCTGATCGGCGTGGCCAAGCGCGCCGGGCTGATGGGCAAGGACGGCCACATGCCGAAGATGGGCCGTGCCCTGATCGCCGACAGTACCGCAGCCATGGCCGGCTCCCTGCTGGGCACCTCGACCACCACCAGCTACATCGAATCCGCCGCCGGCGTGAGCGCCGGTGGCCGCACCGGCCTGACCGCCATCGTGGTCGCCGTGCTGTTCCTGCTGGCGCTGTTCTTCGCCCCGCTGGCCGGTAGCGTGCCGGCCTTCGCCACCGCCCCGGCGCTGCTGTTCGTCGCGGTGCTGATGGCCTCGGGCCTGGCAGAAATAAACTGGGACGACGTCACCGAAGCCGCACCGGTGGTAGTGACCGCCCTGGCCATGCCGCTGACCTACTCGATCGCCAACGGCATCGCCTTCGGCTTCATTTCCTGGACCGCCGTCAAGCTGATCTCCGGCCGCCACCGCGACCTGAACCCGGCCCTGGTGATCCTTTCCATCCTGTTCGTCATCAAGCTGGGCTGGTTCAACGCATGAGTGCTGCTTTCGACCCCTCCTCCTACACCACCCAGCTGGACGCCAAGGTGGCCCGGCTGCGCGAGCTGCTGGCGCCGTTCGGCGCGCCGGAGCCGGCTGTTTTCGACTCGCCACGCGAGCATTACCGCCTGCGCGCCGAATTCCGCCTGTGGCGCGAGGATGGCCAGCGCCACTACGCCATGTTCGCCCCGGGCGAGAAGCACAAGGCGATCCTGATCGACGATTTCCCCATCGCCAGCCAGCGCATCAATGCACTGATGCCACGCCTGAAGGCGGCCTGGCAGGCCAGCGAGGAACTGGGCAACCGCCTGTTCCAGGTGGAGTTCCTCACCACCCTGGCCGGCGATGCCATGGTCACCCTGTGCTACCACCGCCCGTTGGACGCGGCGTGGGAAACGGCCGCACGGCAGCTGGCCGAAGACCTGGGCGTGAGCATCATCGGCCGCTCCAAGGGCAAGCGCCTGGTCATCGGCCGTGACTACGCGGTGGAAAAACTCGACGTCGCTGGCCGTGTGTTCAGCTACCGCCAGCCGGAAGGCGCGTTCACCCAGCCCAACGGCGCGGTGAACCAGAAGATGCTGAGCTGGGCCTTCGAGGCCATCGGCGAGCGCGACGACGACCTGCTGGAGCTGTACTGCGGCAACGGCAACTTCACCCTGCCGCTGGCCACCCGCGTGCGCCAGGTGCTGGCCACGGAAATCAGCAAGACCTCGGTCAATGCCGCGCTGAGCAACCTCGACGAGAACGCTGTGGATAACGTGCGGCTGGTGCGCCTGTCGGCAGAAGAGCTGACCCAGGCACTGAATGAGGTACGGCCGTTCCGCCGGCTGGAAGGCATCGACCTGAAGAGCTACGAGTTCGGTACGGTGTTCGTCGACCCGCCGCGGGCGGGGATGGACCCGGATACCTGCGAGCTGACCCGGCGTTTCGAGCGGATCCTGTACATCTCGTGCAACCCGGAGACGCTGGCGGCGAACATTGCCCAGTTGCAGGACACCCACCGCATCGAGCGGTGTGCGTTATTTGACCAGTTCCCGTATACCCACCATATGGAGAGTGGGGTTTTGCTGGTTCGGCGCTGACCTTCAGATCGCCGGGGCTGCTTTGCAGCCCCCGAGGCCCGACTCAGAAGTCGAAGAACACCGTCTCCCCTTCCCCCTGAATACGGATATCGAAGCGATACGCCGTCTTCCCGTCCACCTCGCAACGCTTGGCCACCAGGGTCTCGCGCCGCTGCGGCTGCTCGATCAGGTTGAGCACCGGGCACTTGGCATTGGCCTCGGCCTCGTCATCGAAATACAGCCGCGTGTGCAGGTGGATGTTGATCCCCCGGGCAAACAGGCTGATGTTGATGTGCGGCGCCATCGGCACGCCCGCAGCGTTGTTCACCACACCCGGCTTGACCGTGTGCAGGGTCCACTCACCGGCATCGAAGGTGGTGGCGGTGCGGCCGAAGCTGTTGAAAGCGTTTTCCAGATTGTAGGCATCCTGGTACTCGCCGTTGGCATCGGCTTGCCACACTTCCAGGAACGAATCGCGCACCAGGTGGCCGTTACCGTCATACACCTGGCCGATCAGCAGGATGTGCTCGCCCGGCGCGTCCGGCTTGGCCAGGCGGTTCCAGATTTCCTGGTCGCGGGTCGGGTTGCCGGCCGCTTCCAGGGCCAGGCCGATGTGCACGTAGGGGCCGGCGGTCTGCGAAGGGGTTTCCGGCAGCAGTTCGATTGGCATGGCGGGGTCCTCAGCAGTTTTCGAAGTGGGTCTTGCGCTGGCCGCGCAGCACGATGTCGAAGCGGTAGGCCAGGCAGTCCATCGGGTTGGCGTTGCTCATGTCGAGCTTGGCGATCAACTGCTGCACGGCTTGCGGGTTGGCGATCGACTTGACGATCGGGCACATCGGGATCAGCGGGTCACCCTCGAAGTACAGCTGGGTGATCAGCTTGGTGGCGATCGACGGGCCGCTGATGGCGAAGTGGATGTGCGCCGGGCGCCAGTCGTTCGGGCCGTTGCGCCATGGGTACGGGCCCGGCTTGATGGTGCGGAAGCTGTAGTAGCCATCACGGTCGGTCAGGCAACGGCCGACGCCACCGAAGTTCGGGTCCAGCGGCGCCAGGTAGCGGTCGTTCTTGTGACGGTAGCGGCCGCCGGCATTGGCCTGCCACATTTCCACCAGGGTATTCGGCACAGGCTTGCCGTACTGGTCGACGACACGGCCGGCGACGATGATGCGCTCGCCGATCGGCAAGCCGCCGTTGTTGAAGTTCAGCAGCAGGTCATGGTCATGGGCGCCGAAGCCCAGGTGGGAAAAGTCCGGGCCGGTGGTTTCGCTGATCGACTGCGGGATGCTGACCAGTGCCTGGCGCGGCGAGCGGGCAATGGACGTCTTGTAGTCAGGCGTAAGGGCTTTCGGGTGCCAGTTGCGATCACGGATCACGAAGCGGCTGTTGTCCTGGGCGGGCATGCCGGTTTCCTCTCTTGGAATTATGGAAATGCGCGGGGGGTTCTTTGAAACCCTGTCGCGGGCAAGCCCGCTCCCACATGCAGTTTCAGGCAGGTAGCGTGCAATGAATATTGAAATCAGCCACATCAAACATAACCATTTGGTTATGCATAAGCACCTTGGCCTGACACTCGTCGCCGTCGTGGACTAATCTTTGTCTTCTTGTTTCACGCTCCGGAGAGCATTCATGGATTGGCGAAAAGGCCGACGCAGCGACAATGTGGTCGATGCCCGAGGCGAAGGTGGTGGCGGCGGCATGCGTTTCGGCGGCGGCAAGGGGCTGGGGCTTGGTGCGGTGCTGCTGATTGTCGGCATCGGCTGGCTCACCGGCCAGGACCCGTTGCAGATTCTTGGCCAGCTCGCCGGCCAGATGGAGCAGCAACAACAGCAGGCACCCAGCAGCGCGGGCGGCAAGGCCCCGCCGGCCAACGACCAGCAGGCCGAGTTCGTCGCCTCGATCCTGGGCGACACCGAAGACACCTGGAAAGCCCTGTTCGCCGAGGGCGGCAAGCAGTACCGCGACCCCAAGCTGGTGCTGTTCAGCGGCCAGGTCAATTCGGCCTGTGGCTTTGCCTCGGCGGCGGTGGGGCCGTTCTACTGCCCGGCAGACCAACGGGTCTACCTGGACATGTCGTTCTTCCGCGAAATGGAAACCCGCTTCGCAGCAGCCGGCGACTTTGCCCAGGCCTACGTGATCGCCCACGAAATCGGCCATCACGTACAGACCCTGCTGGGCGTGTCGGCCAAGGTCGATGCCGCGCGTCGTAGTGGCCAGCGCATGGAAGGCGACAATGGCCTGCTGGTGCGCCAGGAGCTGCAGGCCGACTGCCTGGCCGGGGTATGGGCCTACCAGGCGCAGAAGCGCCTGAACTGGCTGGAACCGGGCGACGTCGAAGAGGCACTGAACGCGGCCAATGCCATTGGCGATGACCGCCTGCAGCAGCAAGGCCGCGGGCGCGTGGTACCAGACTCGTTCACCCACGGCACCTCGGCGCAGCGGGTGCGCTGGTTCAAGGCCGGGTTTGCCGAGGGCGAAGTGAACCGCTGCGATACCTTCAGCGCGCGCAACCTTTGAATAGCTTCCAAAACCGACGCGATCCCTGTAGGAGCGGCTTTAGCCGCGAACACCGGCAAAGCCGGTGCCATCCACCGCGTCGCCTGCTTCGCGGGCACGCCCGCTCCCACAGGTAAATCGCTGCCCTTGAAGTTGGCGCTATCCCTGTGGGAGCGGGCATGCCCGCGAAGGGCTGCAGAGCAGCCCCAATCAAGCCAGTTACAAATCTGCTGAAAAAGCGTTTCAGCTTCCTCCATCACTGCCGATAACCCCTGCACGAATCAGCGGGCATCCAGAACAACAACGCCTGGCGATCGAAGATCAAGCGAGCGAAAACAACTTCTGGAGAGCGTGCATGAACAGCTGGTTCGCCAACATCAGCGTCAACCTCAAACTCGGCCTGGGCTTCGGCCTGGTACTGATCCTCACCGGCCTGCTGGCCCTGACCGGCTGGACCAGCCTGGGCAGCCTGATCGACCGCAGCAACTGGATGGGTGATATCGGCCAGCTCAACAAGGACCTGACCGACCTGCGCATTGCCCGCCTGCAGTACATGATCGCCAACGGCGACGATGCCGCCGCCGCCAACACCCAGACCAAGCTGGACGCCTTCAGCAAGCAGCAGGCCTACCTGGCCAGCACCTTCAAGAGCCCGGAAAACATCAAGCTGCTGGGTGAACTGGGCGAGACCATCAGCGCCTACAAGGTGTCGCTGAACAAGATGCGCCAGGGCTACGACGCCACCCGCACCGCGCGCACGGCCATGGACGGTTCAGCCAGCCGCGCCGACCAGGCCATGGACGCCCTCAGCCAGGAAGTCATGGCGCGCCCCGAAGCCGACAGCGTGCGCCTGGCCCAGTACCAGCTGGTCAGCAAGGCCCGCCAGCAACTGCTGCAGGTGCGCATCGACGTACGCGGCTACATTGCCGAAAACAGCGCTGCCAACGAGCAGGCCGCCCTGCGCCAGCTGGACGCCGCCCTGGCCGAAATCGACAATCTCAAGCGCCAGCTGCCGGCCGAAGACACACGCCTGCAACAGTTCGAAGGCTCGGTGCTGGCCTACCGTGACGCCGTGCGCCAGTTCCGCGATGCGGTCGCCAACATCACCACTGCGCGCGCCGAAATGACCGTGCAGGGCGCCGACATCGTCAAGCGCAGCGACGCTCTGTACCAGATCCAGCTGCAGCGCCGCGACATCGAAAGCACCCAGGCTCGCAGCCTGCAGGCCATTGCCACGCTGCTGGCGCTGCTGGTCGGCGTGCTGGCGGCAGTGCTGATCACCCGGCAGATCACCCGCCCGCTGCGCGACACCATGGTGGCAGTGGAAAAGATCGCCAGCGGCGACCTTACCCAGCACCTGCGCGTCACCCGCCGCGACGAACTGGGCGTGCTGCAACAAGGCATCGCCCGCATGGGCACCACTTTGCGCGAGCTGATCAGCGGCATCCGCGACGGCGTCACCCAGATCGCCAGCGCTGCCGAGGAATTGTCGGCGGTGACCGAGCAGACCAGCGCCGGCGCCAACAGCCAGAAGGTCGAGACCGACCAGGTGGCCACCGCCATGCACGAAATGGCCGCTACCGTTCAGGAAGTGGCGCGCAATGCCGAACAGGCCTCGCATGCCGCCACCGGTGCCGATGACGAAGCCCGTGCCGGCGACCGCGTGGTGGGCGAAGCAATTGGCCAGATCGAACGCCTGGCCGAGGACATGCACCGCTCCACCGAAGCCATGAACTTGCTGCAGCAGGAAAGCCAGAAGATCGGCAGCGTGATGGACGTGATCAAGTCGGTGGCCGAACAGACCAACCTGCTTGCACTTAACGCAGCGATCGAGGCGGCGCGTGCCGGCGAGGCCGGCCGTGGTTTTGCCGTGGTTGCCGATGAAGTGCGCGGCCTGGCCCAGCGCACGCAGAAATCCACCGAAGAGATCGAAGAGCTGATCGCCAGCCTGCAGCATGGGACCCAGCAAGTGGCTACGGCCATGCAAGGCAGCCGTACCCTGACCGACAGCAGCGTCGAGCTGGCGCGCAAGGCCGGGGCTTCGCTGGAGAGCATCACCAGTACGGTGTCGAGCATCCAGTCGATGAACCAGCAGATTGCCGCAGCGGCGGAACAGCAGAGTGCGGTGGCGGAGGAGATCAGCCGCAGCATCCTGAATGTGCGCGATGTGTCGGAGCAGACGGCGGCGGCCAGTGACGAGACGGCGGCGTCCAGCGTGGAGCTGGCGCGGTTGGGTGGGCAGTTGCAGACGTTGGTCAGCCAGTTCCGCGTCTGATCCTGGAATCTGGGGCCGCTTTGCGGCCCATCGCGACACAAGGCCGCTCCTACAAGGGACCGCGATCTCCTGTAGGAGCGGCCTTGTGTCGCGAAAGGAGGGTAAAGCCCTCCCAGCGATGGAACAGGTATTACTTGACGATCATCCCTACACCACGCCCACGCGGATCCGAAGCGGTCTCCAGCTTCGTCCCATCAACCCGGATCGCCTGGATATCCCCCATTTCCCAGCCCTGGTCCTCCAGCACATAGCCCATCTTCTTCAGTTCATCAGCCACCGGCCCGGTCAGCGGCGCATAGCTGTCGAAGTAGATGGTGTCCTTGGGCAGCAACTGATGGTGCACGCGCTGCGCCGCCACCGCCTTGTCCAGCGGCATGTCGTAGTCGTACAGGTTGTTCATCACCTGGAAGATCGAGGTGAAGATCCGCGAGCCACCCGGGGTACCGATGACCAGCTCGACCTTGCCATCACGGGTCATCAGGCTGGGGCTCATGGACGACAGCATGCGCTTGCCCGGGGCGATGGCATTGGCATCGCCGCCAACCACACCAAAGGCGTTCGCCGCACCCGGCTTGGCGCTGAAATCGTCCATCTCGTCGTTGAGCAGGAAGCCGGCGCCTTTCACCACCACACCACTGCCGTAGTCGAGGTTGAGGGTGTAGGTGTTGCTGACCGCATTGCCCTGCTTGTCGACGATCGAGAAGTGCGTGGTCTGGTGCGGCTCCAGGCCCGGCTTGACCTTGTCGGTGTCGGAAATGGCCTTCGGGTTGACCTGCGCGGCGCGCTTGGCCAGGTAATCCTTGGCCACCAGCTGATCCACTGGCACTTTGGTGAAGGCCGGGTCGCCAAGGTAATCGGCGCGGTCGGCGAACACACGCTTCTCGATCTCGGCCAACAGGTGTATGTACTGCGCCGAGTTGTGCGCCACACCCTTGAAGTCCGCCGCGCGGTTTTCCTTGATGCCCAGCAGCTGGGCCAGGGCGACGCCACCGGAGCTTGGCGGTGGCGCGGTATACACCACGTTGCCACGCCAGCTCACAGCCATCGGCTCACGCCAAACGGCCTTGTAGTCCTTGAGGTCCTGTTTGGTGATCAGGCCCTTGTCGGCCTGCATCTGCGCCACCAGCAGGTCGGCGGTCTTGCCCTGGTAGAACTCGCTCACGCCCTTGTCGGCGATGCGTTCCAGGGTCTGGGCCATTTCCGGTTGCTTGAACAGCTCGCCGACCTTCATGTTGCCGAAGTAGTCGTTGAAATTGGTCGCGGTCTTGAACATGCCCTGGGCATCGTTGCGGTACTGGTACTGCTTTGCGGCCACCTTGAAGCCGTTTTTCGCATAGCCGATGGCTGGGGTCAGCAGCTCGCTCCAGGGCAGCTTGCCGAACTTCTGGTGCGCCTCCCACAACCCCATCACCGTGCCCGGTACGCCAGCAGCGCGTGCCCCGACCAGGCTGAGGTTCTCGATGACCTCACCCTTTTCGTCCAGGTACATGTTGCGCGTGGCGGCCTGGGGCGCGACTTCGCGGTAGTCGAGGAAGTAGGGTTTGCCGTCGACGAACAGGGTCATGAACCCGCCACCGCCGATGTTGCCGGCCTCGGGATAAGTCACCGCCAGGGTGAAAGCCGTGGCCACTGCCGCATCCACCGCGTTGCCGCCTTTCTTGAGGATGTCGGCGGCCACCTGTGCACCATATTGATCGGGCGCGGCCACCGCGCCGCCCTCAAGGTTGGCGGCATGAACCGAGGAACAGCTCAGGATCGCGGCTGCGAGAGCCAGGTACTGGAACGGAGCAATACGCATGACACTTCCTTGGTGTTGTTTTTGTTGAGCAGTCAGTAAGGCCGAAGCGCTTCGACTGTGCAATCAACCGCAGGAAGTTTCGCCGCCTGTGGACAGGATCTGTCGCGTTCAGGCAACTCAGCTGGCGTACATCGCCAACTTGCGCTGGATGAAATCGAGGAAGCACTGGATACGCAGCGCCAGCTGGGTGTTGCGGTAGTACACCGCATGGATCGGCTGGCGGTAGCCGTTGTTGGCTTCGCTCAGCAGCACTTGCAGGCGCCCGGTGCGGATGTCCTCGTGGGTCATGAAGTGCGACAGGCTGACGATGCCCTCGCCGGCCAGCGCCAGTTGGCGCAAGGTCTCGCCGCTGGAGGCGATCAGCGCCGGGCGGATGCTCCAGCGGTCACCCTGGGCATGGCGCAGTGGCCAGTGGTTGAGCGATTCGGGCTGGCTGAAGCCAAGCAGGCAGTGGTTGGCCAGGTCCTCGACCCGCTGCGGCGTGCCGTGCTGCTCGAGGTAGGCCGGGCTGGCCAGCACCTGTACCGGGCTGCATCCCAGGCTGCGCGCGTGCAGGCTGGAGTCGGCCAGTTCACCGATGCGGATCGCCACATCGGTGCTCTGCTCCAGCAGGTCGATGATCAGGTCGTCGGTATTGAGTTCCAGTTCGATGCCAGGGTATTGGCGGCGGAACTCGCCGATCCACGGCAGGATGGCGTGCAGCATGAACGGCGCGGCGGCGTTGATGCGCAGGCGCCCGGTGGGGGTCTGGCGGTTCATCGACAGGCGCTCTTCCATCTCGTCCATCTGCTCCAGGATCAGCCGCGCGCGTTCGAGGAAGAAGCGGCCCTCCTCGGTCAGGTCCATGCGCCGAGTGGTGCGGTTGACCAGCGTGGTACCCAGCTTGCCCTCAAGGCGCGAGAGGGTACGGCTGACGGCGGACGGAGTCTGGCCCATCTGCTCGGCAGCAGCGGAAATCGAGCCGCAGTCGATGACGGTGACGAATACCTGGAGTTCTTCGGATCGGGTTTTCACATCTGCGCCTGTGGTTGGTCTCTGCAGGGATTAGATAGCCGCTTGTCGAGGCCAAGTCCAGCGGTGCCTGTGCTGGCCTCTTCGCGGGCTTGCCCGCTCCCACAGGGATCACACAGATTTCAAGGACTGTGGAGTACCTGTGGGAGCGGGCAAGCCCGCGAAGAGGCCGGCACAGAGAAAACCTTACTGTGCCTTGCCGAACACCTTGTCCAGATGCGCCTCATAGGCCGCCAAAGCAGCCGGCACATCCGGCCGCTTCATCACATCCACTGCCAGGAAAGTCGGCAGCCCGGTCATGCCGAGGAACTGGTTGGCCTTGTGGAACGGGAAGTACACCGCGTCCACCCCCTTGCCCTCGAAGAAATCGCTCGGGTCGTCGAATGCCTGCTGCGGTGCATTCCAGGTCAGCGAAAGCATGTACTGCTTGCCGTGCACCAGGCCACCACTGCCGTACTTCTGCGAGTGGTCCGCACGGGTACGGCCGTCGTTGGCATACAGGCTGCCGTGGCCGGCGGTGAACACCTCGTCGATGTACTTTTTAACGGTCCATGGCGCGCCCATCCACCAACCGGGCATCTGGTAGATCACCACATCGGCCCAGAGGAACTTCTCCACCTCTTCCCGGGCGTCGTAGCCGCCGTCGATGAAGGTGTGGCGCACATCGAAACCGGCCCGGTCCAGGTGAGCGATGGCCGCTTCGTGCAAGGTCGCGTTGAGGCGACCGTCGGAGTGAGCGAACTGTTTACCACCGTTGAGCAAAAGGATCTTCTTCATGCGGGCCTCGCGGAAAATTCAGGCCGGCAGGTTAGGGGCTCGCGGGCGCGGGATACAGTAATGCATAGGCAAAATACAATTGACCTGAAGTCACGAATGAACAATACATTATTGCCTTAGAATCGCATCACCTCCCATCAACGAGTAGCGACCCATGAGTGAGCAGTACGCCTTCATCCTCAAAGCCAAGACCCGCCCGGAAATGGCTGAAGCGTTCGAAACCCTGTTCCGCGCCTACGTCGAGCCAAGCCGCCAGGAGCCGGGCTGCATCGAGTACCACATGCTGCGCGACAAGCAGGACCCGAGCCTGTTCGTGTTCTTCGAGGTCTGGGCCGACAAGGCCGCGCTGGATGTGCATTCGGCCCTGCCGCACATGACAGCGTTCTTCGAAAAACGCATGGACTACCTGGAACGCGACTTCGACATCCAGATGATCGACATGCTCAGCGCATCAAGCGCTAACCGCTGATCAGCAAATGGCCGCCGAGTGCGGCCAGGCCGATGAAGAAGCAGCGTTTGAACAGCAGCGCGCTGATGCGCTGACGCAGCCACTGGCCGGCCAGCATGCCGAGCAAGGCCGGCGCCAGCATCAGCAGCGAAGCACCCAGTGCCTGGCCACCCAGGGCATCCTGCCCGGCAAGGCCAACGGCCAAGGCCAGGGTCGAAACCGTGAACGACAGGCCCAGGGCCTGGATCATCTGATCCCGACTCAAACCCAGGCTCTGCAGGTAGGGCACAGCCGGTATCACGAATACCCCGGTCGCCGCCGTGACCACGCCCGTGACCAGCCCGCAAAGCGGCGCCAGCCAAGGCTCCCGCCTCGGTGCCAGGCGCAGGCCCGGGCCGACCAGCCCGTACAGCGCATACACCATCAAGGCCGCGCCCAGTGCATGTGCGGCCCAAGGGCCGCTGTTGATCCCCAGCCAGGCACTGCCCAGCAAGGTACCGACGAAGATCATCGCCAGCATCGGCCACAGGCGTGCCAGCAAACCCCGCAGGTGCCCACCGCTGGCCAGCTGCCACAGGTTGGTGAGGGTCGACGGCACGATCAGCAATGCCGCAGCCTGCGCTGGTGACATAGCCAGGCCCAGCAGGCCCATGGCGATTGTCGGCAGGCCGAGGCCGATCACGCCCTTCACCGCGCCGGCCAGCAGGAAGGTCAGTACCACCAGCAGCGACAGCGCTGGGCCAATGTTCTGGTAGAAAGCGAGCAAGGTATTCATGGGCCGATGATGGCGTGCGCCGGCCGGGGTGAAAATCTGCCATATACTCAGCCAGACTCTTGCCAGGACAGAGCCACATGCATTTCGACCTGATCGACCTCAGGCTGTTCCAGCACACCCTGGAGTGCGGCAACATCACCGCCGGTGCCAGCCGCAGCCATCTGTCGCTGGCAGCAGCCAGTGCGCGCATCCGCGCCATGGAGGCATCGCTGGGCATCCCTTTGCTGGAACGCAACCGCCGTGGCGTACAAGCAACTCCGGCCGGCCAGGCACTGCTGCAGCATGCCCGGCTGATATCGCAGCAGGTCGAGCGCCTACAGTTCGACCTGGGCCAGTACGCGCAAGGGCAGCAGGGCCAGGTGCGCCTGCTGTGCAACACGGCGGCACTCACGGAGTACCTGCCAGAGCTGCTGGCCGGCTACCTGGCTGAAAACCCTGGAGTCAGCGTGGACGTGCAGGAGTTGCCGAGCCTGCGCATCGTGCAGTCGATTACCCAGGGCATGGCAGACCTGGGCATCGTTTCGACCGCCGCACCCAGCGCGCACCTGCAGACCCGGCCGTTTCGCGAAGACCCGTTGGTCCTGGTGACGCCGCAGCGCCACCCGCTGGCCAACGAGGTCGCGCCGAGCTTCATCGATAGCCTGGCCCATGGCTATGTCGGCCTGGGGGCTGGCAGTGCACTGGCGTTGTACCTGGAAGAGCAGGCACTGCGCGAGGGGCGGCGCATGCGGGTTCGAGTGCGTGCCGAAGGGTTCGATGGCGTGATCCGCATGGTTGCGGGCGGGGCCGGGGTGGGGGTGGTGCCGCTGGCTGCGGTGAAACGTTGGCAAGGGGTATTGCCGTTGCACTGGGTGGCGCTGACGGAACCATGGGCCAATCGCCGGTTGCTGGTGTGTGCACGCGATTTTGCGGCATTGCCGGGGTATGCCGCAGGGTTGGTAACCACCCTCACCCGCTGACGCGATCAGTATATTGCCTGCACTGCGCATGATCTGAAGCCCATGCGGTCGATGTGGGAGCGGCCTTGCGTCGCGAAAGGGTCGCGAAGCGGCCCCAGATTTTCAGCGTTGCAGCAGAAATTGCCGGGGCTGCTGCGCAGCCCTTTCGCGACACAAGGCCGCTCCTACATCGATCGCGTGCACAGTAAGTGCATTTTTTCGGCCGCTCGCACACAATCCTCCCATCGCACCACCGAAAAGGACTTTCCAGTGGCATCGATCTACCAGCTCAAACCGCGCTTCCAGGCCATGCTCCGCCCTGCTGTCCAGCGTCTCTACGACCGCGGTGTCACCGCCAACCAGGTCACTGTCGCCGCCGCCCTGCTGTCGATCATGCTGGGCCTGCTGCTGGCCGCCCTGCCCCATCTCACCTGGCTGTTCATCCTGATTCCAGTCTGGATGCTGCTGCGCATGGCACTGAACGCCGTCGACGGCATGCTCGCCCGGGAGTTCGGCCAGCAATCCACCCTCGGCGCCTACCTCAACGAACTGTGCGATGTGATCGCCGATGCCGCGCTGTACCTGCCCTTCGCCCTGCTGGCGGGTGTATCGCCAACCTTGGTCGTACTCGTGGTGCTCAGCGCCACCTTCAGCGAATACGCCGGTGTCATGGGCCCGCTGGCCGGCGCCTCACGGCGCTACGACGGCCCCATGGGCAAGAGCGACCGGGCGTTCGCCTTCGGCGTGCTGGGTACCGGCGTCGCCTTCGGCGTGCTGAACGGCGCCTGGATCAACGGCTTGTTGCTGGTCATCCTCGCACTCTCGCTCTATACCCTCTACAACCGGGTTCGCCAGGGGCTGGCCGAAACCCGCTGAGCCCACTGCCGTCGTAAAAGGATGTCGACCATGCGCCAAGCGCAAGCGCTGCACTTCTCCACCCATGACGGCGTCGAGCTGCACTACCGTCACTGGCCTGCCACCCGTAACCAACACCAACCACGCCGGGCCGTGGTGATGTTCCACCGCGGCCACGAACACGGCGGGCGCATGGCCCACCTGGCCGATGAGCTGGACATGCCGGGCTACGATTTCTTCGCCTGGGATGCCCGTGGCCACGGCCAGTCGCCGGGCGCGCGCGGCGACAGCCCGGGGTTCGCCACCAGCGTGCGCGACGTGCAGACCTTCATCGAGCACATCCAGGCCCGCCATGGCATTGCCGAACAGGACCTGGTGGTGCTGGCGCAGAGCGTCGGGGCCGTGCTGGTCGCCACCTGGGCCCACGACTACGCGCCGAAGGTGCGCTGCCTGGTGCTGGCCTCGCCAGCGTTCAAGGTAAAGCTGTACGTGCCGTTCGCCCGCCCCGGCCTGAAACTGCTGAAGGCCCTGCGCGGCAACTTCTTCGTCAACAGCTACGTCAAGCCTCGCCTGCTCACCCACGACCCCGAACGGGTCATGTCGTATGTGGCCGACCCGCTGATCAGCCGGCCGATTTCGGTAACCATGCTGCTCGGCCTGTACGAAGCCGCCGACCGGGTGGTGGCGGATGCCCAGGCCATCCAGCTGCCGACCCAGCTGTTGGTGTCCGGTGCCGACTTCGTGGTCGAACGCCAGCCGCAGGAACGCTTCTTCGAACGCCTGGGCAGTGCGCGCAAGGAAATGCACATCCTGCCAGGCTTCTTTCACGACACCCTTGGCGAGCGTGATCGGGCCCAGGCCTTGCGGCGTATCGAGCGGTTCGTCGAACATTGCTTCGCCAGCCCCGCCGCCCTGCCGTCACTGCTCGATGCCGACAAGACCGGCGCCACCTGCGCCGAGGCCGAAAGCCTGGCCGCACCGCTGCCGCGCAACTCGCCCCGTGACCTTTACTGGCGTGCCACCCGCGCCGGGCTGCACCTGGGCAAGGGGCTGTCCGAAGGTGTGAAGCTGGGTTTCGATACCGGTTTCGATTCGGGCAGTACCCTGGACTACGTGTACCGCAACCAGCCGACCGGCAAAGGCAAACTTGGCCGCCTGGTCGACCAGAACTACCTCGACGCCATCGGCTGGCGCGGCATCCGCCAGCGCAAGCTGCACGTAGAGGAACTGCTGCGCCTGGCCATCGCCCGCCTGCGCGAACAGCAGCGGCCGGTGCACATCGTCGATATCGCCGCCGGTCATGGCCGCTACATCCTCGAGGCCCTGCAGGAACTCGAACAACTGCCGGACTCGATCCTGCTGCGCGACTACAGCGAACTGAACGTGCAGCAAGGCAGCGCACTGATTACCGAAAAGGGCCTGGCCGACATCGCCCGCTTCGTCCAGGGCGATGCCTTCGACCGCCAGAGCCTGGCCACCCTGGAACAACCACCGACTCTGGCCGTGGTCTCCGGCCTGTACGAACTGTTCGCCAGCAACCAGTTGGTAGGCAACTCGCTGGCCGGCCTGGCCGATGCGCTGGAAGATGGCGGTTACCTGGTCTACACCGGCCAGCCGTGGCACCCGCAACTGGAAATGATCGCCCGCGCCCTCACCAGCCATCGCGGCGGCGAGGCCTGGGTGATGCGCCGCCGCAGCCAGGCCGAAATGGACCAGCTGGTAGAGGCGGCGGGGTTCCGCAAGCTGGCCCAGCGCATCGATGAATGGGGCATTTTCAGCGTCAGCCTGGCACAACGGGTGCGCTGAATGAGCCCATCACGCGAGCCCGGGCTGATCCGCCGGGGCGTTTTCTGGCTTCTGCTGCTGGGGCCGCTGTTTTTCCTCAGCTACGGGCTGGCGAACAACCACACGGCCGGGCGCAGTGATGTCGGCAGCCTGGTGTTCGGCTGGGAAAGCCGCATGCCGTTGTGGCCGTGGACGATCATCCCGTACTGGTCGATCGACCTGCTCTACGGTTTGTCCTTCCTGCTGCCGCGCACGCGCCAGGAAATGGACCGGCACGCGCTGGCGCTGCTCACCGCGCAGCTGATCAGCGTCAGCTGCTTCCTGCTCTGGCCGCTGCGCTTCACCTTCGAGCGGCCGGAACTGGGCGGGGTGTTCGGCTGGATGTTCGATGTGCTGATGGGCTTCGACAAGCCGTTCAACCAGGCGCCTTCACTGCATATTGCCCTGCTGGTGATCATCTGGACGATGTTTGCCCGGCACGTGCAGCGCCAGCCCTGGCGTTGGCTGATGCATGGCTGGATGGCACTGATCGGGGTGTCGGTGCTGACCACCTGGCAGCACCATTTCATCGACGTGCCGACCGGGGCATTGGCGGGGTTCGTCTGCGTCTGGTTGTGGCCATATCGGGGGCAGCTGCCCTGGCAGCGGGTGCGCCTTGTGCGGGATGCCAAGCGTTGGCGGTTGGCGTTGTTCTATACAGTGGGTGGGCTGCTGTGCGCAGTGCCTGCCGTTGCGTTGGGCGGCGCCTGGCTGTGGTTGAGCTGGCCGGCCGTGTCGCTGGCTTTGGTGGCGCTGAACTATGGCGTGCTCGGTGCGGGCGGGTTTCAGAAAGGCGCCGATGGGCGCTTGTCGAATGCAGCCAGCTGGCTGCTGGCGCCTTATCTGGTGGGGGCGTGGGTCAACTCGCGGTTGTGGACCTGGCGGCACCCGCAGGCCGATGAAGTATGTGATGGCGTCTACCTCGGGCGGATTCCTGGGTGTGGCGCGCAGTTCGCTGCGGTGGTCGATTTGTGCGCAGAGCTACCGTGTCATGTTCAGGACAGCGCGGACAATTGTAGGAGCGGCCTTGTGTCGCGAAAGGGCTGCGAAGCGGCCCCAGCAATATCTGCTGCGAAGCTGAAAATCTGGGGCCGCTTCGCAGCCCTTTCGCGACACAAGGCCGCTCCTACACAGGTCGCGTCCGCCGTTGGCTACGCATGTTTTCCTACCCTGGACCTGATCGCCCCGGAAAGCCCATTGCTGCACCAGGCCGCCATCGCCATCGAACGCCTGCGCTCCCAAGGCCCGGTGCTGGTCTGTTGCGCCCTGGGCTATTCGCGCAGTGCCAGCGCCGTGGCCGCCTGGCTGGTGCTCACGGGCCGCTGCACTGATGCTCGCCAAGCCGAGGCGCTGATCCGCAAGGCCCGCCCCGGCGTGGTCCTGCACAGCGCACACCGCCAGGCCTTGCAACAGCTAGGGACACAACCATGACGCTGTACGTGGTGGCCAGCCTGCTGGGCCGTGGCAAACAACTGGAACGCCTGTCGGACGGCCTCACCCTGCTGGCCCTGGCCTACGGCCTGGCGCCCTTGCTGGGTGCAAAGTTGCAACCACTGGCCAGCCTGCTGTGCATTGCGCTGCTGGTACTAGGCGTGCTGCACAAGTACTGGGCCATTCGCGTGGCCCTGGATGCCGAACTGTTCGCCCGCCTCGCCGCCAGCCGCGACCTGGCGGCGGACACCCAGGCCCTGGACCACGCCCTGTTCGAGCTGAAGCTCAAACCGCAGGCCACCGATTCCCGCGCCTGGCCTGCACGCAGCCAGGCCGCGCTGGCCCTGTTACGCCGCCAGGCAGTGTGCCTGGGCCTGCAGCTGTCGCTGGCCTTGGCTACCCTGCTGACACTGCCTTTGAAGGGATGACTACCGATCCATGCTCGCCAACCTGACCGCCTACCTCATCACGTCCGCCGCCCGCCTGATCACCGGCGCCCGCGCCCTGTGGCTGGGCTGCACGCCGCTGCCGGTGCAACGCCTGTATTTCGCCAACCACAGCAGCCATGGCGACTTCGTACTGCTGTGGGCCTCGCTGCCGCAACCGCTGCGCAAGCGTACCCGTCCGGTAGCCGGCGCCGACTACTGGGCCAAGCCGGGCATTCGCGACTTTCTCATCCGCAAGGTCTTCAATGGTGTGCTGATCAACCGGCAACACAGCGCCGGCCAGGGCAGCCCGTTGCAGCCGATCCTCGAAGCCGTGGCCCAGGGCGACTCGCTGATCTTCTTCCCGGAGGGCACTCGCAATCTCGGCGACGAGCCGCTGATGCCGTTCAGGAGCGGGCTGTACCACCTGGCAGCAGCCAACCCCGAAGTCGAACTGGTGCCGGTATGGATCGCCAACCTCAACCGGGTGATGCCCAAGGGTCGCGCCCTGCCGTTGCCGTTGTTGTGCACATTGAGCTTTGGCGAGCCGCTGCACCTGCAGGCGGATGAAAGCAAGCAAGCCTTTCTCGAGCGGGCCAGCCAGGCCCTGCTGAACCTGGCCCCCAAGGATGCCTGAGATGGACGACAACACCCTTTCCCTGTTCGCCGGCATCGGCGCCCTGCTGCTGCTCGCCAGCGTGATCGGCCGCCTGCTCAAATGGCGCGCCGGCCCGGCACCGCACGCGGTGATCGACAACCTCAACGCCCGCATCAACGCCTGGTGGGTGATGGTACTGGTGATCGGCATCGCCTTCCTGTTCGGCAAGTACGGCGTGATCGTGCTGTTCTACGGCGTATCGTTCTATGCCTTGCGCGAGTTCATGACGCTCACCCCGACCCGGCGCAGCGACTACCCGGCACTGGTGGCGGCGTTCTACGTGGCGCTGCCGGTGCAGTACGTGCTGATCGCCATGGACTGGTACGGGTTGTTCAGCATCTTCATCCCGGTGTACCTGTTCCTGTTGCTGCCGATCCTGGCCAGCTTCGGCGGCGACACCACGCGCTTTCTCGAGCGCGCCTCGAAGGTGCAGTGGGGGCTGATGATCGCGGTGTACTGCGTGTCGTCGGTACCGGCATTGATGACCCTGGACATCCCGGGTTACGAGGGCCGCAACCTGCTGCTGATTGCCTGGCTGATCCTGGTGGTGCAGATCAGCGACGTGCTGCAGTACGTGTGCGGCAAGCTGTTCGGCAAGCACAAGGTAGCGCCCAACCTGTCACCATCCAAGACCGTCGAAGGCCTGGCCGGCGGCGTGGCACTGGCCACCCTGATCGGCGCCCTGCTGTGCTGGATCACCCCGTTCAGCTTCTGGCAGGCCGCGCTGATGGCGTTGGCAGTGAACGCCATGGGTTTCTTCGGCGGGTTGGTGATGTCGGCGATCAAGCGCGACCGTGGGGTGAAGGACTGGGGGCACATGATCGAAGGCCACGGCGGCATGCTCGACCGCATGGATTCGGTGTGCTTTGCCGCGCCGGTGTTCTTCCACTTTGTGCGGTACTGGTGGGCGTAATCATACCCCCTGGGGGTATAGGGGCCCCTGTAGGAGCGGCCTTGTGTCGCGAAAGGGCCGCAGAGCGGCCCCCGGACTCCAGCAGTGGTGCACAAATTGCTGGGACGTGCCTACCCACCTAATTCACTTGAGGTACGACCGCAACAACGTTGCCACCTTGTCCGCCTCGTCCTGCCGCTCCTCGGCACTCAGCCCGTCCGCCACCAGGTGTTCGCGGATATGCCCTTCCATCACTTCGGCCATCAGCCCGTTCACCGCACCGCGCACGGCGGCGATCTGCTGCAGTATCGCCAGGCAGTCCTTGTCCTGCTCCAGCGCTGTCTCCAGGGCGGCGGCCTGGCCTTTGATCTTGCGCACCCGGGTCAGCAGCTGCTTCTTGCTCTTCAGGGTATGTGCCATTGGGTTTCACACCATGCTAGGTATACTGGGGTATAGTATATTTCTCGACGTTCCGGGAGCATGATAAACCATGGCGACACAAACCTCAGACCGCTGGCAGCACAGCCACCAGTTCCATACCAGCAACCTGGGCGCCGAGCGCAAGACGCGCCTGGCCGTGTGGCTGACCGCGGTGATGATGGTGGCGGAAATTACCGGGGGCTGGTTCTTCAATTCCATGGCGTTGCTGGCCGACGGCTGGCACATGAGCTCCCACGCCCTGGCCCTGGGCCTGTCGCTGCTGGCCTATGCCGCCGCGCGGCGTTATGCCGGCGACCGGCGCTTTGCCTTCGGCACCTGGAAGATCGAGATTCTCGGTGGCTACTCCAGCGCCCTGCTGCTGCTGGGCGTGGCCGGGCTGATGGCATTCCAGTCGGTGGAGCGCCTGCTGGCACCGGGGCCGATCCATTATGACGAGGCGATCTTCATCGCCGCCGTGGGCCTGGCCGTCAACCTGATCTGCGCCTGGCTGCTGCGCGACGACCATCACCATCACGATCATCACCACCATGGCCACGACCATCACCATGACCACGGCCACCATCACCACGACCTGAACCTGCGCTCAGCCTACCTGCATGTGATGGCCGACGCCGCGACTTCGGTGCTGGCTATCGTCGCCCTGCTGGCCGGCAAGTACTGGGGCGCCGGCTGGCTCGACCCGGTCACGGGCCTGGTCGGTGCGCTGCTGGTGGCGCTGTGGGCCCGCGGGCTGCTGCGCGATACCGGGCGGGTGCTGCTGGATGCGGAGATGGACGCGCCGGTAGTGGAAGAAATCCGCGCGGTGGTCGCGCAGCTGCCGGTGCCGGCCAGTATCACCGACCTGCACGTGTGGCGCGTGGGCAAGGACCAGTACGCCTGCATTCTCGGCCTGGCCGCCCGGGCCGAACTCAGCGCCGACAGCGTGCGCCAGGCCTTGGGCGTACACGAGGAACTGGCGCACATCACCGTCGAGGTCAACCGCCTGACATAGCGCGACCAGACAGCTGGACGTCGAGCCCAGGCAACTGCGGCTCGGCCGATGGCCCTATGGTGACGAGTCATTCAGCCAGTCACCAGGAGTTGTGCCATGTCCGATTTCATCACCGTCCTGCGCGAAACCTGCCCGACGCCGGTCGTGGACGCCACCAAGTGGAAGCGCATCGGCGGCGATCCGCACACCGTCAACCTCAACGCCTATCTGTCGGCCGACGGCAGCAAGATCATGGGCACCTGGATCTGCACCCCGGGCAAGTTCGAGGTCAACTACGAGAAGTGGGAGTTCTGCCACTTCCTCGATGGCTACTGCATCATCACCCCGGAAGGCGAAGAGCCGAAGCACCTGAAAGCGGGTGATGTGTTCGTGATCGAACCGGGGATGAAAGGTACCTGGGAAGTGGTCGAGACCGTGCGCAAGTACTTTGTCTTTGCTTGATTCATAAGCGGACTTTGCCTGGTCATGTGGGATGCGCAAAAAGTCCCACATGACGCCGCTCAGGTTCAAGCATGATGATCAAAGGGGCCGCGGGTCGAATAAAATATCCTGCTGCAAGTATAACAGTGGCTTTCGGCGCATCGCCCTCGACTAGGAGTGGTCACTCTTCAAAGGTTTCACACCCTTCCGAGAAAGACAAACGACTCTGTAGTTGACTTTGTTTCGCGAGGTACGATCTTCGATAGCCCTCAGGAAACTTTCCGGGTCTGCCAGATTCAACTCTTTCAAGGTAGCGGTATCCAAATCCCACCACTCGCTGTCCATGAGCCTGGCAATGATGTCTTCAGCATGTCGATACTTGATGACTTTTGCCGGATTCCCACCCACGATCGCATACGGCGGCACATCACGCGACACCAAAGCCTGGGTCGCGATGATGGCTCCGGTCCCGACCTTCACGCCTGCAAGGACAGTGGCTCCGGCGCCAATCCATACGTCGTGACCTATCTGGGCAAGCGCTTCATCAGCTCGGTACTCCAGATTTCCTCCATCTTCATACTGAAATGGATGGGTACTTACCCAGGAGGATGGGTGTGTGTGTTTTTCCTGACCAAGGACACAATCGGAGCCAATGGAGCAAAATCGACCTATGGAAGATACAAATGAAAGATGGGTACCACTTCTAATATAGGTGTAAGCACCAATCCCAACTTGGGAAGATCGGATTTTTATATGGCCCAGCTGAACATATTCCTCTAGATCAGCACGGGCATATTTACTGAATGTTGATGGCCCGGCAGCAATCTTACCCCCGTGAGACCTGACTATTCGCTTGTAACGAGCGGTTTTGATTGACTCTATTATCTTGAACATGAAGATGGCTCGGGTTTCCCTATCTGGAAACTATAGCAAATTGACATCTTAGGTTGAAGATGCTTGTTGCCTGTGCAGATGTCAGTAAACCCATCACAATACGTGGAATAAATCTGGCCGCCCGCCGGCAAAAAAAAATCGCGGATCAGACGCCCTTCCCTCTGGTGCGCAGTTACAGAGGGAAGGCCGCCTGGCCCGCGATGAAGTCCTCGCTCGTCAATCTTTCTTGCGGTAACCCTCGACGATCGCCGAGAAGTCCTTGCCACCCTCGCCGCGCAGGCTCATGGCCTGGTACAGCTGCTGGGCCACGGCCCCCAAGATCACCGGTTGATGCGCCTGGCGTGCAGCCTCGGTGGCCAGCCCCAGGTCCTTGAGCATCAGCTCGGCGCCAAAGCCTCCGGTATAGCCACGCGATGCCGGCGCGGTTTCGATGATGCCCGGCCATGGGTTGTAGGTGTCCGAGCTCCAGCAACGCCCGGTCGAACTGTTGATGATGCCGGCCAGCACTTTGGTGTCGATGCCCAGCGCATTGCCCAGGGCCATGGCCTCGGACACGCCGATCATCGAGATGCCCAGCAGCAGGTTGTTGCAGATCTTGGCGATCTGCCCTGTGCCGACTTCACCGCAGTGCACGATGTTGCGGCCCATCTGCTCCAGTACCGGCTTGAGGGTGGCAAACAGCTCGGTGCTGGCGCCGACCATGAAGGTCAGGGTGCCTGCCGCCGCGCCGCCGGTGCCGCCGGACACCGGCGCATCGCCCATGTCCACGCCCTTGGCCGCTGCGGCCTTGGACACATCACGCGCAGTCTGCGGGTCGATGGTGCTGCAATCCACGGTCGGCGTGCCGGGGCGAATGCCGGCCAGCACGCCGTCTTCGTTCAGGTACACGCTGCGCACATGGGCAGCAGCCGGCAGCATGGTGATCACCAGCTCGCTGTTGGCCGCCGCGTCCTTTGGCGAAGGGCTGATCTGCCCGCCCAGTTCTGCCAGCTCGGCCAGCACGGCCTTGTTCAGGTCGAACAGGTTCAGTTGGTGCCCGGCCTTGATCAGGTTGCGGGCCATGGGTGCGCCCATGTTGCCGAGCCCGATGAATGCGATACGCATGACTCTCTCCTTAGCGCAGGCTGATGGCTTAGCGCAGGCTGATGGTGGTGTTCACACCGTCGTTGACGCTGTCATCATCGAACCAGCGGGCGGTGACGGTCTTGGTCTGAGTGTAGAACTGCACCACTTGCTTGCCGTACGGGCCGAGGTCGCCGAGCTTGGAGCCACGCGAACCGGTGAAGCTGAAGAACGGTACCGGGACCGGGATCGGGATGTTGATGCCGACCTGGCCGATGTCGATTTCGCTCTGGAACTTGCGCGCTGCCGCGCCGCTCTGGGTGAACAGGCCGGTGCCGTTGCCGAACGGGTTGGCGTTGACCAGGGCGATGGCCTCGTCGAGGGTATCGACTTCCAGGGTCACCAGCACCGGGCCGAAGATTTCCTGGGTGTAAACCTGCATGTCGGTCTTCACGCCCGAAAACAGGGTCGGGCCGATGAAGTTGCCTTGCTCGTAGCCCGGCACCGTGACGTCACGGCCGTCGAGTTCCAGCTTGGCGCCTTCCTTGATGCCACTTTCGATCAGGCCCAGCACACGCTCCTTGGCGCGCTTGGAAACCACCGGGCCGACATCGGTGCCTGGCTCGCAACCGGCATTGACCTTGAGCTTGCTGGCCGCGTCCTTGATATCCGGCAGCCATTCGCGGGCCTTGCCCACCAACACCGCCACCGAGGTGGCCATGCAGCGTTGGCCTGCTGCACCGAAGGCGGCACCGACCAGGGCGTTGACGGTTTGCGTGCGGTTGGCATCGGGCAGCACCACGGCGTGGTTCTTGGCGCCCATCATCGACTGCACGCGCTTGCCGTGCTGGCTGCCCAGGTTGTACACGTGGGTGCCCACTTCGGTGGAGCCGACGAAGGAAATCGCCTTTATGTCCTGGTGGGTGCAAATGGCATCCACCACTTGCTTGCCGCCGTGCACCACGTTGAGCACGCCAGCCGGTATGCCGGCTTCCAGCGCCAGTTCGACCAGCAGCATGGTCGACAGCGGGTCTTGCTCGGACGGCTTGAGTACGAAGGTGTTGCCGCAGACGATGGCCATGGGGAACATCCACAGCGGGATCATCGCCGGGAAGTTGAACGGGGTGATGCCGGCGCACACGCCGATCGGCTGGCGCAGGGTGTAGGTATCGACGCCGCCGGCAACGTTCTCGGCGAATTCGCCCATCTGCAGGGTGCCGATGGAGGCGGCGTGCTCGACCACTTCCAGGCCGCGGAAGATATCGCCTTCGGCGTCGGCCAGGGTCTTGCCCTGCTCGGCACTGAGGACTTGGGCAATGCGTTTGGTGTTTTCGCGGATCAGCGCCTGCAGCTTGAGCATGATGCGCATGCGCGCGCCGATCGGCGTGTTACGCCAGGTCTGGAAGGCACGTTGGGCAGCGGCCACGGCCGCGTCGACTTCTTCGACGGTGGCGAACGGTACGCGCGCCAGCACCTCTTGGGTGGCCGGGTTGACGATGTCGCGCCATTCGGTGGTCTTGGACTCGACCCATTGGCCGTCGATCAGCAGCTTGACCTGCTCGATTTTGGTCTGGTTAGGGGATTGCGGTGCGTTCATCTGCGTTCTCCTTGGAATTATTGTCGGGACGAGATCGCCATTGCCGGGCAAACGCGAGGTGGCGTCCTGAGGCTTGTTTCGAGTATAGATGTGCAAACATCCAACAAGAACGCACAAAAAAACCGGATCATCATGCAAAAAGACCTCACATCCCTGAGCGCGCTCAACTGGGACGACCTGAAGTTCTTCCTTGAAGTGGCGCGTACGCGCAAGGCCAGCAGCGCCGCCAAACGCCTGAGCGTGGACTACACCACTGTGTCGCGGCGCATCAGCTCGCTGGAGGGGGCGCTGGGCACCTTGCTGTTCGAGAAATCCCGGACCAACGGCTTTGTCCTCACCGCCGAGGGCCAGCGCCTGCTGGGCTATGCCGAGTCGATCGAGAGCACGCTGCACATGGCCTGCGAGCAGGTGTCCGGGTCGGGCGTGGCGTTGTCGGGGCATGTGCGCATGGGCTGCACCGAAGGCTTCGGCAGCTTCTTCGTCACCCCGCAGCTAAGCCACTTCGTCGATGCCTACCCGGCGATTTCGGTGGATATCCTGCCGCTGCCGCACTTCATCAGCCTGTCCAAGCGCGAGGCGGACATCGTCATCGCCCTGGAGCGGCCGGAGCATGGGCCTTATGTGTGCTGCAAGCTGTGCGACTACCGCTTGCGGCTGTATGCGACCCAGGGCTACCTGGACAGCCATGCACCGATCAACCAGATCGCGGACCTGGCCAGGCACCCGTTCATCAGCTACGTGGACGACCTGGCGTTCAGTTCGGAGCTGCTGTACTTGGCCAACCTGATCCCCAGCGCCAGCGCGCATTTGCGCAGTACCAGCGTGATTGCGCAGTACACGGCAGCGTTACAGGGGCGTGGGCTGGCGATCTTGCCGTGCTTCCTGGCGGCGCAGGACCCGCGGCTGGTGACGGTGTTGCCGGAGGAGATCGAGGTGACGCGGCAGTTCTGGATGTATTGCCGGGAGGATTTGCGCAAGTTGAAGCGGATTACCCTGCTCTGGGATTACATTCGCGGGGTGACGGAGGCGAATGCGCCGCTGTTGATGGGTGAGACCCGGGAGATGCGGTTTGCAGACCAGTGATCGACAAGGAGTAAGGGTTGCTCATCCTACCCACCGCTAGGGTGCAATGACAACGGTTTGTGACAGAGGTTGTGACAGCATTTGTGACAGAGGTTGAGCCAGTCCATGGCCGTCCCCTCCTCGGTGACCGGCTGTGCACCATCACCCTAGAGTTGCCGTATGCATGGATGATCAACCTAGTGGCCATTGGCAATCAGCCACCGTGTACACTACGAGCATGGATCAAGCCGCCGTTGGCTACGACAGGCAGAGATGAGGTGCGATGGTGACAATGGATTTTTCACAGCGTATGGGGTTGGCTCCAGCGATCAAAGTAGCTCAAGTTGACAGCATTGATCGCGACCTTAAGAATTCCTTGTGGAACGTTGTTATTTCACTAAGATTTGGGAGATTCAGGCATCCTGCTGGTCATGACAAGGTAGCAGGATCAAATCTAAGCTGGTTTGCCACGCAAATATACTCAGAATTCTACAAAGCCCCTCTTGATACCATCCCTTACAGGTGGACAGAATTTAAAAAAGTATTACGCGAAAGTTTCTTTAAACTAGACTGGCATCGCCTATATAGCTTCGTGGAATTCATTGTAACGTCCGCCCCGGAAGAGGAAAGAAAGCGTCTTACAACTTCATTCAATGAAGTATTGGAGCGCGAGAACTCTGCGTACCGCTTTGTGTCCGAGAGGTTAACACCCATCACCTCCAGTGATGAAATATCAGAAATTGAATCAGCTCTCCTCAGCCCGGATCGTTACTCCGGCGTAAGAACCCATATCCAAACAGCTTTAAACTTGCTAACAGATAGGGAAAATCCTGACTATCGAAACTCGATCAAGGAAAGCATTAGCGCTGTAGAGTCTTTCGCTAAGAAAGTAGTAGGGAATGATAAGGCCACACTGGGTCAAGCACTTAAAATACTAGAGGAGAATCACAATCTCCACGCAAGTTTGAAGTCAGCATTCATGACGCTCTACGGGTATACGAGTGATGCCGGGGGTATTAGGCACGCTATTTTAGATAATACTGTAACCCCAACCAAAGCGGATGCCCGATTCATGCTCATCTGCTGCTCTGCTTTCATAAACTTCGCCATTGATAGTATTGAGGACTGAATAGGGGGGCGCATCCCTCCCACTCCGCCGGCACTCTGCCATTAAAATCATCTAGCGTCATATACATGGAATAGTGAAGCATGAGTATAGAGCGTCGTCATCAAGTCTTTGTAAGCTCAACGTATGAAGACCTTCGCGAAGAGAGGCATGAGGTAATACAAGCACTGCTTGAACTGGACTGCATACCAGCGGGAATGGAGCTATTTCCCGCAACAGATGAAGATCAATGGAGTCTAATAAAGCGGGTGATTGATGAGTGTGATTATTACATCATCATTGTCGGCGGCCGCTATGGATCAATCGGCCCGCATGGCATCAGCTATACGGAGCAGGAATACCGGTATGCATTGGAAACTGGCAAGCCAATTATTGCATTCCTTCACAAGACGCCAGCAAATATTACTGCGGCAAAAACTGAAACCAATCCAGATTCCAAAGTCTTGCTAGAAAAGTTCCGTACTTTAGCTCAGAAGAAAATGTGCAAGTATTGGGAGACTTCAGCAGAGCTTGGCTCGGTAGTAAGCCGTAGCTTGGTCAGGCTGATAAAGACTCATCCGATGCCAGGTTGGGTTCGTGCGGACAAGGCAGCTGCTTCTCTTTCTGCTGAAGAGGTGCTCCGCTTGCGCAAGATAATAGATGACCTGAAGGAGCAGCTTAATAAGTCACTATCGGAGGTTCCAGACGGGGTGAGCGAATTGGCTCAGGGGGATGAGGAATTCCCTGTAACCTTTGATTTTGACGCCTCGGATGGGGATGGAGAAGTCTGGACTTTCACTCGCACCATTAGGATTCCATGGAGCTTCATCTTTGAAGACATAGGTGCGCTTATGCTTGACGGTATAAGTGACCATGAGTATCACGAGGGACTTAATAAGACTATAGAATCCGACTACCTCGATAGCAGCCAAATGAAAAGTGATGAGGAATTGAAAGGTCATGAAGGTTTCAGGAACTTCATTATCTATTGGCGGAATGAGCAAACAATAAAACTTCAGTTCAAAGCTCTCGGCTACACTGAGTATCATAGTGACATATCGAAATGGAAGCTGACTCAGCATGGGAGTAGTGTGTTACTCAAGCAGCGAGCCATACCGAAGGGCTACTTCGAAAGTGGTGACGAGGCGGATGCAGCCTCGGAGGTTTCCGCTTGCAATGAGGTTGAAGGGGCTACCAGCTAACAAAGGTTGACGCCTGACTCATTCATTGTTCACCCTGACTTCATTGAGCATGACCTTTCTCAATTGAGTGGAAGGTCAACGTATGGAGCTGCCTGAACATTCATTCCCGTAACTGCTCAATCGCTGAGCCTATGGCCCCGGCGTTGATATCGAGCGTCTGTAGGGCAACCATCACGTTGTCATGAACGTTGGTTGACCCTCGCTGGCGAATCCATGTACTGACTTCCTCAATGGCTGCACGTATGGCTATCTGGTTGAGATGAAGAAGTTCAAGTGCTTCTGCTGTGGTAGTGGCTTTGTCCATGGATAGTGCTCAGTGAGAAGGCTCACACTAGCGTACTCCATTTGCCACAAACTCACCCCCTGAAAACAGGTTCAGGATTCACACCGTCTAGGGATGAAGAGTTAATGGAAATCCCTGTGGGTTAGTGACCGTGCTTAACACCCTGCTCGTTCAGAAGCACCCCGGATGCGGCAAAAACAGCAAATCCGATAGGCGAATGACCGAGTGGCGGCGACACAAACAAGAACGCCCCGCCACAGCACCGTACAGGTGCCATAGCGAGGCGATTGTGTGAATGTCTACACAACCCCACGGTGTGAGCCTATGCGACTCTGTATGGGGCTAACTTTTATGCGGTCTTGTTCCAGTGCCGTTTGACGGTAGCGAGACTAATATTCAGGTGTTCAGCCACTTGCGATTGGCTCATACCCTCAGACCGGGCTGTCTGTACATCCTTGGTTGTTCCTGTCGCCTCGGGGCGCCCCAGCTTCTTACCTTCGGACTTCGCACGGTTGATACCTGCATGGGTGCGCTCGATCAACAGGTCACGTTCAAACTCTGCCACTGCACTCAGCACTTGCATGGTCATCTTACCTGCTGCGCTAGTGAGGTCTACGCCACCTAAAGCAAGACAGTGCACCTTGATACCTGTGGAGTCCAGCTTCTCAACAGTGGTGCGAACATCCATTGCATTACGACCAAGACGGTCAAGCTTGGTGACGATCAACACATCACCTCTTTCCATACGCTCCAGAAGCTTTTGGAAGCCAGGGCGGTCGGTTGCCTGAGTGGACCCGCTGATTGTCTCAGCGATCACGCGGTGTGGCTCCACTTGGAAGCCTGCGCCTCTCACCTCAAGCACTTGGTTGTCAGTGGTTTGATCAGTTGTGGAGACACGGGCGTAAACGAAGGTGCGTGACATTGTTGGCTTCCTGCTATGCGCATAAAATATGGTGTCATCTTATCAGTGGTGTCACCAATTTGAAAGCACATTTTATGACACCAATATTCGGCTATTCCGTCTGGTATCGTAAAACGAGCGATTGTTGACACCAAGAGCGCATGAGTAGGGCAGAAGCGCTTGGAGCGTCCGTAGGGGAGTGATAGCTTTGTGCCTTCACGATAACAAGGACGAAACTAATGCGACCACTGATTACCGCCGCAGCTATCGCAATGTTGAGTGGCTGTGCTGCACCACCAACGGTTGGGGAGGCTGTACCTGCTCCAGGCAATCGCTTGCTGACACTGCAAACCGAGGATCACGGCAAGGACGCAGCTGTGACTGTGGTACGTGAAAGTGCGATACAAGCCGGTCACTGCTTCTTTGGCGTCTTCATCGACGGAAAGCTGGTGGCAAGGCTGGATAACAACGAGAAAGCAACCTTCCATGTAAAGCCCGGTAGAAGACTCGTTGGTGTTGGCTCCGACCCGCAAGGGGTGGGTCCTTGCTCAGGAAACAGCCAATACAAAAGAGAGGTGGCTACATGGATTGAGGTTGGTGAACGCCAAACTTTCCGCATTGCATTCCAACCAATGCTGGACATTCGCCCATCGTCTTACTGACGAATTCCTTGCACGCGCATGGGGTGGAAGTTCACGCCGTTCGACGGTGAGGATGATGACACGGTGTTTGTGGGTTCGTTCCTCTCTCCCTCACCTTCGAATGATCTAGGGTTATTTATTCAGCGTTGACGCTGAAGAATGTCTATCGAGGATCAATCCTCAAGAGCGTCAACCTGCGGTTTCCTTGGCGATCACTGATTGACAATCAGAGCATCATTACTCTCATACATCCAGTGATCGCAGGTGAGCCGAAGGCGAATGCTCTTCAGGAGGGGGACAATCAGTCCACCAAGGCTTTTGACCTGCTTTCGTACTCAGTACGGAGTATTAGTTTCCTTGGCTTGAGCCAAGAATAGCAATCTCTAGTTTTGGATGGTTTACCCATCCTCTCTCTTTCAATTTCTCAAAGTACCATTTCAGGGTTTCACCCTGAAGCCTACACATACCATCTGGACGATCTCCAGATAAGACAACAGCACGGCCACCAATCTGTCGACAGGTTCCCTATCTATATCCGACGTCAAATCTGACTCGCTAACTGTGCCTTTCTGGCTTTGATCTCTTCCCATTCGGCAAAGAATTGACGATCAATCTCAGCAGACTCACGGTCGAATTCGCTTACGGATTGTGACAGCGTGACGAGCTTTACCTTGAGTGCTGGGTTTCGATCCAAGTACATCCCGATCCCGTCAAGTGCAATCAATGCGACCTTGACCAGTCGTTGAGCTTGACGCTCACCGACAGGATTAATCGCGTGATTCCAGATCAGCGACTGAACCCCTTCCACTGAAATTTCATCCAGTTTGCAAATTCTTCGAACATCACTAGGACTGATATCAAGCCGACCTTGATCCTCAATCATGGATACATAACAAGCACCCATAACGTAGTCATCAAACCACTCAGGGTAAGGTTGACGTAAAAGCTTTTGAAAGCCATTGCCATTTTCACCTGTATCACAGATGACTTCAATATGTTGGTTGCTAACTCTTAGCAGAGGAGCGATTGCATTGTGCTCGCAACGGGCAGTGTTACCACGCTTGCGCCTAGGTCGTGAGCACTCAGCCTTACGTAGTTTACGCGCCCCATTGGTAAAGCGATCCTTGCACAGTTGCCCACAATACTTTGCTGTGCTTCGTTGAGCGGTAAACCCGTCACCGCATACAGCACAAACCTTTACGTTCTTTGCAGTCATTATTCATCTATCCTTCTTTAATTTCAGTTCAATTCATAGGCATTCCTCTCGGTGGTGCCATGTGTGGTGGTGTAACTTCTCAAATCGCAGGCACGACAAAACCCCCTACGATGCACAATTCGTCTTACGAACGTGGTCGTGTGGAGATGGGTGCGTTGCACCGTGGCGTACTGGATTGAGGTTGCGGATTATACACGAAAGCGGACGAAAATGCAAGCTATTCTTATTTAGATAAAATCTATTTTTATCTACCACACATCAAGCCTCTGTAAGCTCGCTAGCTTCGATTTGAGCAACGATGACCTCTACCAGCTACCCTTACTGTCCAAGCAGAGAAAACGCTCAGAATCAAGCCGTTGGCGCCTTCCTGCCGTACTACCAATATTATCTCTCAACAAATAAGAATAAACGTCGCATCTGTTTAAAATGACGATATTTCAGTGCGAACGTTGAATGTGCTAAGCAACCCACAGAACAATCCTCAACGTTTATCGACTCGTTGCCACTTTTCTTGAGGCACAAAAAAGCTCCACACTGCGGTTAGACAATGTGGAGCGTCCTGTTAATTTCATTGTTACTGACCCTAGGTCGAGTTGGTGGTTATTCAGGAATGACCAAAGGTTTGTAGCAAGATTGAACCTCTTTTTCGATGGATGCCAGTTGCTTCGCTTTAGCGGCTTCTGCTGCCTTACGCTCTTTCTCTTCAGCAGCCTGAATGAGTTGCTGCCTGAGTAGGTCTTGATACCGCGTATGTTCAGCTTGCAGGTGGGCAATGTACTTTGCTTTCTGCTCTGCCCGAATATTGGCAATGTCTTCTTCCTGCATCCCCAACGGTTTGACCATGTACGTCGAATGGTGCAACTCGCCGTGATTCAGACGTTTGCTTGGTGCGATTGTGTAACCCTGATTCGCTTTGTCAATCACAGCTTGAAGGAACTCGTGTCCGAGACTTGCACTGACCAGTTCCATGGATTGTTCTGTACCGCGATACACCCTAACCCAATCGGCTACCCTACGTTCATACTCAGATTCATCCCACTGCGGAGGAACCCCAGTTATCTTAACTTTCTCTGTCATTTTTCATTTCCTTTGTTTGTTGTTAATGTGTGCAATTGCTTTGTTAATAAGCTCAACCCTGTAATGCTCTAGGTCAAACGTCGAAGCATCTGCAAGTACTGGCGTATGTTTAGTTAACACTGGCTCATTGGTAACAGCATTTGCATCTTGCCGCTTTACTTGTCGTTGTTTACGATTGGCAAGTGCAGCTCGCTGAAGTCCTTTAGTAAATACATCAACGTTCATCGTGCTGCACCCCCTACTAGGTATTCAGACAATAGTTCTAGGATATCCGAGCACCGTTGATGTTCACTCCTGTTGCCAGTGCAGACTGCTGCCGCTCTCATCGACTTGTAATATTTCATATGCTGGTAAATCTCTTTATTAGTCATTGTTGGTTCCTTCTAAAATATGTCAGTGACATGCCAGTTTTCGCACATTGACACCGCGTGAATCAAGGGCTGTAGAGGCTTAAAACTGGCAACCAATACATCTGTGCAGGTAACCACTTTTAAGCCTCCGAAAGCCTTATTCTATCGTTACGGATTGTACTTGCTCAGGTAGGCGCGAGCGGCGACAGCGCCTGTACATAACGCAGCATCAATGTCATGGATATCAGCGTCTGGATTCTTTCCAATCCATGTTCTAACTTCTGCCTCACGGTCTATCGAACGTGAGTTGTGTACTTCTCTAATGCGAATATTGATTGGTGCAACTAATCCAACCTTACCATTGCACACCTGATCTTTGAAGTATGGTGATTTCGTCATCAGTTCCCCAACGTCAGGACAACGGCTAGGGTTCAATTCGCACCACTTGTAATAGGCATCAAGTGCTTTGTCGCTTGCCATGACAAACTTGATGTGCTTCGTATCAGATGGTGTGTAGGACGATGCGATTACACCAACGACAAGGTTAGAGGGTCGATTAATCTTGAAGTAGTTGCTCATGCGGTCATCACCAGACCAGTCAGGTATTGATCAATACCTTGCTTTGCGATGAACGCATTAATGGCTATGTCAGTGTAGATATCGTTGGGTACTCGGAATTTGACCAGAACTGTTTTTGTCTTATTGCTACGGAACAGCTTTCCACGGCAAGAGCTTGAACAGGTCGTAGAGTCGCGACGACGATTAATAAGGGACTTATTACAGATGCAGCAGACACGGTGATTCTTCATTTTACCTCCTATAGGCAATGATGGTTTATTGAGTTGTTTAAGTGATAATGTGAACAGATATTCTTTGAAGCAAAAGAATGCTCCCACCCATTTGTTTTAGTGGATGAGAGCAAATTCAGAAGAATAAGTACTACTGAAGATCGAGGGTCATCAGTAACTGCGACCGGTTACAACCATGAAGGAATCGCATGATTACAATTCAGTCACAAACCACGTTGAGGTAACGTGGCGAGGAATCGCGTTGGTACGAGAAGACAGGTGGACGACCCCAATTGGTCTAACACCCGAAAGTGTTGGCTGTGTCCTCTACCAATGCCACCATTATACGCGAATAATTCTCATTTGTCAATACCTGTTACATATGTTCTTGCACTTTCCACCAACTTTTTTACCAAGAGATATTCCAGATCAGCTTGGACACAACACCACCTTCAACATCTTCTCAATGACTTCCACAGGAACCCCAGCCCCATAGGTATCAAAGGTGATCGTTCCTGAAGCATGACCCATTACAGCCTGAGCGTGAGTGACAGGAACCCCCTTCGCTTGCATCAATGAAGCCAGAGAATGCCGCAATGAGTGAAATACTAAGCCGCGTTCATACGTATCTCCCAAAGCGGCAGGGATAGCGTGCTGGTTGACCCACTCACCCGACGGCCTGTAACCAATCTGGGCTAGCGATTTGCTCCCACTGCGGCGGATAACATCGACGTACCTTAGGAACGCTGCTAAGTCGAAACCATAGGCACCGTCAGTAAGCGGCACCAGTCGCTCGCTCTGCTTGTTCTTGATTGACTTCCCCTCACCTGCCTCGTTGATGTGAATTGCAACAAGGCCAGACTCCGTTGTCACAACGTCGCCCGTGGTCAACTGGCATATCTCCTTCAGCCGCCCGCCAGTGATAATTCCCAGGCAGAGTAACCATCGTTTCCATGACGCTTCTGGAAGGCCGTTCGCATAGTCCATTAGCTTGCGCACCTGCGGTTGGGAGAACGCCTTACGGGTCGATGCAACCCCCTTTGTCAGCTTCAGCTTCTTGTCGTAGGTCTTGCTCAGATGACCGTTCTCGACGGCCCAAGTAAAGACTGCCGAAAGCTTCACGATCAGCTTGTTCACAGTCGAAGGCATCCGACCTTCTGACAAACGCTCTCGGAAATCCACGAGGTCTGCCCTCGTGTGGTGTCTCAAATCCAACCCGTTCAAATGCTCAGAGATGACCTTGTGACAAAGAGTCGTCTCCTTCAAGGTCGTCGGTTTCTGGTCCCCAGCCCGATCAGCCATGTAAAGCTGGGAGAGCACATCGAAGGGCATAGGGGTTGCCGCTGGCTCTGTTGCCGTACTCATCACCTCACCATGCGGTGCGAATACCGGCATCGAGTCAATAGCCACGTTCCGGTACAAGTCTCCCCAGTGACGGAGTGGATGGCCGTCGTCAGCAGACACCAGCGTACTGCTCACCAATTGCAACAGATGCTCCCGCAACTCGTTCCATGAAGCGTCAGGACGATCCAAGTGGAACGATTGAAGCGATGCCGTGAGACGTCCAGATGCTTGCATTGCCCATCTGCGATCAGTTGTCTTCAGAGAGACAGACACCGACCTGTTCACGCTGCCGGTCACGCGAAGGCGTAGGTAGTAGATTCCGTGTCGTCGGTAGTGGTACGGACTCGCCAACCGGCACGTTGGCCTCAAGACAAGCGTGCGGTTTGTGACAGCACTTGTGACAGGGTGCTCCTCTTGGACCGTGTTCATGGTGGTTAAGCCCTTGTAATCATTGGGTTAACCCTTTCCCTCTTTGTCGTTCTGGATGTATTGCCGGGAGGATTTGCGCAAGTTGAAGCGGATTACCCTGCTCTGGGATTACATTCGCGGGGTGACGGAGGCGAATGCGCCGCTGTTGATGGGTGAGACCCGAGAGATGCGGTTTGCTCAGGAATAAGGGGGCTGCGTTGCAGCCCATCGCCGGCAAGCCAGCTCCCACGGGTGCAGCGTTGATCTCGAGGTTGTCGCTGTACCTGTAGGAGCGGCCTTGTGTCGCGAAAGGGCTGCAGAGCAGCCCCGGCAATTTGTGCATCTGCGCTGAAACCCCAGGGGTAACACAGATAATGTGGGAGCGGGTTTACCCGCGAAGCAGACAACTCGGTGCATGGCACCGGCTTCGCCGGTGTTCGCGGGTGAACCCGCTCCCACAGGGATATCTGATAGCCCGTAGGCTGTGGTCAGTAGGAAGCCACCACGATGGACACACGGCGGTTCTCGGTACGCCCGGCGCTGGTGCGGTTGTTCGCCACCGGCTGGCTGCTGCCCAGCCCGCGGGACTGGATGTTCTGCGCCGGCATGCCTACCCCGACCAGCGCCCTGGCCACGCTCTGCGCGCGGCGCTCGGACAGCTGCTGGTTATACGCCGCCTTGCCGGATGAGTCGGCATGCCCATCCACCCGCACGCCCTGGATGCCAACGCCGAGCAGCGCCTTGCCAATGCGTTCGACAATCGCCTGGCTCTGGCTGTTGAGGCTATCCAGGTCGCTGCCGAACAGCACCTTGCCGGACAAATCGTAGGCCCAGCCTTCGTCGGTCGGGGTAAAGCCTTCACGCTTGAGCACGGCAATCTGCTCGGCGGTCAGGCCTTTGGGCGGAGCGCTCTGGCAGCCGGTCAGCGCCAGCACGGCGAGCAACAAGGCCCAAAGGGGGAAACGCAAAGCCTGTATCACGGGTTCAACTCCTGTTCTTGATTTCGCTGGCGGACCGTTCCGTCTGCGCCACTTGCCAATGACCACGGCGTTTGCGCTTGGCCTGGTACATCGCCGCATCGGCGGCATTCAGAAGACTGGCGGGGTCAGCACCGTCATCCGGGTAATAGGCAATACCGACACTCAACGAGGTGGCGATACTGCGGCCACTGTCCAGCTGTACCGGCAACTTCATGCTGGCAACGATCTTCTCGGCAATGTGCTCGGCGTCCTGGCGCGAATGCAAAGGCGTCAGCAGCACGGCGAACTCATCGCCTCCCAGGCGCGCCACCAGGTCGTGCTCGCGCAGTTGGGCACGCACGCGGTCGGCCACGCTGATCAGCACTTCGTCGCCCACCGCATGGCCGAGGGTGTCGTTGATCTGCTTGAAGTGGTCGCTGTCGAGAAACAGCAGCGCCAGGTGATCTTGCTGCCGTTCTGCATTGCGCACGCTGCGGCTCAAGCGCCCCTCGAAGAAGGCGCGGTTGGGCAGGCCGGTCAGGCTGTCGTGGCTGGCCTGGTGCGCCAGGGTCTGGTTTTCGCTCTGCAGGTGGCTGTGCCATACCTCCAGCTCATCCAGCAGGGCGTTGAAGTCATTGCCCAGTTCGTTGAGCTCGGCAATCGGCGCTTCCGGCACGCGCCGGTCGAAACTGCGCTCGCGGCGGGCGGCGTGGGCAACACTGGCCAGGCCACGCAGCGGGCGGACGATATCGCTGAGCAGACGCCGCGACAGGTATTGGGCAGCCAGGGCGCTGAGCACCGTGCAGAACAGGATGCCGGCCAGCCCGCTGAACAGGAACAACAACAGGCTTCGCCCCTGGCCAACCAGCTCGATGCGCCCGACCTGCTGTTGCTGGTGCGTGATCGGCAGGTTGATCGGCTCATCCAGCAAGGCGGTGGCCACCTGCGCCTTCAGCCGCGCGAGCACGCCGGTATCGCTGCGCTGCCAATGCGCCAGCTGCTCGCCTTCGTTGTTGAAGACCCTGGCTTCGGCCACTTCCTCGGCACTGGCAATCAGCGCCAGCGATTCATTGGCCGCAGCGCTGTCGTCAAACACCACCGCCGCTTCCACGGTGTAGCTGATCGAGCGGGCGATCAGGTGCAGGTTGTCGTTGGCGTAGACACGCAGGGCGAGCACGCCCAGCAGGGTCAGGGATATGCCGGCCAGGCCCACGGCGAGCAAGGCGACGCTGAGATGGCCACGGCCCAGCACCGAGCGCAGGGTCGGGCGCACGCCGCGCTTGCGGGTTGGCTTCATGGTTGCACCGCCCGGCGCCGCGACAATTGCAGCACGCTGGGGTGAATGCGCACGCCGGAGCGTGCCACCGAGTCCAGGTTGACTTCAAAGGCTACCTGCTGGTCGCTGACCCGCAAGCAGAACAGGCTGCCGACCGTGCACGGGTCGTCCGCCTCGCTGATGCTCAGCACCGGGTGGCCACTGACGCGCTCGAACAGCCGGTCGCGCTGGCCCTGGTCGAGTTTGCCGATGTAGATGGCGTCGCAGGCCTGGGCGACCTGGCTATCGTCTGCCAGTAGCCGCCGCACTTGCAGCGGTCGGCCGGACTCCTGCACATGGCCTTTGATCAGGTCATCGGCGTATTCGGTCGGGCCGACCAGGCACAGGCGCAAGGGCGAGGGTTCGACGGGCCAGCGGGCGTAGCTGAAGATGCCCAGCACCACCTGGGTGACGGCCTTGGCACGTTGCTGCGCCTGGGCGGCAGTTATGGCGGGGTCTGCCCGGGCCGGGCCTGCGGAAAGGAACAGGGCGGCCAGCAATAGCGAAAGCGCACAGCTCGTCACTCGCCTTGCGGCCACTTTCATGTGGGAAATCTCTTAAGGTCCTTTCCAATATCGGCGCAACGATAGCACATGGCCGCATGCCTGTATGAAAGGCGCGGAGGCATTTACGTTCCCTGTAGGAGCGGCCTTGTGTCGCGAAAGGGCTGCATAGCAGCCCCTCGATATCTGCTGCGCTGCTGAGATCCGGGGGCCGCTTTGCGGCCCTTTCGCGACACAAGGCCGCTCCTACAGAGGACTGCGTCCGGTGTCAGACTTGCTCCAGCATCAACCCGGAAATTCGCCGTACCTTGCGCGCCACCGCCTCTTCGAAAATACCCTGGCGGGGCTCGACCAGGCTGAAGCAGTGCTTGGCGCGGGTGATGCCGGTGTATACCAGCTCCTTGGTCAGCACCGGGTTGAGCGCATCCGGTAGCACCAGCGCGGTGTGGCTGAACTCCGAGCCCTGGGACTTGTGCACGGTCATGGCGAATACCGTTTCCACTTCGTTCAGCCGGCTGGGCAGGACGAAGCGCACACCGCCGCTGCCGTCGTTACGCGGGAAGGCCACGCGCAACAGGGGTTCGCCGCGCTCGTCCGGCAGGCGCAGGGCAATGCCGATGTCACCGTTCATCAGGCCCAGGCCGTAATCGTTGCGGGTTACCAGCACCGGGCGCCCTTCGTACCAAGGCTGCTGGCTGTCGATCAGCCCGGCATTGTGCAGTACCCGCGCCACCCGCTCGTTGAGGCCTTCGACACCCCAGGCGCCGCGGCGTACCGCGCACAGCAACTGGAAGTCCTCGAAGCTGTGCAGCACCTTGCCCGCCCATTGCTCCCACGCGGGGTCGTCAACGGCGGTATCGAGTGCCGGGCGGAAGCGGCCAAGGGTGCGCAGGTAGCTGCGATAACCCTGCGGGCCGTCGCTGCCGCGGTTCAGGCCGTCGAGCAACAGGCGGTCGAAGGCGCGGTCCTGTTCGTGCTTCAGGGCCAGGCTGTACACATCGGGCGGCGGCGCGGCCAGCAGGTTGCGCGCCGCATGGGCGTCCTGGCGGTTGACCAGCCGGGCCAGCTGGCCAATGCCGCTACCTTCGCCGAAACGCCGCGAGAAGCGCAGCATCACCACCTGCTGGGCCAACGGGTTGCGTTGCTCATCGCCGGCCTTGAGGCCGCTGCCCGCCAGCGACTCGCCGCCGGTCTGCTCCAGCCATGCCTCGGTCGCCGGCGAGTAACAGCCCTCCTCGGCATCTCGGCATAGGTCACCCAGTACCGCACCGGCTTCGACCGAGGCCAGCTGGTCCTTGTCGCCCAGCAGTACCAGACGTGCCCGTGGCGGCAGGGCATCGAGCAGGTTGGCCATCATCTCAAGGTCGATCATCGACGCTTCGTCGACCACCAGCACGTCCAACGGCAGCGGGTTGCCGGCATGGTGACGGAAGTGCCGCGAACCGGGGCGGCTGCCGAGCAGGCGGTGCACGGTGCTGACCTCGGTGGGGATCTGCCCGCGCACCTCGGCGCTGACCTGCAGGCGCTCGACCTGTTGGCCAATGGATTCGGTCAGGCGCGCGGCCGCCTTGCCGGTCGGCGCGGCCAGGCGAATGCGCAATGGCCTGCCCTGCTCTACCGCCGGCGCCTGCAGCAAGGCCAGCAGGCGCACCACGGTAGTCGTCTTACCCGTGCCGGGGCCGCCGGTGATGATGCTGAAGCCTGCGCGGGTGGCCAGGGCGCAGGCGAGCTTCTGCCAGTCCACCTGGCCTGCCGGCGCGCCACCGTCGAACAGTTGCGCCAGACGGCCAGGCAGGTCGGCCGGAGGCGCTTCGGCCTGGGTCAGGCGCTGGCGAAGAGTATGGTCGATGCGCCGCTCGTAACTCCAGTAACGGCGCAAGTACAAACGCTCGCCGCTGAGGACCAGAGGCCGCGCTTGCTGGCCCGGGGTATCCCCGGCGGCCACCAGCGGGCTGGCGGTAATGCGCTGGCGCCAGGCGTGCAGGTCGAGGTTGGCCAGCAACTGCGAGGGCAGCAGCAAGGGGCCGGTCAAGGCGTCGCCTTCAGGCGGCAAGGACAGGGCGAAATCGGGCTCGGCCAGTGTTTGCTGCAGGTCGAGGCAGACATGGCCGTGGCCCAGTTGGTGGCTGGCCAGGGCGGCGGCCAGCAACAGCAGGGGGTCGCTACCGGGGGCTCGTTCCTCAAGGAACGATACGAACGCACGGTCCAGGGCACGCAGCCAGCCCCGCTCTACCCAGCGGTCGAGCAGTTGCAGCAGGTCACCGCTGTCATGCTGCGGCGCCAGTGCGAGCAGGTGCTCGGCGTGCAGCGGAGTGGGCAACAGGTCGACGAGGCTTCGGCTCATATCACGGCTCCGGCAAACAGGTCCTGCTGTACGGGCGGATGCTCACCACGGAACAGCGCATCGAGGCTTTCGATCAGCTCACGCGGTGGCTTGGCGTGGTAAACGCCGTGGCCGCTGCTGCTGGCACCTCGCAGGAAGATGAACAGGGCGCCACCGACATGGCGGTCGTAGTCGTAGTCAGGCAGGCGGGCGCGCAACTGGCGATGCAGGGCCAGCAGGTACAGCACGTACTGCAGGTCGTAGCGATGCTCGAGGATGGCCTTTTCCATGGCAAGGGCATCGTAGGCCTGGATATCCGGGCCCAGCCAGTTGGATTTGTAGTCGGTCACGTAGTAACGCCCGTCCAGCTCGAAGGCCAGGTCGATGAAACCTTTGAACATGCCATTGAGCACGGTCGGCTGCGCCGCCGGGCGTGCCAGGCCGGGGTGGGTGTGGCGTGCCACCAGGCGGTCGAGTTGTTCGGCATCGACCTGGTGGCTGGCGAACCAGAACTCCATTTCGATCTGGTAGTGGCGCAGCTGCCCGAGCGTCACACCGAGGTCGTTGCCCGGCAACGGCAGCGCTTCGCCCAGCAGGCGCTGCAGCCAGTGCGTCAGGGTGGGGATCCAGCCGGTCCAGTCACGACGGTTGCAGCGCTGGCCAACGGTTCGCTCGATCAGCCGTGCATTGCCGCTGACCTGGCTGAAGCCCTCGCGGCCAACCCATTCCAGCAAGCCATGCAGGAAGGTGCCCGGGTTGGGCCCGCGCGGGAAGCGGTGAATATCGCCACTGTCGGCCGGGACCTCGCGCAGCACCTGGGTATCGACCACTTCATCATCCAGTAACTGCTGGGCCTGCGAACTGTCGGCACCGAGGGTCTGGTCGCCGACGCGCAGGGCACTGTACGAGGCAATCCACCAATGCTCGGCGCCCGCTGCGCGGCGCGGTTTGCGGGCAGGTAGCAGCTCATGCTCTGCGTGCGGCATGCGATACACCTGCTCATCTGCCGGCGGCAGGCTCGGGCAAGAGATGTGCGGGCAGGTCTTGGCCAAGGCCTGCAACCAGTCCGTCAGCTGCTGCGAGCCCGGCAGGGCGAGGCCGCCACCCAGCAGGTAGCCGAACGCCGAGCGGTGCAGTTGCGAGCTCTTCTGGTTGCCCCGCTTGAGGTCGGCGACACCCAGCCAGCAGGCATGCTGGGCGCGGGTCAGGGCCACATAGAGCAGGCGCAGGTCTTCGGCCAGGCGCTCGTCGTCGGCGCGCTCGATCTGTTCCTGGTCTGGTGTGAGGGTGAGATGGGCGTTGCCCTGGCTATCATGCCAGGCCAGCGGCAGGCGGCTGCCGTCCACTGGTTTGCTGGTGCAGATGAACGGCAGGTAGACCAAGGGGTATTCCAGGCCCTTGGATTTGTGGATGGTCACCACTTTCACCAACTGCTCGTCACTCTCCAGGCGCAGGATCTGCTCTTCACCAGCCTGGCCGGAACTGGCCAGGTGCTCGGCCAGGTGGCGGATCAGCGCCTGTTCGCCGTCCAGTTCGCCGGCAGCCTGTTGCAACAGCTCGGCCAGGTGCAGCAGGTTGGTCAGCACCCGCTCGCCATCGCTGCGGCGGATCAGCGTGCGCGGCAGCTGGAAGTCATGCAGCAGGTGCCGCAGCATCGGCAACACGCCCTGGCGCTGCCAGGTGTCGCGGTAACGGCGAAAACGCATGACCCAGTCTTCCCAGACCCGCTCGTCCTGGTTCAGGCGGTCCAGCGCAGCCAGCGACAGATCGAGGGTAAGGCTGGCCAGAGCGGCCTTGAGCAGGCGCTCCGAGTCGGGTTCGGCGCAGGCCTTTAGCCAGGCCAACAGGTCGTGGGCTTCCTGGGCGGCGAATACCGAGTCCTTGTCGGACAGGTACACACTACGCACCTCGCGCGCGGCAAGCTCGGCGCGGACCATCTGCGCTTCATGGCCATCGCGCACCAGGATGGCGATGTCCGATGGGAGGCACGGGCGCAGTTCGCCCTCGGCATTCTGGAAACCAGCCGTGCCTTGCTGGCCGCCATTGAGCAAGGCGACGATATGGCTGGCGCAACTGGCGGCCAGCTGCTGCCGGTAAACGCTGCCGGAGACCGGCTCTTCGCTTTCCAGATGCCAGCATTGAAGGGCTGCGCAGGCTTCACCGTCGATCAACAGCTGCTCGCCACGGCCTTTGGCGCGGACCTCGATGAACGGCAGCGGGTTGTCATCGGCCTCGCGGAACAGGAATGCGCCACGCCCTGCCTCACGCGCCTCGGCCTGCAGGAACACCTGGTTGACCGCCGCGACCATAGCCTTGCTGGAGCGGTAGTTGGTGTCCAGGCTGTGCAGGCGACCACTCGTGGCACGGCGGGCGGCGAGGTAGGTGTAGATGTCGGCGCCACGGAAGGCATAGATCGCCTGCTTGGGGTCGCCGATCATGAACAGGCCGGTTTCGGCGCGGTTTTCGCTGATCTGGTAGATGCGCTCGAAGATGCCGTACTGCACCGGGTCGGTGTCCTGGAACTCGTCGATCAACGCCACCGGGAACTGTTCGCGGATCAGGCTGGCCAAGCGCTCGCCGGCCTCGCTGGCAAGGGCGTGCTGCAGGCGCAGGAGCATGTCGTCGAAGCCCATTTCCGCACGCCGACGCTTCTCCACTTCGAAGCGTGCCGATACCCAGTTGGCGGCATGCTCGAGCAATGGGGCATCCGGGCTGTCCAGGGCTTGGAGCTGTTGCTGCAAGCTCTGCATGGCATTGAGGGCCGGGTGCTCGGGTGGCTCGCCCTTCCAGGCTTCGGCCATGCCCGCCGGGGTCAGGCGGGTAAAGCCGGTGCCCAGGTCGAGCTCCACCAGTTGTTCGGCTGCGGCCCAGGCGCAGAGCTTATCGAACCAGGGCTCGAAGTAACGGGCCTGCATCTTGCGGCCATCGACTTGTTTGGCGGCCAGTGCATCACGGCAGATCTGGCGCAACTCCTCGGCCCATTGCGCCCAAGGCGCCTTTAGCCGGGCCAACTGCTCGCCACGCTGCTGCAGCGATGCCTGGATCAGTGCCGCCGGCTCGGGCCCGTCGTGCTGGGCGCGCACGCGACCGAACAGTGGGCGGATCCGCGGCAGCAAGGCGTCGGGGCTGCCCCAGTGGCCACGCACCCAGGCCAGCGCGTCGCCTTGCATGCCGTAGCAGAAGCGCCGCCAGTAGTCGCGCATGACCTGGCCCAGCAGTTCGCTGTGGTCGGTTTCCAGGGTCTGGGTAAACAGGCTGCCGCTGTCGAAGGCATGTTCGCGCAGCATGCGCTGGCACCAGCCGTGGATGGTCGATACCGCTGCCTCGTCCATCCACTGCACGGCGATTTCCAGGCGCCCGGCACAGCGTGGCCAGGTTTCTTCCGGGTAGTCGTCACGCAGCTGGTGCAGCAGCGGGTCGGCCGCATCCAGCTCGCCACGGAAGAACCGCGCAGCTTCGGCCAGGCGGGCGCGGATACGTTCGCGCAGCTCTTTGGTGGCGGCGTCGGTGAAGGTCACCACGAGTATCTGCGGTGGTAGCAGCTCGCGGTCGAAGCCCTGCTCGCCACCGTGACCGAGGATCAGGCGCAGGTACAGCGCCGAAATGGTGAAGGTCTTGCCCGTGCCGGCGCTGGCCTCGATCAGCTGGCTACCGTGCAGGGGGAAACTCAGTGCCAGGGGACGGTCCTGGGTCATGCGCCTTTCTCCGGGTTGCCCAGGGTCTGCCACGGGGCGTTGAACAATGGGCGGTACAAGGCTTCGCACCAGCCTTCGAAGGTTTCATCAGCGGTGAGCGCGGCAAAGTCGCGGAACTGCCGGGCCAGGGCGATGCTTTCACTGCGCTCGCCGAAGCTGGTGCGCTCGTCGCCTTCGTAGGCGCGGGCAGCAGCAGCCAGGGCTTTGTCGCTATCGTCCTGGGCCAGCCAGGCGAACGCGGTCTTGGCAGCGACCGGCAACGGCGCATTCATCGCCGCCTGACGGGCTACCAGCAGGTCGCCCAGCAATTGCGCCGCCTGCGCTTGCGGCAGTGGCGCAAGCAGCAGGGTCAGGTCGCTGGCTACCAGCGCGCTGTTATAGGGGTAGCCCGCCGCGCAGGCCGCCAGGTGCGTGACCCAGGGCGCGATCAGGCGGTGCCACTTGAGGGCGTTACGCCCGGCACTGATGGTGTTGGGTACGGTGGTGATGCTGAGCAGGCTCTGGTCATCCGCCTGGAACAGCCGCCCCAGCCAGCCTTCGAGACGATGCTGGCCGTGCTCGAAATGCACTGGCAATGCCCCCTCGACCAGCTGCGGCCAGCGTTGCAATAGCTGGCGGTGGCGTTGCAGCAGGTCTGGCAGGGGCTCGATCAGCTCGCGCTGCAGCAGTTCGCCGAAGCCGGCCAGTGGCAGCACGCCACAGGCCTGCAAGCGCCGGGCCTGGGCCTGCAGGGCCTGTTCGGCATTGTCCGGCTCGGCCAGTGCTGCACCCAGCAGGCTTTCACTGGCGCCGTACCGTTGCAGGGTATCGAGGACGAAGGGTTCCTCGTCCGGGGTCGGTGCTTCCAGCGCTTCGAAGTAGACTTTCAGACGCTGGCTGAAGAAGTGCCGCACCGGGTGGCGCAGGAAGTCATTCAGCTGGGTCAGGCTCAAGGCCTCATCGTCATGGTATGGCGGCAGGCCGGGGTCGCACTGCTGGTCCTCCTGGCCCTGCTGGTGCAACACCTGCCATTCGTGGGCAAAGCTGAACAGCGGGCTGCCCTTCTGGAAGTAGCGTGGGCTGAACGGTTGCAGCGGGTGCTCCTGGGTCAGTGCGTGCAGCAGTTGCTCGCCCGGTTCTGCTGGCTGCCCCTGCTCCGCGCCTGCCAGCTGCCAGCCGGCTGCAAGGTGATCGCGCAACTGGCCGATCAGTACCGAGGCCGGGCGTTCGCTGTTGTCGCGGATGCTCCGCCCGACCCAGCTGACATACAGTTGGTCGCGGGCCGACAACAATGCTTCGAGCAGCAGGTAGCGGTCATCCTCACGGCGCGAGCGGTCACCGGGGCGGTAGTCGCTGGCCATCAGGTCGAAGTCCAGCGGCTGCTGAGCGCGGGGGTAATCGCCATCGTTCATGCCCAGCAGGCAGACCACCCGGAACGGGATGGCGCGCATCGGCATGAGGGTACAGAAGTTCACCGAGCCGGCGAGGAAGCGCTGGGACAACTTGCCCTGGTCGAGGCCCGACAGCCAGGCTTCGCGCACTACGGTCAGCGGCAATGGGTCTTGCAGGCCGACGGCCTCGCACACTTCAAGCCAGCTATCACGCAGATCCTGCAACTGCATCAGCAGGAACTCGTCGTGCTCGCCCTCGGCCAGGAAAAACACTTGCAGCAAGGCATGCAGACGCTCGCCCCACTGGCTGACAGTGGCAGGCTCGGACAGGGCCTGGCCGGCCACTTCGAGGGCGTCCAGCAAGGCGACCAGCGGGCCGATCAGTGCCGCATCCAGGCCACCGATTTCATCGTAGGGTTCGATGCCGTCACAGGCCTCACCCACGCCTACGGCATAACCCAGCAGCATGCGCCGCAGGCCGAACCGCCAGCTGTTCTGTTCCAGCCCGGCGGGCAAGCCCAGGCTGGCCCGCTGCTCGGCATTGAGGCCCCAGCGGATGCCAGCCCCCTCGATCCAGCGGTGCAGCGTGGGCAGGTCGTTTTCGCGTATGCCGAAACGGGCGCGGACTGCCGGCACATCCAGCAGGTCGAGCACTTCGCTGACCGCGAAGCGGCTGTCCGGTAGCTTGAGCAGGTGTTCGAGGGCAATCAGCAAGGGTTCGCGGCCACGCTGGCCCTGGTCGGTCAGGGTGAACGGGATGTAGCGCGGATCGTTGCGCTGCAACTGGCCGAAAACGGCGCGAATATGCGGCGCGTAGGTATCGATGGCCGGCAGCATGACGATTACGTCACGTGGGCGCAGGGTTGGGTCGGCGCTGAACCGGGCCAGTAACTGATCGTGGAGGATCTCCACTTCACGTTGCGGGCTGTGGGCGATGTGGAAGCGGATCGAGCGGTCCTTCGCCGGGTCGACTGGATGCCACTGCTCGCGGGTTTCTGCGAGCGGACGCAGTTCGAGGATGTCGTCCTGCAACTGGTTGAGCAGCGTGGTGGGCGAGCCGTCACTGAACAGGTCGATGCGACCGTCGCTGAACACGCCCTGGTAACTGCCGGGGTCATCGTAGCTGTCGAGCAGGTTGATGTAGTCGCGGCCTTGTTTGCCCCAGGCGGCCAGCAAAGGGTGGGCATGCTGGTGCAGCGACTGGTCGTCCAGTTGCAAGGGCATGCCCTGCTTGCGTTGCTGGCGCTTGTACTGGTGGCGCAGCAGGTCCTTGTCGGCAACGATATCGGCCCAGTGGTGGCGGCAGGGGTTGTGCACGCACAGCAGCACCTGGCTGAAGCGTGCCAGGCCGGCCAGTGCCTCGAGGGCCTGGGCTGGCAGCGAGGAGATACCGAATACGATCACCCGGGCCGGCAGACCGGCAGGTGCCTGCTCCAGGCTGTTGATACGTTCGATGAAGCGTTGATGTACGCCGGCACGGCTCTGCGCCATGCCCTGCTCGCCAACATCCTCCAGCAATGCACGCCACAACTCGGCCTGCCAGCGGTTGCCCGGGGGCAGCGCCTTGCGCTCACCGCGAGCGGTGTTGAGGATGTGCTCGCCAGCGGCCCAGTCCTTGAGCCAGTCGGCGCGGTAAACCTGATACTGGTCGAACAGGTCGGCCAGGCGCTCGGCGAGCTGATAGCGCTTGCGCAGGTCGCTGTCGTCGGTGAGGAAGCGTCGCAACGGCTCGAAATGCGGGCGTTCGATCAAGGCCGGGAGCAGACGCATCAGACGCCAGGTCAGCGGTGCCTTGTCGAGCAGGGAGACTTCGGGAATTTCGTCACGGCCCAGCACGCTGCGGTACAGCTGCCACATGAAGCTGCCTGGCAGTTGCACGTCGATGGCGGCGGCGATACCGCAACCACCCTGGTCATCGTCCTGAGGGTCTTCGGCAAGGGCAAGTTTGAGCCATTGGGCGATGCCATTGCTTTGCACCAGGGCGATTTCGTTTTCCAGAGGTGCCAAGGGGTAGCGACGCATCCAGCTCACCACCAGGCTGCGCAGGTCGTCGAGGCGGTTGCCGTGAACGATCATGAAGCCGGGTTGGAGGTGAGTGGTATTGGGCATCGGGAGGTCTCTGGCTGGCGCTGGGGATGAGGGAAACGATATCACGTAGGTACCATACGGAGAGTATGGCGTAGTGCCATTAACCGTCTGAATTGTGGGAGGCAACATAACAGCGGGCCTGCGCGACCTTTGTAGGAGCGGCCTTGTGTCGCGATCGGGCGCGCAGCGGCCGCAATCCAGGCGCCGCGGTTTACCTGTGAGACCCGGGATACAGGCTTTACGGCCGCTGCGCGCCCGATCGCGACACAAGGCCGCTCCTACAGGGATCGCACAAGGCCGGGGGATTCGCACAAGGTAGGGTCGGGGGATTTGAGTGAGGCCTGAATTTTATAGGGCCAGAAAGACAAAACCCCTACCTGCATGCGCAGATAGGGGTTTTGCGAAATGAATCTTGACGATGACCTACTCTCACATGGGGAAACCCCACACTACCATCGGCGATGCATCGTTTCACTGCTG